>NZ_UFQO01000005.1 GCF_900497595.1 Treponema pectinovorum
ACGGCTTGCGTGCGAGGAGGCTGGAGCGCAAGCGTAACCCTGCAAAGCGCGCTCTTGTGCCTGTGAGCAACGCGAATTGGCTCAAGATGTGCCCTGATTTTAATCTTTTTTAATTTTTCTATTCTGCTTTTTTCTGTTGTATTTTTGACTAAAATTACAATCCCTGCGTTTTGTGTTAGAATATAATAGGTTTACTTTTTTATTTTTTAGGTAGGGTTTTATGTGTAAATTGCGTTTTTTTGGGTTGATTTGCTTGGCTCTTTTTAGTTTTGGATGCTCGAATTTTTTTAACAACTCTAAGACTGACGAATTGAATGGCGAAAAGGGGATTTATGTAAGTTTTTCTTCAATGCCTGCTTCTACGGACATTTTTTCAAGCGAAAGGGCAGCTTTTCCTAACATTGAAAACGACTCCTTTATGAGTGGAAAATCTGCAAAATTGAAAATACTGGATTCAGGCGGAAATCCTATTTCTAGCATCGGCGAGATTGCTGGCAAAAAGGATGGGAATTCTTTTTATTTTCCTTTTTCGGCTACGGCTAGTGGAACTTACAAGGCAAAAATTTCAATTTATAAAGGCTCTGATGAAATTGCTTCTGGAATTACGGGCGAAACTTTTTTGTGGAATGGTAAGTCGGCTTCTATAACAATTTCCTTAAAACCTAATACTTTGTCCAATGTAAATGGCAGCATTTTTCTTTCTTATAATTTGCCAAGTGATTATTCGCTAGATACGACAAATACAAAAATCATTTCTGGAAAAACTCTTTCGGGAACTGTTATAACTACCACTCTTCCGACTGTGTATGTAAATGATTATACTGGAGAAATTACAAAAGCTGATTGCTCTCCTGGGGTTTATACTCTTGGAATAATTCTAAAAAAAGCTGGCATTTCTGCTGCTGTGGTTTTGCAGGAAATTACAGTTTGGCCAGGATTCCAGACAAACCTTTGGTACTTGCCAGACGGAAATACAACGCAAACTCTTTCCATAACTCCACAAGAAAGAATGCAATTTTATGTGCGTGGAACAAAGGTCGACCCTTCCGATTCAGCTTCTGGCTACTGGTATCTTTCGAATTCATCTATTCAAGCAGTTGAAGGAAACGACAGCACAGGCGACGGTTCAATCGCAAAGCCTTATGCCACGGTTGCAAAGGCCGCTTCTCAATGCAAGGGAGAAGGCCCTTATACGATTTATGTGGATGGAAAAACTTCGGAGTCGGCTGAAATTACTGTCGATTCTAACATTGCTATACAAGGCTTGACTGAAAAGGCGACGATAAGCAGAAAAACTGATAATAATAGAAACACCATGCTTAATTTAATGCTCGATAAATCTTTAACAATGAAGCGCATCACTTTTGACGGCTCTAAAGTTATACTTACTGAATCTAATAAAACATGTCTTTCAATTTCTGGAGAGGCAAATCTTACAGATTGCAAAATAGAAAATTGCTATTCCGCAACGACTTCTTCTGGTGGCGGTGTTTATGTAGGTCCTTTAGCCAAACTAACTATGAAGGATTCTTCAATTACAAACTGCAAGGCTCAATATGGTGGAGCGATATATATAATTACTGATTCCGATACTGAGTGCTTGCTAGAAAATGTTACGATAACTGACTGCGTGGCAGACGGCAATGGTGGAGCGATATGGATAAGGCGTAATTCTGGGTTAAGGGAGAGTTTTTTAAATATAAAAGGAAATTCCAAAATCGACAGGTGCAAAGCAGTCAATGGAAGCGCAATATTCATTTTTGTGGGTTCTAAAGTTACAATAAAAGACAATGTTGTTGTAGGAAATGAGAATGGTTATAGCGAAAGTGGAGGAACTATACTACGAGGAAACCTTGCAACAGGGGATGGTAATGATGGCGCAACAATCTATGTAGATTTAGGAACTTTAGAATTAAAGGACAATGCAAAAATCTGTGGGAACAAGGCAAAGCATGGTGGCGGTGTTCACATTGACAGAACAGGAGTCTTTAATATGAGCGGTGGCGTAATTTCTAAAAATGAAATTACAGGAAATGGTGGTGGGGTTAATGTTGATGATACAGATGGCACTTTCAACATGACCGGAGGCTCTATAGAAGGCAACAAAACAAGTAATAATGCTGATACGAAAGGTGGTGGCGTTCAGGTTGCTGGAACTTTCAATTTTTCTGGCGGAACGATAAAAGGTAATTCTGCTACTGTTAGTGTATCTAGTGCAACAGGTTATGGTGGTGGTGTTGCATTATTTGGTGGAAAAATGTTCATGTACGGTTCTGCGGTAATTGGCAACAAGGATGCTACGGTCGTTGCAACCGTAAGCGCCTGCTCAAACTATGCGCAAAAAGGCGGCGGAATATACAACAATGGAAAACTGTATTTAGGTTATTCTTCTGCAAACAGTGCAGGAGAGCCAGACGATGAAGCAGATTTTTCAAACGATGGCGGTATTTACTATAACTACGCCCAGGGAGTTGGTAATAGTAGCGGTGGTGGCGGAATATGCAATGTTGCTAACTTTTATATGCGTGACGGAAGAATAGGAAAAAATGGTGCAAAATATGGTGGCGGAGTTCTTGTTTCTTCTTCTAATAGTGTGTTTAAGATGTCTGGAGGAATTGTAAAAAACAATGAGGCAGAAAGTGGAGGTGGCGTGTATCTTTCTACAGGCAACATCGACTTTTCTATGAATGGCGGAATAATACAAAATAATAAGGCGACGAGCAACGCTGGAGGTGGCGGAGGAGTATATGTTTCTTCTGATGGCACATTTAGAATGGCATACGGAACTATAAAGGATAATGCTTCAAATAACAACGGTGGCGGTGTGTATAACTTCGGCAAAATGTTCATGTACGGTTCTGCGGTAATTGGCGACAAAAATGCGGCGGAGACTGCAGCTACTAACAACCACTCAAACTATTCAAGTACAAGTGGTGGAGGAATATATAACAATGGAAAACTGTATCTGGGCTATTCTTCTGCAACCAGCACAGGAGAGCCAGACGAAGAAGCAGAGTTTACAGGCGATGGTGGAGTCTACTACAACTATGCAAGTTTAGGTGGGGGAATATGCAATTCAAATGCCTTATACATTAATAGCGGATATATAGTGTTCAATGCTTCAAGGGGTAACGGTGGAGGAATTTATCTTGATTTTTCTTCAAATACGACATTGTCTGGCGGCGGAATAATTCAGAATAAATGTGTAGGCAGTGGGAAAGGAAGTGGAATATATCATAACGGAAACCAGTTTACTATAAAAGTGGATGGAAATATCAACACGGATAATGATATATACTTGGATAAAATTAGCAGTACTGAATTAAAGACTGTAAATATTGATGGAGTTTTGCAAAGTACAGAAATTATTGTTGCACAAATTACACCTGCATTTTATATTGCAAATCTAGGTGTTTTGTCTGGTGATATTGATGTTAATTATGGCGGAAAATGGAATTATACAAGATTTACTGTAACAGATGAAAATCCTGTTAAAAAATGGGAAATAGATTCCTACGGAAAGTTACAACGAAAATATTGATAAAACAACGCTGTAAAAATATAAAAGATTTTGTATAATCGGCTTATGAATTTAAAATTTATATCTTGGAATGTAAACGGCTTGCGTGCTGTTGTTGGAAAAAATTTTTACGAGGCGTTTTCATTATTGGATGCTGATTTTTTCTGTCTGCAAGAAACAAAGTTGCAGTCTGGGCAAATCGAAATGCAACTTCCTGCTGGTTACGAGCAGTTTTGGAATTATGCGCAGAAAAAAGGTTATTCTGGAACGGCGATTTTTGCCAAGCATAAACCTTTGAGCGTTTTTTATGGAATTGATATTGCAGAGCACGATTTGGAAGGCAGAGTTATAACGCTTGAATACAAAAATTTTTATCTTGTTACAGTTTATACTCCAAACTCGCAAAATGAATTGCGTCGCTTAGACTATAGAATGCAGTGGGAAACAGATTTTAAAAACTATCTTTTAAAACTTGCATCGAAAAAAGGCGTTGTTGTCTGTGGCGATTTGAATGTTGCACACGAAGAAATTGACTTAAAAAATCCTTCTTCAAACAGGCGAAATGCGGGCTTTACAGATGAAGAGCGTGCCAAAATGACAGAACTTTTGCAGAGCGGTTTTGTAGACAGCTTCCGTTTTTTTTATCCTGAACAAAAAGATATTTACAGTTGGTGGTCGTATCGTTTTAGTGCGAGGGAAAATAATGCAGGATGGCGTATAGACTATTTTTTGGTTAGCGAAAATCTAAAATCCAAAATGAAAGACGCAAAGATTCACACGGAAATTTTGGGTTCTGACCATTGTCCTGTTGAGCTTCTGCTCGAAGAAGATATTTAAAAAGCAGATTTTTGTTTTGTACATAAGGCGGATTTGCAAAAAGAGAAATTTTTTTTTATTTTGGGCGCATCTGTCTAACGACAGACCGCGCTTTGCAGGGCTACGGCTTACGCCTACGACCAAACGCAGTTCTACGCACTGCGTTTGTTTTCGCTTGCGCTCACCCTTCCAATCGCTTGCGCACATGGAGGTGCGCTTAGAAACAACGCGACAGTTTTGCAAAAAACTGTCAGTCAAATAAAAGCACGGACGTTTTTATTTGAACCAATCGCTTGCGCACACGGATGTGCGCTCAGAAGCAATTCAACATTAAAAGTTTGTCGGGGCTTTTGCTTTTTGTGCTAAAATAATTTTATGAAAAAAAATCCTCTTGTAAGCGTTTGTATTCCTGTTTTTAATAGCGAAAAAACTTTGCCTCGCCTTTTGGAAAGTTTACTATTGCAGACTTTTGAAAATTTTGAAGTTGTTATTGTCGACGACGGAAGCCCTTGTAAAACTCAAAAGCGATTTGGCTTTGCCCAAAATGAAAGTTTCTGTAAAAAAATCGTAAAAGAGTTTTCTAAAAAGGCCAAGTCTCTTAACAAAAATATAAGTTTTTCTTTGGTTGTTCATTCTAAAAATTTTGGGCTTGTAGAAGCGAGGCGTTCTTGCGTTTTAAATGCTAAAGCATCTTACATTTTTTTTGCCGATAGCGATGATGTTTTGCCCCACGATGCTTTAGAGATTTTATACAAAGCCGCAATGGAAAGCGGTGCGGATATTGTTCATGGTAGGGCTGAAATTTATAACGAGGGTGCGTTAGCGCTGTGCAGGGCGGCAAAGCCGGCCACCGCAGAGAGCTTTGCGAGCGAGGAGGCTGGAGCGTCTAGCGGAACCCGAAACATAGCGACGGTGCAAAACGAAGTTTTGCAGCGAACGCCCAATCAAGACTTTATAAATGAGCGGCGAAAAAAAATTTACAACGTTCATCCTGGAGTTCTGGAAGGACACGAGATTTTTGAAAGTTATTTTGTAAACAAAACGCATTCAGGATTTTTGTGGGGCAAGCTTTTTAGGCGAGAGGTTTTGCTAAATGCTTTTGAGCAGATTCCATCTGTTTTTTGCGTTATGGCGGAGGATGTGCTTATTTATTTTTATGCTTCGCATTTTGCTCAAAAATATCTGGGCATTTCGGACTTTGTCTATTTTTATGATATTTCTGGTGGCATAACTTCTAAAAAAAAGGTCTGCGATTTGGGCGAGTGGCAGAGGGTTATTTCTGTTTCGTCGGTTTTTACGATTTTGTACAGCGCGATTGGTGTAAAAGATTCAGATGAAAATGCGATTGTCTTAACCGAAAATGAAAAAAAAGAATTGCGAAGGCTTTGCCTTTATTATGTTTCTAATAATCTGAAACAGCTTCACGGTGCGGTTATTCCAGAATTGCAGGCAGAAGCACGCTCTATGATGGGCGAGTGGTGGGGAGAGGAACTTGTTTGCCTCGTAGAAAAGGCAGAAAGTTAAAAATCAAAAATCAACGCGAAAAACTAAAGCCCTAATAAAGACTTTGCTGTTCCAAAGAGAGTTTTTTGCTCCAGTTTTGCTCCGCAGTCCAGCATCAGCGGTAAAAGCGAATCCACAGTTTTTTTGTTTTTTTCGTATTCAGTTTCGTTTGGGGCGTTGTAGACTTGCGTAAGTATGAGATAGACCAGGGGCGTAATATCGCTCTTTTGTGTTTTTGCAGTCATTTGCGGTTCTGCCTGATTTTTAAAATCTGTTAAGAACATTTTTAGCGTGTTCCAGCTTTGAAATGTTATGAGGCGATATATAAAATTGTTTGGAAGGCTTGTCGTTAGGATTTTTCCTTGCTTTGTCGTAAAAGAAAAATCTGCTTTTCCCCTCGACTTTTTCGTATCTGCTCCTTTTTGCAGCAATTTTTTTGAAACTTCAAAGTCGTCTAATTCTGCTGCAAGGTACAAGGCGGTGTTTGTCATCGAAGAGCCTGCATTCATCTCAAATTTGTCTACATCTTGCGTTTTTTCGATTATGAACGAGATAATTTCGTCTAATTGTTTTGTTTTTTGTTCTATCTGGCTGTCCTTGCAGTAATAGGCATAAAACATGATTTTAGCGAGGTTTGACTCGACATAAGTTTTTTTCATATTGTGACGCACCGTTAAAATGGCTTCTTCTATCTGCTGCTTTTTAGCTTTTGAAAAGTCGAAGGTTGATACGAGTTGATTTGTTCTAAATTCTGCCATCGATTTCGCGTATGCATCGCTACCGTTTTTTAGTGTTGCCTTGAATTGAATTGCATAATATAACGGCGAAACTCCAGAAAATTTGTAAGTGTTTATATCGACTTTGTTTTCTTCCTGCATAAAGACTTTTAAATCGCAATCTTCCAGTGCTTTTAATAGCTTGTCCTTTTTTTCTTTTTTGTAGTCCACTATAACTTTTTCTTGAGTTGATTTTTCATCTACAAAAGCGATTGGTGCAAATTGAGTCCAGAATTGCTCTTTTGGATTAAAATTTTTGAAAAATAATTCGTCTAGAGTTCCAACCATCTTTTTTGAAACTCCGTAGTTCCAGATTTCCAGTGCAAAATCTTTTTGATTAACATACATAAAAAAAGTGAATGCCTGCTGAATAAATCTGCCTGTGAATTCTTCTGCCTGTTGTATGTGCAAAAATGCGTTTTTATAGAATTCTGCAGCTACTTGCAAATCCCAGTTTGCAACTGAAACAAAGCCTTTGAACCAGTTTATAAAAAAATCTGAACGGTTTGGAGCTATGTCTTTTACCTGCTCGTAAAATGCTGCCATATCCTTTGTCTTATATACAAAGTCGCCCATGACCGACTGCCAGATGTAGTTTATTGTCTGCTCTTTTGCAAGTTTGTATTCAAAGCTGTCTTCTATATTTTGATTTTTTGTCTGCTTTTCTGCCATTTTTTATCCTTGTAAAATTATTTTGATGTTAAAATCTCTTCTGCACGTTTTAATGCTGAATCGATATTTGCAAAGATGTTTTCCCGACCGATTATCTCTACGATTCCCATCTTTTTGCAAAGCAAATACGGCTGTTTGTGAAGCCCTGAAAGTATTATCGTTATGTCTTTTCTGTCGCAGGCGTTTTTAACCTGCTCTAATGCGATTATTCCACCTGCATCCAAATATAAAGTGTTTTTCATTCTGAATATGATGACTTTTATATCTGCATCTGCGACTTCTGTTGCATATTCAAATTTTCTAACTGTGCCAAAAAAAAGCGGACCGTCAATCTCGTAAACTAAAACTTGTTTTGGGAGCGTTAGTTCTTGTGTGCTGCCTTCTCCATTTAGACCTTCTGCCAAAGAAGGAGAACCTAAACTTACTGTCGATAAATCTATCATCTTTTTTATGAATAGGAACGCTGCAAATACAAGGCCTATTCCTATTGCATAAGTTAAGTCGATAAAAACGGTTATTAAAAATGTTACGAGTAAAACCGCTGTATCGGATTTTTGCCCTTTTAAGAGAGAGCGAATTGCACGTAAGCCTGCCATATTCCACGCTACTTGAATCAGAATTGCCGCCAAAGATGCAAGAGGTATGTATTGAACGTATTTTCCAAAGAAAATCATTATAAAAAGCAAGGTGAGCGCATGCACAATTCCAGCGATGGGAGTTTTTCCTCCGTTGTTTATATTTGTTGCTGTGCGTGCTATTGCTCCTGTTGCTGGTAAGCCTCCAAAAATCGGACTAAAGATGTTTGCAATTCCCTGCCCTATGAGTTCGTTGTTCGAGTCGTGCTTTGAGCCTGTCATTCCGTCGGCAACAACGGCAGATAGAAGCGACTCTATTGCAGCAAGA
Organism: Treponema pectinovorum; assembly: GCF_900497595.1. Taxonomy (NCBI): domain Bacteria; kingdom Pseudomonadati; phylum Spirochaetota; class Spirochaetia; order Treponematales; family Treponemataceae; genus Treponema; species Treponema pectinovorum. Next base: position 8,191 of record NZ_UFQO01000005.1, read on the forward strand.
AGAGCGATTGAAATTGCAGAAGGAAAAACCGTCTTTATTGTGTTTATGCTAAAGTCTGGAAGCATAGGCTTTGGAAGCGAATCTGGAATTTTGTATAAGTCGCCTATTAGAGTTGTTTTTAAGTTGAAAAAATGGTCTATAAACAGATTTGCCAAAGTTGCAAGCGCGATTACTATAAGGCTTGCTGGAATTTTCTTTGTAAATTTTGGAAGCACAAAAAGAAGAATTAAACTTACAAGTGCCATTAAAAACGAATAAATATTTATTGAAGAAAGAGAGTTTGCGTAGATTAGGATTTTGCCGACAAAAGTTCCTGGCATTTTTTCGTAAACGCTTCCAAATGCTACTATTGGAAATTGCGGTGTAAGGCCAAAAAAGTCGCCAATCTGACCTGTTGCGATTGTAACTGCAATTCCTGCTGTAAAACCTACAACAATCGTATACGGAATGAACTTTACAAGACCTCCAAGTTTAAATGCTCCCAAAAGTATGAGCATTATTCCTGCTAAAACAGTTGCCGTTGCAAGACCTGCAAATCCCAAATTTGGATTGTTTACTATTGCGTATATGATTACTGTGAACGCGCCTGTAGGACCTCCAATTTGAACTTTTGTTCCGCCAAAGGCAGAAATGCAGTATCCTGCTATGATTGCTGTATAAAGACCTGTTTCTGGAGAACAGCCAGAAGCGATTGCAAAGGCTATGGAAAGCGGAAGTGCAACTATTGCGACTATGATGCCAGCGGTAAAATCCTGAAAGAATTTCTTTGAATTGTATCCTTTTATGCTCGCTAAAAGTTCAGGTTTGTACATTATTTTCCTCAAAAATTGATAGTGGATTTTTTTGAATTATGTCGTTTTTCCGTGCGATATTCAATTATCGAAAAATCTGCCATTTGCGATTTTTGGATTTTGTGCGATGTCTGGCCTTTGTGCGATTTTGGGACTTGCGATTTTTTATACAGCGAGCGAACAATTCGTTTTATTAAAAATAAATCTTAGCCCAGATGGTAGCGGCTTGCCGAAGGCAAGTTGCACAGTGAGCACTCCTGTGCGAACGGAGCAATGTAGCGAGAGCGAAACCGCGCACAGCTGGTCGAGTAAAGTTTTGTGCTTCTTATATCATTTAATTTTTTTTAAGGCGAAAACATAATATTGCAAAGCGCTGAAATTGTTTTTTTATTGTGCTATATTTTTTTTATGACGGAATCTAAAGATTTTGAGTCTTGGACTTCTTATAACCAGTGGCTCATTGAAAATTACGATGTTTACAGCGTTACGAATATTGAAGATACAAACGGAAAAATCAAGGCGTATTTTATGACCAAAGAGGAATGGTTAAAAGAAGCAAAGCGGTTGGAAGCAGAGCAGAATTAGCGATTTTTGCGGATCTTTGAAGATTTTTGAAAATCGGCGGATTTTTGAAAGTCGGCGGATTTTAATTTTGCAAATGGCGAAAAGCGATATCGGTGGATTTTAATTTTGCAGACTTTTGCGTTTTATTTGTTTGAACATTTCGCTCACAATTTTTTTATCAATTCTTTTGCGTTTTCGTAAAAAATTTTTTCCATCTTTTGTGCGTAGGTGTTGTTCAAATCTTCAAGGTTTTCCAAAAGTTCATCTTTCGTTTTTGCTGTGAGTATGAGTTCGCAATAGCCTCGTTCTCTAAGCTGTTGTGCTGCTAAATTTTTTATTTCGTATACTTTTTTTATATAGGATTTTTTTAAAAATTCTTTGCTTTCGTATTCATCTGCAAGCGAAAGTTTTATGTTGAGCGTAAAATAGTATTTTGATTTTTGCCTTTTTGTGCGAGTTTTTTTTGCGCCGTCGCTTTGCTTTAATAAGAACTGTGCGCTATCTAAAAATGTTTCACAAACGGTTTTTCCTTGCATGTGAGCGTAAGTCGTTGTCATTCCAGAAAGGCGAGGGTTTATTTCGATTACAAACCAATCTTTTCCGTCAAAAATTAAATCGACTTGTGCAATTCCTTTAAAACGGCAAGCACGCGAAAGATGTTTTAGAATTTTGTTGAGCTTATGTATTTTGTATCGTTTTGAATTTACAGGGCCTGCCTTTTCGCTCTGCTTTGGCGAAGTTATTCCATATTTATTTACGCTGAACAAAAATGGCGGTTCTATTTCGTATACGATTTTTCTGCCTTTGGGTTTTCCTATTATCTGTGTTCCTAAATGCGCGCCTTTTATGAATTCTTCTACGATTTTGTCAGAAGTAAACTTTTTTGATTTTAGGAAATTTTTTACTTGTTCAAAATTTTCAAGAACATCGGTTCCGTAACTGCTAAATCCTGTTGTGTCTTTTATTATGACTGGAAAATTTAGTTCTTCTATCTCGTGCAAAACTGCGGATTTATAGACATTGCTTTTTACAAAAGTTCTGTTTGCCGCGTTTATAAAAAGTTCATGGTGAATGTAGACGGCTTTTGGAGTTTTTATATTGAGTCTTTGCAAAAGATTGTGGGTTTTCCATTTGTCAAAACAGTCGAGTGCAGTTTGAAGATTGTGGCATATTGTTTTTATGCCTTTTTTCTCTAAATATTCTGCAACTAGTGCGTCTTTTGCGGTGAGCCAGTCAAATGGAACTGTGTAAAAAGTTACGGCGATTGCAAGGTCTGGTTTTAGAGTTTCTAAAAAATCTGCAATTTCTTCTTCTTTGTCTTCTTTTATTATTTCGTATTGAACGCTTTTTGCTTTAAATGCTAATTCATCATGCGATAGATCGAGCAGAAACATTCCTGGCAATTGGGTTGCTATTATAAAATCGTATTCTGCATATTTTTTCGCCAAATCTTCAAATTCTTGTGCATAAGTAGGAAAGGTTTTTGAAACTAAATTTTCGTCATAAACCGAAGACGAAGTTGAATAAAACAAAATGCGCATCGCTTAATTATTCTAAAAATTCCCAATGATATTGCAAGAGCTTTCTTGTAAATCAATTTTTTCAAGGAGCAATACGCTATGGGATTTTGCAAAACAAAAGGCGATGTAGGGCAAAGATGACTTTACAGTTTAATCCAAAATTGATGTTGTGTTGTGTAAGGTTCTTAAAATCACTAAACTATGAGGCAAAAATACAGTCGGACTTTTAGCCGCAGCAAAATGGGGTATAAATTGAAAATAAACGGTTCTCAAATTGTAATTGAATGTTTGGTTGAACAGGGAGTTGATACTGTTTTTGGTTATCCTGGAGGAAACATACTCAACATTTACGATGCTCTATACAAAAACTCTAACCGCATTCGACACATTTTAACCGCTCATGAACAAGGAGCTTCGCACGCTGCTGACGGTTATGCTCGCTCAACAGGAAAAGTTGGCGTTTGTATGGCGACTTCTGGTCCTGGAGCTACAAATCTTGTAACAGGAATTGCAACCGCTTATATGGATTCTTCGCCTATCGTTGCTATAACTTGCAACGTTGGGACTTTTTTACTTGGTAAGGATACATTTCAGGAGATAGACATAACTGGAGTAACGCTCCCAATAACGAAGCATAATTTTATGGTAAAGCGGATTGAAGACCTTGCAAGCACTATAAGACAGGCTTTTTTGATTGCAAAGTCTGGTCGTCCGGGACCTGTCCTTGTCGATATTCCAAAAGATATAACAGCACAAGAGTGCGAATTTACTCCTCTACATAAAGGCGACGATGGGGCAAAAGATTTAGTTTTGCACAATGTCAATTTTAAAAGGGTTATGAGCGTAAATGTTCCTTCTGATGAAGAAATTCAAAAAGCTGCTGATTTGATAAATCGATGTGAGCGTCCAATAATATACGCTGGTGGCGGAATAAAAATATCTGGTGCAGAAAGCGAATTGCTGGAACTTGCACAAAAAGCTTGCATTCCTGTTGCAGAAAGCCTGATGGGACGCGATGTATTTCCTGCTACGCATCCGCTTTGCACTTGGATGGTCGGTATGCATGGAACTCGTGCGAGCAATATGGCAGTTACAGAAAGCGATTTGGTTTTGGCTTTGGGTGCGCGTTTTTCTGACAGAGTTATTGGTAAGCCAGAAAAATTTGCTGAACATTCGACAATTTTTCATATCGATATTGACCCAGCTGAGATAAATAAAAATATTCCTACTGGCGGTCAATTGGTTGGGGATTTAAAATCAATTTTAAAAAGACTTTTGCCTCTTGTAGAAAAAAAAGAGCATTCATCTTGGCTTAAAAAGATTGAACAATGGAAGGGTGAAATTCCAAATACTTATAGTGTTGTAAAACAGAATTTTGTAAATCCAAAGTTTATGCTGGAGACTGTGCATAAATATGTTGGCGATGACACTTTTATAACGACAGAAGTCGGTCAGCATCAGATGTGGACGGCTCAATTTTATCCTTTTGCAAAAGCGCGCACTTTTATAACTTCTGGTGGGTTGGGAACGATGGGTTTTGGAACAGGCGCTGCGATGGGTGTTCAAATTGCAAATCCTAATGCGAGGGTTGTGCATATCGCTGGCGATGGCTCTTTTAGAATGAACTGCAATGAGCTTTGCACAATAGCACGTTACAATCTTCCTATTGTAATTGTCCTTGTTGATAACTCGACTTTGGGAAATGTTCGCGTTTGGCAAAAACTTTTTTACGAAAAACGCTACAGCCATACGGATTTAGATTTTGGTCCTGACTGGAAAAAACTCGCAGATGCGTACGGTGTTGGTTATGTAAAGGCAAGTTCAAATGCAGAATTTGAAGATGTTTTTCAAAAAGCGTTTGCTCAAAAAAAGCCTTACATCGTGGATACTATGGTTGATAAGGATGAAATGATTTTGCCGATGGCGATTCCTGGTAAACCAATCGACGAGCAGATGATGGCTTGGGAAAACTGATTTTTCGTTTGAGCAGAATATAAAAAATCGCTATAATGCACAATCATGTCTAAAAACGAAGCTCACGGAGCAATAACACACGACAATCACGCAGCACTTTGGCACGGACGCTTTGCAGAAGGGCCAGATGCCGCTGCTGTAGAATTTGAAACTTCAATTTATGTCGACGAACGCATGGCTTTTGACGATATACAAGGCTCAAAAGCGCATGCAAAGATGCTTTGCAATCAAAAGATAATTTCTCCAAAAGAAAACGAAGAAATTCAGCAGGGGCTTTCTTCTATAGAAAGCGACTTAAAATCTGGCAAACTTTTAATAGATTATTCGGCAGAAGATATCCATTCGTTTATAGAAGCAACTTTAACAGATAGAATTGGCGAAAGCGGAAGAAAGTTGCACACAGGCCGCAGCCGCAACGACCAGATTGCTTTGGACGAGCGCCTTTATCTTAGGCGAGCAATTCCAGATTTGCAAAAAAAGATTGCATCTGTAATAAAAACACTCACAAATATCGCCATTCAGCACAAGGAAACTCTTTTAACAGGATACACTCACATGCAGCATGCACAGCCAGTTACGCTGTGCCATCACCTTTGCGCGTGGGCTTGGATGCTTGTTCGCGACTGGCAAAGGCTTTCTGACAGTCTAAAAAGAATTTCAACTTCTCCATTGGGAAGCGGTGCACTTGCAGGTTCTGGTTTAAATTTAGACAGAAAAAGCGTTGCAAAAGATTTGGGCTTTGAAGGCGTTACAGAAAATTCTTTGGACAGCGTTTCTGACAGGGATTATTGCATAGAATTTACGAGCGATTTTTCAATCTTGCAAATGCACTTGAGCCGCATGTGCGAGGAAATCGTATATTGGTCAACAACAGAATTTGGTTTTGTAGAACTCAGCGAAAAATGGTCGACTGGCTCTTCTATCATGCCGCAGAAAAAAAATCCAGACTTTGCAGAACTCATAAGAGGAAGAACTGGGCGCGTTTACGGTTCGCTTTTTAATCTTTTAACAATGATGAAAGGTCTTCCTTTAAGCTACAACCGCGACATGCAAGAAGATAAAGCACCACTTTTTGAAGCCTTGGATTGCGTAAAAGCAAACCTTACGGTTTTTCAGGAGATGGTTTCTACTGCAAAGTGGAATACTCAAAAAATGGCTTTAAGCTGTGAAGGTGGATTCGCAAACGCTACAGATGTTGCAGATTATCTTGTTACAAAGGGAATGCCTTTTAGAAATGCACACTCAGTTGCGGCTCAATGCGTTCGGCTTGCTTTAGACACAAAACGCAGTGCCATAGAAGAACTTTCTTTGCCAGAATTAAAATCTATAAGTCCACTTTTTGAAGAAGATTTATTTAAAAAGATTACAAGCCATGCGTGTATGAGCGCAAGAGAAACAACAGGTGGGCCAAGCCCTATTCAGACAGAAAAGCAGTGTAAAAAATTGCTTGAGTTCTGTGAAGGTAAATGCTAAAAATGGTTTGCTTTGCAAACTTTAATTATCAAGAATATGGAGATTTTTATGAAAAAAATCGTTTGTTTGCTTTGTGCAAGTCTTGCAGTTTTATTTATAGTAGGCTGTTCAAAAAAAAGCGCAGGGGATAATTCGCTTCAGGATTTGCTTGCAAGAGGAGAATTCGTATTGGGACTCGATGACTCTTTTCCTCCTTTGGGCTTTAGATCGGATTCAAATGAAATTATCGGCTTTGATATCGATTTAGGAAAAGAAGTTGCTTCTCGCCTTGGAGTAAAATTCCGCGCTCAGCCAATAAACTGGGATGCAAAAGAGCAGGAACTTGCAACAGGAAACATAGACTGCATCTGGAACGGTCTTACTATAACAGACGCCAGAAAAAAAGCACTTTCTTTTACAAAGCCTTATTTAAAAAATGCACAGGTTGTTGTTGTAAAAAAGAATTCCAACATCAAAAACTTAAAAGACCTTGCACAAAAGACAATCGGTTTGCAAGCAGGCTCCTCTGCCGCAGATGCAGTTGAAGATTCTGTCGAGTTTAGAAAATCGATAAAATCTATAGTAGAATTTAAAGACAATATCACAGCATTAAACGATTTGGAAATCGGCGGAGTTGACGCGGTTGTAATGGATTTGGTTGTTGCAAACTATGCTATTTCAACATTTTCAAAGCCTTTTGAAGTATTAAAAGAAGGTCTTTTGCCAGAAGAATACGGAATCGCTTTTAGAAAAGGTGATGAAAAGCTTACTCAAAAAGTTCAGTCAATCCTGGAAGAAATGGCAAACGACAAAACAGTAGAAAAAATTTCTACAAAATGGTTTGGCTCTGATATAACAGTGATTGCCAAATAATTTTTAGCCACAAAACATTCCGCAAGTTTTGCTTTAAAAACAGCAGATTTGCGGATAAAAACTATGACACAACTTATAATAACAATGCTTCAGGCCTCAATAGTTTCGCTTGAAGTTTTCTTTTTAACACTTATATTTTCAATTCCGCTCGCTTTGCCAATAACTTTTTTAAGGATGTCGCCTTTAAAAATCGTTTCTTACACGACCAATGCATTTTTGCTGATTGTGCGTGGCACCCCTTTAATGCTCCAGCTAATAGTCGTATATTTTGCACCGTTTTATCTTTTCAATTTTTCGTGGAATCGCTTTACCGCTGCAATAATTGCAATCTCTGTAAACTACGCCTGCTATTTTGCAGAAATATATCGCGGAGGCTTGCTTGCAATTTCAAAAGGGCAGTACGAGGCAGCCAAGGTTTTAGGCTATTCAAAATCGCAGACTTTTTTTAAGATAATTTTGCCACAGGTCGTAAAGACAATAACTCCATCCATGGGTAACGAAGTCATAACCCTTGTAAAAGACACCGCTTTGGTTAGCGTGATTGGCGTCGTAGAACTTTTGCGAACGGCACAAACACATTCGAGCAGACTTTTTAGTACGACGCCAATTTTTATCGCAGGAATTTTTTATTTTGTCATGAACTGGGCAGTTACAGTTTTTTTTATCTATATAGAAAAAAAACTCGACTATTACAAATAGATTTTTGAATTTTTATAAGGGCGCTCGGGCGGGTCTTTCGTGGCTACGCTAACGCTTCGGTGCTTTGCACCGGCAAAGCCGCCACTACAGCCCCTAGCGCAAAAAAGGATACAATGAGCATAATAAGTGTAAAAAATATAAAAAAATCTTTTTCCGACGGAGTGGAAGTTTTAAAAGGAATTTCTTTTGATGTGGAAGAAGGACAAGTTTTAGGAATAATAGGACCTTCAGGTTCTGGAAAATCCACAATGCTCCGCTGTATAGACCAGTTGGAAAAAATCGATTCTGGAACAATCACCATAGCAGGCAGAGACTTAGTTAAAGACGGTCTTTATGCAGATAAAAAAACGCAAAGACAGATACTTTTAGATCTTGGCTTTGTCTTTCAGAATTTTAATCTGTTTCCTCATTATACGGTTTTAAAAAATATAGTAGACCCTCAAGTTACTGTCTTAAAAATTCCCAAAAAACAGGCAGAGCAAAACGCAGTTGCTTTAATTTCTCGTATGGGTTTGGAAGGGAAAGAAGATTTTTGTCCATGTAACCTTTCCGGTGGTCAACAGCAGAGAGTTTCAATAGCGCGCGCACTCGCTTTAAAACCCAAAGTTTTGTTGTTTGATGAGCCAACCAGCGCCTTAGATCCAGAACTCACTGGCGAAATTTTAGAAGTAATAAGACGGCTTGCAAAAGAAAAGATGACAATGATAGTAGTTACGCACGAAATGTCATTTGCCCGCGACACAAGCGATAGCCTAATATTTATGGATGAAGGCCTTATAGTAGAACAAGGCAATCCTCGTTCTTTAATAAATTCCCCACAAACAGCAAGGATGAAAGACTTTTTACGCCGCTTTAACGAAAAATAAGCAAAATATGCTACAATCTTTTTTATGAAAAAAATGGTTGGTCAATCAATTTTAGTTTTAGCAGGAGCGTTGTTTATTTTTTTTATAACTTCCTGTAAACGCCACTTGGAGATGACCTTAGAAGAAATAGAATCCTACAAAGCGTCCTTATCCGACAACATAATATCAAAAACCATCAATAAAGCGTACAAAGGCGAGCCTTTTGTTACAGGGCATTCTGGCGGAGTTTGGAATGACGCAATTACGGCCGACCCAAAAAGTTTTAATCTCTTAATAGCAGAACGCGACGGTTCAACTTCTGGAATTTTAAGCTACACTGTAGATAGCCTTGTCGATTACGATTACATAAAAAAACAGTGGATTCCCCGCCTTGCTTCGTTTGAAATAAAAATAGATGAAAAAAACGACAAACTCGATTTAATTTACACTCTCCGCGATGATATTTACTGGACTTTTTTTAACGATTTAAAACCTCGCGTAAAGTTGACAAGCGATGACGTAATATTTTGGTACGATGAAATTTATGGAGACGAAGAATGTGCTTCATCGGCTTATAACTCTCGCTTTATGGAAATGAGAGACGGCACAACTGGCGAAATCACAATAGAAAAAATCGATGAAAGACGCTTTTCTTTTCACTTTCCACGCATCGTAGCAGAACCTCTGCTTGCAACAAATATGAGTTTTGGGCCTGCTTTTATATATAAAAAAGCAAAACAGGAAGGCGGTGTAAAAGCGGTAAAAGCTTTGTTTTCTGTTGCAACAGATTTAAAAACGCTGCCGAGTTGTGGAAGATATTTTTTAACCGAGTATACGCCTGGCCAGAGACTTGTGTATCAAAAAAATCCTGATTTTTGGGAGCGCGATGAAAAAAATAACAGCATAGTTTATCCGGAAACTATGGTTTGCCATATAATAGGCGACAATAACACTTCCTATCTGCTTTTTAAGCAGGAAAAACTGGAAGATTATTCACCAACTCCAGAACAATTAGAAGAATTGGTTAGAAAATCCAGTAATTATGAAGAAAAAGGCTATTCTGTCTTTGCCGCAGCAGGAAGTCTGGGCGCAAGTTTTTGGACTTTTAATCAAAATCCAAAAAATAAATCATCTTCATATTATGAATGGTTTACAAAAAAACAATTTCGTCAGGCGATGAGTTGTATTTTAAATCGCGAAAGGATAATAAATCAAACTTATCGTGGACTTGCAGAAAGCAAATATACTTTTTTCCCGGAACCAAATAAGTTTTTTAACGCGGATATAATACTTCGCTATCGCTATAATCAGGAGCAGGCAAAGCGCTTGCTAGAAAGTGCAGGATTTTATCAAAAAAGCGATGGATTTTTGTACGACGAATCTGGAATTAAAGTTGAATTTGACCTTACAATCAGTTCGGACAATCAAATTCTAAGCGACATAGCGTTGATAATCGCAGATGAGTGTAAAAAAATCGGCATAACAGTAAACATAAGGCAGACGGATTTTCAAAAACTTGTAGAGCAGTTGACTTCTTCTTACGACTGGCAGAGCCTTATAATAGGTTTTGGTGGCGGTTTAATTTTTCCAACTCAAGGCAGCAATGTTTGGGTTAGTTCAGGAAATTTGCATGTTTGGTATCCATTGCAAAAAACGCCGGCAACGGATTGGGAAAGGCGCATTGATTTTTTATACAACGAAGCGTCGTGCATCGTAGACGAAAGAAAAGCAAAACCTCTTTGGGATGAATATCAAAGCATTATCTTAGAGCAATGCCCATTGATATATCTGGTCCGCTCGCGCAGTTTTTATGCTATAAATAATCGTTGGGATTTAACAAATGTCTATTACGACAATATGGGAGGCGCACAGACGAGCCATGTCTTTTTAAGACAAAATTAAAGATGAGATTTTTCAATTCATTTGTTTTTGCACAAGTGAATTTTCACAAAAAAACACAAAGGGAGTATAATTGTTTTATGTTTAAGATTTTTATAACAATAGTAAAGATTTTTTTCTGGATGCTCGGAAAAAATTCTCTAAGGCGCAAGGGGTTAAAACTTGAAAAACAGGGAAAGGTGCAAGAATTGGATAGCCTAGTTCTAAAAGTTGTTCCTCTCTGGGCGCAGTATATCGCAAAGGTTACAGGAACAACTGTAGTTGTAAACGGTCTTGAAAAATTGCCGCAAGACCGTGCTGTTGTTTTTATCGCAAACCATCAGGGATATATGGATATACCAGCAATCTACGGTTATGTTCCAAAGTTTATCTCTTTTGTATCTAAAAAAGAAATAGGTTCAATTCCTCTTATTGGCGATTGGATGCGCTTTTTGCACTGTACTTTGATGGACAGAAAAAACGCACGCGCGTCTGTAAAAGCGATTCACGATGCGGCAGATAATGTAAAGCGAGGGTATTCTCAGGTAATATTCCCGGAAGGAACTCGCTCAAGAGGTGGCTTGCACAGAGAGTTCAAAGCTGGAAGTTTTAAACTTGCATTCTTGTCGCAATCTCCAATCGTTCCTTTAACAATAGAAGGCTCGTACAAGGTTTTTGAAGAAAAAAAGACCGTTTCAAAGGGCAACACTATAACAATCACGATTCATGACCCAATAGAAACAGCGGGATTGAGTCGGGATGAACAGAGTTTGCTTCCAGAAAAAATAGAAAACATAATCTGTGCTCAGTTAAAACCTTACGAAGATGAATACCGCCTTGCACATTCAGAAAAATAGCGAATCTAACGGAAAATAAAATTTGCGCGATTTTTTCAAAATTTTTTTTAAGCCAACTTTTTTTCTAAAATCAAAGTTTCCTCTTTTGTCTTTTATTGCTAGTAGAGTTTTTACAATGCTGATTCTGCTTTTTATGCTTGGCTGGGCGATGTTTGCCCTTATGGCACTAGCCCCTGGCGATATTGTCGATAAGATGATGAGCGAACAACTTTTGACAGCTTCATCTTCTGCAAAATCTTTGTCGTCCACAGATTCAAAAGCATTTAGCGACGAGCAACTTGCAAAGGTTAGGGCGGAACTGGATTTGGATAAACCTTTTACAGTTCAATATTTTAGATGGTTAAAAAGAGTTTTTATTGAGCACGATTTAGGAGTAAGCCTTATAAGTCGTGCACCAGTTGCTTTTTTAATAAAGAGCCGGCTGATAAATTCTTTAATCTTAAATTTGATTTCATTAGTTTTTATCACAGTTTTTTCGTTTTTGCTTGGCGTTTATTTTTCGAGCAAGGCAGGAGAAAAACTGGATATTGCAGTTACATTCTTCGCCTTGTTTTTTCACGCATTTCCAGGAATTTTACTTTTAATTCTTTTTCAAGTTTTTGCTTCTTTTACGGGGCTTTTTCCTGTAAAAGCATATCCAGATTTTCCAATAGAGCAGGCACCTTTAAAATTTGTTTTTAGTTATGGATATCACGTTTTTCTTCCGCTATTGGCTTCGTTTTTAGGAGGCGTTGGCGGAACTTTGCGCACAATCCGTTCGACAATGCTCGACCAGCTTGGCTTACCGTACATAATGGCGTTGAGGGCAAGAGGCATAAGCGAACGCAAAATATTTTTATCGCACGCTTTTAGAAATACCTTAAATCCGTACATAACAGGCAGTGCGAACCTTCTTGCAGGGCTTTTTTCCGGTTCTCTGGTTTTAGAGATAATCTTTTCTTATCCTGGAATTGGCAGATTGATGTACGAAGCTGTTATGCAGCAGGATGTCAATTTGGTTTTAGCAAACAGCATGTTTATTTCGGCTTTGGTTTTAATCGGAATGCTCATAAGCGATATTTTGCTTGCTGTTGTAGATCCAAGAATCCGCTACGGAAGAGAATAAAAAAGGTACACTGCAATGAAAAAAATCTTTCGCTACATAAAATCTCGTACGCTTGCTTTAATTTCTGTAATATTCATTGCAATATTGTACCTTTTAATGATATTTGCACCCTTTATAGCTCCTTACACAGCGGTAACCTCGTTTGAAAAAGCAACCTTTCATCCTGCAAATGTGGAAATTTCTTCAAAGGGGCTGGTTGCAAGAGAATTTAGGGTATTAAATCCTTCTGTGTGGCAGTATGCAAAGGTAAAAGGCTTAAAACACAAGATAAGTTTTTTTGTGGAAGGCGAAAAATATAAACTTTTTGGTTTTATTCCATGCAAAACCCATCTTTTTGGAACAAAGGCTGACGAGCAAACTGGCGAGATTTATCCTGTTTTTTTGTTAGGAGCGGACAACCTTGGACGCGACACCTTTAGCCGCTTGCTTTACGGCAGCAGAATTTCCCTTACGATAGGTTTTGTCGCAAGTGCCATAAGCCTTTTTCTTGCAATTTTGTTTGGAGGGCTTGCAGGATTTTTTGGCTCATTTACCGACTGGTTTATAATGCGCTTTTCAGAGTTTTTTATGCTGATTCCAAGCCTCTATCTCATCTTGTTTTTGCGTTCACTTTTAAACACAAAACTGGACAGCGGTCAAAGTTATATGATAATCACTTTGATTTTAAGCCTTGTCGGCTGGCCAGGCAGTGCGAGAACTTTGCGCGGCATAGTGCATTCATTAAAACGCGAAGATTTTGTTCAAAATGCACGCCTGGAAAAAATTCCTTCGCTATTGATAATATTTCGCTACATAATTCCTCAAATTTCAAGCCTTTTAATAGTAAGCACAACGCTTTCGATTCCGGGTTTTATAATGAGCGAAACAACACTTTCATATTTAGGATTGGGAATTGCAGACCCGGCGGTAAGCTGGGGTTCAATGATAAATCGAGAAATTTCGACGCTTTCAAATTTAAAAAACTTTCCGTGGCTTTTGATTCCCGTCGTGCTTTTACTTTTGGTAACTCTGGCATTCAATTTTTTTGGCGACTGCCTTAGGGACTATTTTGATCCTTACAACATAATTTTTAAGAAAAAAACTCGAAAAATTCGAAATAAAGATAAAGGAGGGGAGAACGCTCCCCTGGCGCCAGCTGCATCCGCATCTTCTGCCACCCCTTTATGCGAGGCACAAAAAAATGTCTCTGCGGCCTCGCAACGCTCCGCATTATCGTTAAATAAGGACAATATACTTTCTGTGCGCAATCTAAAAGTTAGCTTTTTATCAAAAAATTTAAATGACAAAAAATTAGTCTATGCGGTAAGAAATGTTTCGTTTGATGTAAGGCGTGGAGAAATTTTAGGTATTGTAGGAGAATCCGGTTCTGGAAAATCAGTTTCTACAACAGCAATAACAGGACTTCTTCCAAATAATGCAGAAGTTACAGGAAGCATTTTGTTTAACGACGGACAAAATTTTATCGATTTGCAAAAATTATCTTCTCTTCAAAAAAGAGATTTTCGAGGCAAAAAAATTGGCATGATTTTTCAGGAAAGTGGCAGAGCGTTTGACCCTTTGCAAAATATCTTTTCGTGCTTTTACGAAACCTTTTTAAATTCAGATAAAAAAATTACAAAAGAACAAGCACAAAAAAAAGCTTGTGCCTTACTCGAAGAAGTTGGAATAACGGATGCTCAAAATCGCTTAAAAAATTTCCCGCATCAGTTTTCTGGCGGTCAGCTACAGAGGATAAGCATCGCTTTATCGCTTGCACAGGATTGCTCGCTTTTGATTGCGGACGAGCCAACAACCGCTTTGGATGTTACGGTTCAGGCACAGATTGTAAATCTCTTGCGTCGCCTGAATAAAACTCGCAGACTTTCAATAATCTTTATAAGCCACAACATAAAGTTAATCGCTCAATTCTGCGACACAGTCGTTGTAATGTATGGCGGAAAAATAATGGAAAAAGGCGAAACGCAAAAACTTTTATCATCGCCAAAGCATCCTTATACAAAAGCACTTATTGCTTCAATCCCAGAGTTTGGAATTCATTATACAAAACAAAATTTGATTTCAATTCCTGGAAAAGTTTACGACAGTTCAAAAGAACAAGACGGTTGCCCATTTTTTGAGCGCTGCGCTTTTGCAAAACAAGAATGCAAAGCAAGCGATTTGTGTTACAAGATGTTGGTGGGTATATAAATGAAAGACGATTCAAATTTTTACGACAACATTTTGGAAGTAGAAAATCTTTCAAAAAAGTTTTCCCTCGATTCAGGATTTTTCGCACGCAAAGATAGATTTGTTCATGCTTTAAACGATGTAAGTTTTTATATACGGCGCGGCGAGACTTACGGAATAGTTGGCGAGTCTGGCTCTGGAAAATCAACTTTGGCAAAAATTTTGGCAGGAATGTACAAAGGCGACGATGGAAGCATCTGCTTTAACTCAAAAAATGATGGAACAATAAGATATGTGTTTCAAGACCCTGCACGCTCTTTAAATCCTAGGCTTACAGTTTATTCAATTTTGACAGATGGCTTATATTTTGCAAAAAGCAATAAAAAAGTTGACTCAAAAGAAGAACTCTTATGCAAAGCACAGAAGATAATCGAAGAAGTTGGCTTAGATAAAAGCGATTTAGATAAACGGCCTTCACAATTTTCAGGAGGGCAAAGGCAAAGAATATCAATAGCACGAGGATTATTGGGAAATCCTGAATTATTGCTTTGCGATGAAGTTGTTTCTGCCTTGGATGTGAGCATACAAGGGCAGATATTAAATTTATTAAAGGATATAAAAAAAACTCGAAGTCTTTCTTATCTTTTTATAGCACACGATTTACGCGTAAGCTGCTATTTTTGCGATAGGATAGGAGTAATGTACCGAGGCTTTTTGCTCGAAGAAGCGGACGCTGCTGATTTTTATAAAACAGCCGTGCATCCGTATTCAAAACTTCTATTTGAAGGTGCACTTGGAACAGCAAGCGAAAATGCAGGAGAAATAAAATCCTCACTTACAGATTTAAAAGGCTGCCCCTTTGCTCACCGCTGCACAAAAGCAAAAAAACACTGCTTTGAAGAGTGCCCGCCATGGAAAGAACTTTCTAGTTTAGATAAACAAAAAATCCACAGGTTGCGATGTTTTGAAGTTTAAAACCAGCCGAAATAAAATGACAAAATGCTGTAGTATTAGGTTTGCCTAAAGTTTCAGATGTACTTTTTCGTTTATGAGCCTTTTTTCCCTTTTTCGTATTTTTCTGCAAAAATTTGCCATAACTCGAGCGTTTTATTATATTATGTTTCTATGAATAAGAGCGAAGAAAATCAAGCGACACAAGAAGCACTCGACGAAAGTTTAAAAGAGATGTGCAATCTTATTTCCAAAAATAACGACCCAAAACTGATATATGACTTTTTTGAATGTCTTTTTACAAAAGCGGAACTCAAAGATTTTGCGATGCGATGGCTTTTGGTAAAAGAAATCGACAAGGGAACGACTCAACGCGATATTGCAAAAAAATTTTCGATGTCGCTTTGTAAGATTACTCGCGGTTCTAAAGAGTTAAAAAAGCCAGACTCAGCATTTAGAAGATTTTTAGACCTCGCAGAAAAAATCTAAAATTTAAATTCTTATTTTCCGATAATAGAGAATGAAGGATTGTATTATAAACTTTCCTATAGAATTGCCGTTTCCTTTTTTGTGCAAGCGGTTTAATAAAAACATTTTTCGGAAATTGAAACTTCCTTAAAAATATTTTTATAGGAGAAAAGATGAAAAAATCGATTTTAAAAAAATATTTGCCAGTACTTTGTTCAGCAGCTTTCATTTTTGCACTTTATTCGTGCGCTTCTGCGCCAGCTCCAAAAAACGACTCTATTCAAGATCTTATAAAAGAAGGTCGCTATGACGAAGCTAAAGAATTGTTTGCTGCAAGAGCAGAGATAAACGGTCAGGACGAAAAAGGAGAAACTGCTCTCCACGTCTGTGCTAGGGTAAATCAAAGCGATTTGATAACTTTTTTGATTATAAAAGGTGCGGATACAGAAATTGTAAACTCCGACGGAGATACGCCTCTTTTGGTTGCTGTAAAAAATAACAGCATAGACGCTGCAAAAACTTTAATTGCTCTAAAAGCCAATATTTTTGCAAAAGATGCCAATGAAAATTCGGCCTTGCAGATTGCCCTTGCAAAAAATGAACCATGGTATGATGTGATGATAAATCAGCAGACTGCAGCTTTAAAAGATGTAAACGGCGAAAATATCGTTCATTATTTTGTTAGGACATCAGACGAAAAAGCTATTGATTATTGCATAAAAAATGAACTTCCGCTTTCTCAAAAAAATAATTTTGGAAAAAATCCTGTTTCAATCTGTTACGAAAGCGCTCAAGAAATTATACCTATAAGGATTGCGGCAAAGCTTTTGCAGGCAGGTGCAGAAGGCGAGAGAGGCAAATTCTCTTATTTTGAAGATGCAGTTCGCACCCGCAACACTATGATTCGTTTTTCTGACGGTCAAACTCCGCTTCATCTTGCAACAATCTTAGGTCATACAGGAGTTGTAAGTTATCTTTTGAATGAAAAAACTTATGTAAGACAGACCGACCTTTTGCAAGCACAAGATATTGCAGGTTCTACACCTTTGCATGAGGCTGTTCGTTATGGAAGGGTAGAAATCGCAAAACTTTTGTTGAGTTCTGGGGCAAAGGTTGACGCTTTGGATGCTGTTGGAAAAACTCCTTTCCTTTTGATAATTCCGCGAGAATCGCAACTTGAAATGTACAGTGCGCTTCTATCGTTTAATGCAGATGTCATGCAAAAGGATATGTATGGCGATACAGTGCTACACGTCGCAACGATGGCAGCAGTTTCTCCTGAAGTTCTGCAACTTTTGGTAAAAGCTGGTGCTCCAATAAATGAACGCAATAAAAAAGGCGTAACTCCATTGAGCCTTGCAATCGAAAAGAAAAACATAGAACACGTAATTTTTTACGCACAAAACGGTGCGGACATAAATGCAGAAGATATGAACGGCAAAACTCCATTGGAATATGCGCTGGAAAGTCCCACAATCGAAATGCTAAAAAATCTTGTAACCACAAAAAATGTGCTTTCAAAAGACAGTGCAGGAAACACCCCTTTACACACTGCAATCTTAAAAGACAGCCCGTTCCCATATATTCAATATCTTGTTGATACAGGAGCGGATGTAAATGCAAGAAATAAGCGTGGAGATTCTGTTCTTTATCTTGCGGTCATAAAAAATCAAAGACAAACTGGCGATCTTTTGCTTTCAAACAATGCGGATATATTTGCGACAAACACAGATAATAATTCCCCACTAAGAGTTGCTCTTACAAACGGCGGCGAAGTTCAGGACTGGCTTATAACGAGCAGGACTTTAAATACTACAGACGGTGCCGGAAACACACCTCTGCATTATGCTGCTGAATGGAAACTTAATTCTGCAATTTTGGCTTTGATTCAAAAAGGTGCAAATGTAAACGCTGTAAATGCAAATGGAGAATCGGCACTTTTTTCCGCGGTAAAAGCGGATTCGCCTTCAACTATAAATCTATTGGTAGAAAAGGGAATTATCACAGATACTCGCTCAAATCTGACTCGCGATCATTTAGGAAATACACCTTTGCACTATGCGGTAAAATGGAACAGTTTGGAAGCTGCAAAATCCGTAATTTCTTTGGGCTTTGCTGTTAATGCACAGAACCTTGCTGGAAAAACCGCCTTGAGCGACTGTTGTCGTTCAAATAAAAAAGAAATGGCAATTCTTCTTTTATCATACGGTGCCGATGTAAACGCAACAGATGTTACAGGTAGAACAGTTTTAATCGACGCAATTCAGGCTGGAAGTGAGCAGATGGTAAGCCTTCTACTTACAAATGGAGCAAATCCTCATATCCAGGAAATGAACGGAAGAAATGCCTATCACGAAGCCGCTTTGAGTGCAAATATCAACATAATCAATTTGATAAGGCAGGCAGGAGGCTCTCCGCTTTCGCGCGATTCGTATGGAGATAGTCCTTTTAGCCTCGTTTTGCGCTATGATGAGAACATTTTAAAAGCGGTTTTAGGAAGCAATAAAGATATAGTTGATTCCGACGGTAATACTCCAATCCATATCGCTGTAGAAAGAAGAGTTACTCCAGCACAACTTACAATGCTTTTGAGCATGGGCTATCCTGTAAGCCAGAGAAACGGCAAAGGAATGACACCTCTAAATATGGCTGTAAGTTCAAATCAGAAAAAACTCGCACTTACGCTTTTGGAAAAGGGAGCAAATCCTTTTGTTGCAACAGTTGAGGGCGATAGTGCACTTACAAACGCGTTTAAAAACGGCAATATCGAAATACTGGATGCAATCGTAAAACACAATGCCCAAAAGTCAGACACAAATGGAGATTCAATTTTGCACTATGCAGCGCGTCTAGCGGACGAGACTCAAATTCAGCATCTTTTAAGTTTGGGACTTGAACGCAATGTAAAAAATTTGAGTGGCGAAACTCCGTATCAAATGGCACTGCGTTGGAATAGACCTAAGATTGCAGAATTGCTAAAATAAGGCAGATAGCACAGAATTTGGAGGTTGAATATATGACAGAAACAAGGGCAGTTCGCCTAACCGATATTGAAAAATCAAGATTCTTGGCACGAACTTATGGCTGGATGGCTTTCGCGCTGTTTTTAAGTGCAGTAGTTGCATACATAACAGCTTTAAATATATTCAGCCAAACTCCAGACGGCAGATTAGTATTTACCTCGTTTGGAAGGGCACTTTTTGGCAAGAGCAATTTTGGATTTTTAGCACTTTGCATCTTAGAATTTGCAATAGTCATCTGGCTAACGGCAAAAATCAGGACGATGAGCGTAGCCTCTGCGATTGCAGGATTTGTGCTTTATTCTGTAGTAAACGGAATAACTCTTTCTAGCATCTTTGCAATTTACGAAGTTTCTTCAATAGCAAACGCTTTTCTTGCAACTTCAATAACATTTGCAGTTATGTGCATATATGGAACTTTTACAAAAAAAGACCTTTCAAAAATGGCACGCTATCTTTATATGGTACTTCTCGGAATAATACTCGCTTCAGTGCTGCATTTTGTTATCGCTATGATTGCAAAGGCACCACTTACAATGCTCGACTTGCTCATAAGCATTGCGACAATCATAGTTTTTACAGGTTTAACTGCTTACGACAGTCAAAAAATCTTAAAGACTGCTCAAATGGCAAAAGACAGCGCGGACTACAAAAAAGTTTCAATACTTGCAGCGCTGGAATTGTATTTGGATTTTGTAAACCTGCTTTTAGCTTTGTTAAGGCTCTTTGGAAAAAGAAGAAATTAAAATAATTTAGGAGGGGAAAGCCTTCCCCTCGCTCCCAAGTCCTCGTCGCTTTGCTCCTGCGGTCTTGTCCGCTACCCCTTCTGACGGGGACACCCCGCAACGCCCCGTGCAAACAATAAACACTCAGTGTGCAGTTCTATTTGTAAATCAAAAATATAGTTGGAATTTTATTTAACTGTGGAATTTTAGATTTTTTCCATTCTGCAATTTTTTTAGTTGCAATAAATTCGTTTTGAGTTGTAAGAGCCGAAGCTATGCACAATTTTGTTTCTGCTTTGCAGACTTTTATTATCGATTCAATCATCTTTTCGTTTCTGTAAGGCGTTTCTATAAAAAGTTGCGTCTGGTCTTCTTTGTAAGCTCTGTTTTCCAGCTGCTTGAGTTTTGATTCTCGCTCGCCAGTTTTTGCACTCAAATATCCGTTGAATGCAAAGTTTTGTCCGTTAAAGCCGCTCGCCATAAGTGCCAAAATCATGGAGTTTGGTCCTACAAGAGGAACGACTGCGATATTTTTTTTGTGTGCAAGTTCAACGGCAAGCTTTCCGGGGTCGCCCACCGCAGGACAGCCGGCATCGCTTATTAAACCAATGCTCTGCCCTTTTAAAATTGGGTCTAAAATGTGGCTTAAATCTTCGTCCTTTGGCGTATGATTTGAAAGTTCCGTAAAAGTGCATTCTTCTATCGGGAAAGTTTTATCGTTTGCAATCAAAAACCTAACAGCGCATTTTCTGCTTTCTACAATAAAGTGCCGAATGTTTTTAATTATATTGGCATTTTCCTGAGGAATTACAAAATTCAGTGGCGTTTCGCCTAAAGTGTTTGGAATTAAATAAAGAGCGGTTTTCATAACGGCTAAATTATAACGGTATGCAGGATTTAAACAAGTTATGTAAATTTGTAATGCGTTGTTTTTTGGCTTAGGCAATGGCGGAGCGGCGAAGCCGTCGACCGCAGGAGCATAGCGACGAGGACGATGAGCGCTTAGCGAACTCCAGAACTGCCGGCTACACGCAAGTGGCGCAAGCCCCTTATTCTGTGCAATCGTATTTTTTTTAGTTTTAATTTTATGCTATAATTTTGCCATGAAAATTTTGATTAGACCGCACGACATTGGAAAAGGTAGCGCCGACTGGCTTGGAAAAACTGCTTTTGAATGGGGCTTTGACGGAGTTCAGCTTGCAATAGCAAAGGCTGTGGAAGGGCAGAACGGAAATCCCGGAACTTTAACCCCTCAAGTTATAGACGAAATTAGAACCGGCTTTAACAGATACAACGTAGAAATTCCGATTTTGGGAGCGTATTTTAATCCTGTTCACTCCAATAAAGAAAAAGTTGAACTGGGCTCGCAAAAATATGCTGACCATTTGAGGCATGCAAAAGAATTTGGTGCAAAATTTGTTGCTTCTGAAAGCGGCAGTTACAACGATGACAAGTGGACTTACAATCCTAAAAACCAGACGGAAGAGGCTTTTCAGGAAGTAAAAAAAGTTTTTGAACGCATGCCAAAAATTGCAGAGGAAAGTGGCGTTTGTATGGCAATAGAAGGCGCGTGGGGACACTGCATGTACAAGCCTGAAGTTTTAAAACGACTTGCAGACGAAATTGACCCTGGTCAAAAAAACTTTAGATTTATAGTTGATATTTATAATTACCTTTACATTGGTAATCACGAAAAGCGTTCAGAAATTTTTGAAACTTGCCTAAAACTTTTTAAGGGAAAAATCTGCGGTTTTCATCTAAAAGATTATGTTGTAAAAGATGGGGAGCTTGAGCTTGCACCTTTGGGGCAGGGCATAATGGGCTGGAAAGATTTTCTTCCTGTGATAATGGAACAAGAGCCAAACGCTTATTTGATTTTTGAAGGAGTAAAAGATGTTCCCGCATCTTTGAAATTCGTTCGCAGCATAACAGGATAAAAAAAGACTGCGATCGCTGGCAACTAAAATTATCGAAAGGCAAAACCTGATTTTTAAGCGTATTTTTTTTCAAATTTTACGATTTGATTTTTTCCGTTGGCTTTTGCTTTGTAAAGGCTTATATCCGCATAGCGTATCAAGTTTGCAAGGTCATCTTTGTTTGGAGTGTACATGGCAGTTCCTGCGCTAACGGTTACTCCAAAGTTTGCATAAAGTTCGCTCGTTAAAAGTTTTTTTTGTATTCGTTCAAAAAGATTTAAAGACTGTTCGGCTTTTGTTTCTGGCATTATGATTAAAAATTCTTCGCCACCATAACGGCAAAAAACGTCTTCTGTTCTGATTGTAGATTTAAAAATTGCAGAAATTTCAGCAAGAATCGTGTCGCCAATTACATGACCGTAGGTATCGTTTATCTTTTTAAAATCGTCTATGTCTAAAAGCATTATGGAAAGATTTTTTTCATAGCGGTTACAGCGGTTGAGTTCTTTTCGCAAATAAATGTCCATATACCGCCTGTTAAAAGCCCCTGTAAGTGGGTCTAGCATAGCGGCTTCTTCTGCTTCTCGCAAAACATTTATTTCTACCAAAACTGGCGATTGAAAAAATTGATTGTCGTTCGTAAAATAATCAACGATTGCAAGATAGAGACTTACTTTTTTATCTAATTTTTGTTCAAGTTCAAAGTGGCGTTTTGAGATTTTTTCCCAGTGCTGTTCCGCTTGTTTTTCTGTAAAATAATAATCGATAAATTGGTTTAGAGTTGCAGAAAAACTGAACTTTGCTTCTGGAATTCTTGCTGCAGAACGGGAGTTTATAAGGGTTAATACTTTTTGTTTTAATTCATCTTTCATTTTGATACACTACATTAAAAAACCTGTATTTTTCAAGAAAACATAACAAATAGTTAAAAGTTAAAACAACAAAAATATATGTGTATCGCAAATGTTATTTTTAACAGGTTTTACCGCCCCAGTTTTTTGAATTTCGTTTTTCCCAGTCAATCGTTTTTTCAAAATCCGTTTCTGGAAGGCAATTTTTTTCGATGTGGTTTGCTGTTTTGTGCAGCCTGTAAAGGCATTCGCTTTTTTCGTTGTAACCCAATTTGCTTTCTTCTATGGCGTCGGACAAAATTCTTATTGATTCATCATAGATTTTTGTTGGCACAGGGAAAGGATGCCCGTCTTTTCCGCCGTGTGCAAAACTAAAACGTGCTGGGTCTGTAAAGCGGCTTGGAGTTCCAAAGATAACTTCGCTTACAAGGGTAAGGCTTTGAAGAGTTCTTGCGCCCAAACCTTGCGTTAAAAGCAGGCTTTCAAAATTTTTGTTGTCGTTTTCGTATGCAGTTGCAAGAACCGCACCCAACTTTTTTAAATCCACATCTTGTGCTTTTAATTCGTGGCGGGCAGGCATAACGAGATTTCTGTCGTTTTTTATGAGAATTGAAGTTTGTTCGATATTGTTTTTTGATTCGCAGGTTTTTATTTCTTCGATATTTGTTTTTGTTTCGCCTGCATCATTAAAAAGTTCAAGTTGAGCGCTTTCGCTTTGATAGATTTTTTTAATTTCTTTTAGCAGTTTGTCTGGATTTTCGTGCGTTAAAGTCAAGATTTTTGAGCGCGTATTATCTGCAAGAGAATCTGCAAGGTTTAAGATAGTGCCTTTGTTTTCTCCTGTAACTCCAGAGTGCGGATTTTCTACAAAACTCCTTAAATTTTGAGACGACCAGTGATATCGTCTCGCTTTTTTTTCTCCGGTGTTCATTCCCTGCTGAACTACAACCCAGTCGCCTTCGTCGCTTAAAATAAAATTGTGCTGATATAACGAAAATCCGTCTTGCACTGCACACCCGTCGACTTTTGCTGCAAGTTTTGAAGAATTTATAAGATAATTTGAATCCATACCTGTCATATCTGCAAGTATCTGTAATTCTTCTGGCGTTTTTCTGCTGTATTTGCCTCTTCCTCCGCAAACTACAAGCCCAAGTTCCTTTGCACGCCTGTTTAAACCGCGTTTTAACGCATACATTACGCTTGTCGTTATTCCAGAAGAATGCCAGTCCATTCCCAAAACGCAGCCAAAACTTTGAAACCAAAGCGGATCGCTCAAGCGAACCAACGCCTCTTTTTTGCCGTATCTAAGTATTAACGCTTCCATGATTGCAGTTCCTAAAGACATCATCCTGTCTGCAAGCCATTTTGGAACAACACCTGTATGAAGCGGTAAATCTGCGTAACCTGCGCGTTTAATCATATTTCAAAATTATAGTATAAAATCACTTTTTTTTGTAAAATCGGCGAATGCGAAAAATATTGTTCGTCTGCCATGGAAATATCTGTCGCTCGCCGATGGCAGAAATGGTTATGAAGCACCTTGTAAAGATGAGCGGTTTACAGAAAGAATTTTTTATAGAAAGCGCCGCTTGCCGCAGGGACGAAATTGGAAGTCCTATTCACAGGGGAACTGTTTCGGTTCTTAAAGAAAAAGAAATTGAGTTTACAGACCACCGCGCAGTTTTAGTGAAAAAAGATGATTTTTCATTTTATGACTTAATCATAGCGATGGATGAAGAAAACATTCGAGATTTGACAAAACTTGCAGATTCAGCGGAACGGCATAAAATCCACAAAATGCTCGAATACACAGGGCAATCACGCGATGTTGCAGACCCTTGGTATACAGGCAATTTTGAAGAAACTTGGAACGACATCTATAGTGGTTGCAAGGCACTTTTGGAAAGCTTAAAAAGATAAACTTAAAAAAAATCTATTATTTTATAAAAATAAGTAAAAAGTTGTTAGAAAAAATTTAATTTGCATTTAAAAGTGGAAAAAAACTACACGATAGACTATAGTTTGAGATAGCGCTATCGATATAGGTTGAAGAATCGGCAAGCGTAAGGAGAAAAAGAAATGAAACTTTCAAAAGTTTTGATTACAACAGCAGCCTTAGTTGCTGCATTCGCTTTTGTGGGATGTAAAGATGATGAAGAGTCTGCTTTTAGCGGAAAAAAGGTTGATTTTGACAATAGCTATATAACTATAGACTCTTCTGGGAATGTAAAACATGCAAAAAATACTGACAATGGTGCTGTAGCTAATACTGCTAACTATTATCGTGCATTTAAAAAGCTTGCAACAAAACACTATGGCTCTACTTGTACAATAACAATTACGCCAAATGATAAGAACACTTTTGAAGGCGTTGCAGGCTTTGTATTTAACATGAAAGATTCTGTATCAACAACTGACGCATATAGCTTTATAGTTGCTGCTGTTCAATATAATGGAGTAACAAAGCAGTTGAGAACTTACATTTCTTCTTATGAAGATGCTTTACTAAAAGATAACAACTACACAACAGTTCGTAACTTCACAAAAGACGGAACAACCCCTGCTACAGAAAATCAAATTCTTCCTGCATCAGGAACTTTCCATGACTTTGCTACTACAGATTTTAAAATTGATGATAAAGGCAATGTTGTTGTTTCTATAAAGGTTGAACAGAATGAAGACGGCTCTTATGTTGTTTCTTACTATAAAACATTGGCAGATGCTCAGGCTTCAAAAAATGTTGTAAAAACTGTTAATATTACAAAAGCACAGAGCGGTCTTGCAAAAAAGACACAGATGAAAATGGCTATGTATGCAAATATTTATCCAGCAAAACATCTTACAGCAGAATTCAAGTTTACAGATACTAAGGGTGAAGTTCTTCCATTTGAAGATGAAGTTATTGAATACTAATCCTTATAACGAAATCTAAAATTAAGCCTTTCGGTTTTATATCGAAAGGCTTTTTTTATAAAATTTTAAATTTAAAACCTATGCCAAAATATACAGTATTATCAAATATTCCTGTTGCTTGACCAATCCTGTAATATTTGTTCTGTTTGTCTCCGTCGATGTAGTCAGAAGAAAGAGTTCCTTTTGGAATATATGTATTGAAAATCGATATAAAAATTAGATTTATATCAAAAAAATCAGAAAGTTTTATTGTAGAACTTAAAGACATTTTTATATTGGGGAAAATTCCATATTGAATTTGTTTGTAATGTTTGCCATAAAACTGCATTGTAGAATTGTCTCGTCCCCAGTGAGTATCTATCGCATAAAAATATGAAAATGGTGCTATTTCAAAACCGTAGTTTATTTTAAAATTTTCGGATATTTTCATAGCGAATCTTATTCCTATCCAAGTAAGAACAGAGTGCCTGTAATAATCTGCTCCAGCTAGTTTGTAATTTTTCCCTGTATTTGTGTCATAGTAAGGAAATTCTTGAGCTTGTTCTTCATACCACCAGTGCATTTTGCCGTCTTTTGAATATTTGCTTTCTCCGTACCAGCCTTTGCTATCTCCTCTTTTAAATGAGTCGTATTGATATTGAACAGAAATTGAAGGGCTTATCGTTATGTTTTTTTTAGGATTAAAATCAAAATAAAATTCTGCACCAAAATCGTAATTTTCTGCAATCTTATTATCGCCAACAGAGTAGGTCGTTTTCATCTCGTAGTTTTCTGTATTTAGCCAGTCGCTGTCTTTCATCACGCCAGAGTTTAAACCTCTTATCGAAGTGTAAAAACTAGAATCAAAATGAAATCTCTTGTATCGGCTTTCTATCTTTGCTCCGTATAAAAATAGATTTTTCTGCCATTCTAAAAAACTTATCTTTTTGCTTTCGTCGTAAGATTTTGAATAGTATAAAATTTCTCCCAGATATCCGCTCGTGTAGAGGATTGCAGGGCTTACGCTTAATGAAAAATCGGTATTTTTAAAAACTTGGGAAACGATTTTTGTTTGAAAGAAAAGAGAAAATGCAATGAAAAATAAAATAAATCGCTTCATCTTGCCGTTTTGTAGTTTTAGTTTTATTGCTCATTTTAGCGTCTGTTCCTTGCTCTGTTCAATATTGTAAAATTGAGTTTTTAATTGTAAAATTGCTTCACTCTAATTTGATAAAACAAGGAAATTTAAATGCTTAAAGAATTTTTACCATACGACACCGTTCGTAATGACGCCTTAAAACTTGGACACAAAATTTTGCAGGATGGTTTTGTCCCAGATATAATATACACTTCTTTGCGTGGCGGTGCTTATATGTCAAATGTTATAAGCGAATATTTTAAACTTGCACTAAGAGGTAAAAAACCTGTTTTGTACGCAGCCGTTGTAGCACGCTCTTATTCCGACATAAAACAGCACGAAGCGATAAGGATTGATGGCTGGACCTATTCTCCAGAATTTTTGCGACCAGGCGATAAAATCCTTTTGGTAGACGACATTTATGATTCAGGAAGAACTTTAAATTTTTTGGTTGAATATCTTCTAGAAAAAGGCGTTCCTCGTTCTGACATAAAAGTTGTTGTTCACGATTTTAAAAATTTTACTTATAAAGAAACTCTTCCTATAAAGCCAGATTATTGGTGTAGAAAATTTGATATAGAAAAGGAAGAAGACGATAGATGGATTCACTATATGAGCCACGAACTTGTTGGCTTAAAAAGTGAAGAGCTTGAAGAATTTTATTTTAAAAATGATCCAGAATTGAGGAATGTTTTAGGACCATTTTTTAAATAAAATAAAATTTAGGATTACGGCGAGTTTATTGATGAATAAAAAGTTTGTTTTGTTTTTTTCAATTCTTTTTTTTACGGGTTTAACCTTTGCTCAAAGGGTAATTTCTCCAGTTGCAGGAAATTTTAACAACAAGCAGGTTTTGGTAATCGATGTTGCCGACAAAGCCGAATGCTTTTATTCACTTTCTGGAACAGATCCTCTTGTCTCTGGTTTTGCGTATGACGGTCCTGTCTTAATAGATTCTGTTGGAAGAGTAAACGTAAAAGTTACCGCTGTAAAAGGTGATTTAAAAGAAGAAGTTGAAATAAACTACAATGTTCAAGAGATAAATCCATTCGAAGAAGGCTCGGAAGAAGATTCTTTCATCAAAAATATCGTTTTTAAAGGAATTTTTCCTTATTCTACAGAAGAGACGTTTTCTATTCCAAAATCTTTTTATTATAAACTCGGCGAAGGAAATATACCTTATCTTGAAGGTGCAAATCTTTCTTTAGATTCTCAAAATCGACTTTCGAGGTATCTTCCTTGTACTGTTAAAAATGGCAAAAAATCCTGGCGGTTTGTAATATTTACAAGTGCGGAATTTGTTGGAACGCTTTCTAAATTTTATGTTCCTTTTGAAATTCGAGATTGGAACACTTTTGCTTTTACAGGCGAAAAACTTATTTGGAGCATAGACGGCGGAATTTGGTCAGCTTCAAAAATTCCTGTTACTTTAGACAGGAGCATTCCGCATACTGTTAGTTGGCAGAGTGTTGCTTATGAAAAGGGAAATCCTGTTCAAAGTTTTGTGTTGCCTAGCGAGCCTGTTTTAAAAATGGATGTTACACCACAAAAAAGCGTAAATTTTTTGATTGATGGAGATTTGCGTTATAGGATGGAACTCGTTTCGTCTGGTGTAAGTGGAAGTCTTATAGCTGACGGAGGACTTTTTACAACTGCAACCTTTGATACTTTTGAAGGTGACAGCATCAGCGGAGAAGCGGTTTTTGCTTTTTATGCAGATGGAGTTTTTCAAGGCAATAAAAGAGCGTATTTTTTAGTGGATAAACAGCCTCCTCTTCCTCCAGAGTTTATAAGCGATAAAATTGGTTTTTATTCACGAGGGCAAGTTGAGTTAAAATTAAAGGCCGAAAGCGATGCAAAAATTTTTTATGCAGTAAGCGAGCCACTAAAAATTTCAGAAAAACTTGTCGCTCAAGGGATGGACTATAATTCAAAAGAGTTCGATGAATGGCAGGCGGGAAATTTTAAACTCTATTCCAATTCGTTTTCTTTGAATGGGGAAGAGAAAAATCCTGTTTTTTATAAAGTTTGTGCCTATGCCTGTGACGAAAGCGGAAATTTCAGTTCAATTTCCGAATATCGCGTTGTTATAGACGGCTACAATTATTATTTGGATTCAAATGCTTCTCCTATTGATGCAGATGGCAGCAGTCAAAAACCTTTTGCAAATTTTGAACAGGCATTAACCGTAATCAATTCAAATAAATCTTCGCGTTTTTATGTAAAGGGAAATTTTATCTTGCCTCAAAAAGAAAATATTATTTCTTCAAATTGTTATTTTATTGCCCGTGATGATTGCAATTTTATTTTTCCAGAAGGAGCAACGCTTTTAGTACAGGGCGCAAGTTTGGAATGCGAAAATATCATTTTGAAAAAAGAACTTAAAAATGATGATACTAGCACGGCAAAAAATCTATCCCAAAAAACTTTTTTAACCTTGAATAATTCAACTGCAAGTTTTAAGGATTGCGAAATTTTAGCGTTATTTTTAGATAGCGGGACTGCATTTTCCGCAGAAAATTCCGTGCTTGAATTGTTGAATACGGGGCTTACGGTTCAATCTTCTTACTATGGTTGTGCCTTAAATGCGATTGATTCAAAAATATTTTTAAAATCTTCCAGAGTTTCGGTTGTTGCTTCGACATCTGTAAACTTCAGCATAAATGGCGGACTTTTTGAATGCAGGAATACCGATGCAAAAGTGGTTTCTCAGCTGGGACGCATCGCAGAATTTTCAAAGGCGAATGTAAAACTTTCTGGAAATGTTTATTCTGGTGAATTTGAAAAAAAGCTGCGAGGCCTTACTCCGATCTGGGCAGATAAAGACACCTTGATTTTAGAAGATAGTGCAAACGCCTCTCAAGGATTTTAATGCGATGACTTTTGTCTGTGGCTTAGATGAAGCAGGTCGTGGGCCTTTGGCAGGACCTGTTGCAGCAGGAGCAGTAATCTTACCAGAGGATTTTCCTTTTGAGATTTTAAATGATTCAAAAAAACTTTCAGAAAAAAAACGGTTGCAGGCAGAACGCGTAATAAAAGAAAAATCGTGCTGGGCGGTTGCACTTGTAGAAAACGATGTTATCGATAGAATCAACATCTTGCAAGCGAGTCTCTTGGCTATGAAAAATGCTTTTGAACAGATGTGCAAAAAATTGCCAGAGTGGGCAGAAAAGAACGGCATTTTAATTCCTTTAGGAACGGAAACTCCTTTGCTTATAAATGCGATTGTAGACGGAAATTTTTGTCCTGAAATTTCTTATCCTTGCGTCGCAGAACCAAAAGCGGACTGTAAATATCCTCAAGTTATGGCGGCTTCGATTCTTGCAAAGGTTCAGCGCGACAGGATAATGGTTGAATACGATAAAATCTATTCTCAATATGGCTATGCAAAGCACAAAGGCTATCCCACTGCATATCACAGAGAGATTTGCAGAAAAATCGGACCAAGCCCAATCCAAAGGCTTTCGTTTAATTATTGAGTTTTTGCTTGATTATATTCAGAAAAAAAAATATATTGTGAAGACATTTTTTTAAGGAAGGAAAATCATGGGTATTCGCGGTGAACTTTATACGACAGAAGTTGTCTTGGACAATCGTTCTTATTTTTTTAACGTAAAGGAAAACCGAAATGGAGATATTTTCCTTCAGATTGTCGAAAGCAAAAAAGGCGATGGTTCTGATTTTGACCGGCATCAGATTTCTATTTTTCAAGAAGATATGCAAAAAGTTTTAGGCGGACTTGATGAGGCGCTCAAATATATCGACAAAGAGCAAAAAAATAGAAAAAAAACTCGTTCAGAAAAAAAAGCGATAAAAGCAGAAAAATACGGTGCAAAATCGCAGAAAAAAGTTTATAGAAGAAAAACCGACGACGACAAACGACTTCCAGATGGAATAAAACGCACTGGAAAAGTTATTCACATAAAATCGAAGATTGAAACTCCAGCCGAAGAATAGTTTTTTAGAAAAAATCCTTGCAAATTTCTTTTATGGCATTCAAAAGTCCCTCTATATCGCTCTTGTTTGTAAGATGCCCAAAACTGAATCTTACTGCGGTGTCTTGAATTTCTTGGCTTGCGTTCATTGCAGCCAGAACAGGACGATTCTGTTTTTTTGCAGAGCAGGCACTCCCTGTAGAGATGCTGTAGCCTTTTGCGTCCAACGCTCTCAACATCACTTTGCCTGGAATCCCTTTAAACGACGCTTGAATTACATACGGGCTGAATCGTTTTTGAATTTCAAGAGAGGAGTCTGCTCTTAGTGCAGGAACTATGGTGCAGTTTTGAATTTTCGATAGTTCATCTATAAAAAAAATCGTATTTTCTTCCTGTTTTTTTAATAGTGCAATTTTTTCTTCGTAGGTTTTATCCTTTGGAGCAATTTGACCTTCGCCTTGTATATAATATTTTTCCAAGCATTTTGAAAACGCTATTGCGCCAAAGAGATTTTCTGTTCCTGAACGGATATTTTTTTCTTGACCGCCACCTGTTAAAAAAGGTTTTATATTTTTTTTCAAAACCAGAACCCCGATTCCGCGAGGACCTCCAATTTTATGTGCGCTTAATGCTGCACTGTCGATTCCGGGATAGCTTAAATCCAGAGGGATTTTTCCTGCTGCTTGAACTGCATCAACATGAAAATGTGGCCGCCTTTTTCCCTTTGAAACTTCGCTTATCTTATCTGCAATTTCGTAGATCGGTTGGATGCAGCCAGTTTCGTTATTGATCGCCATGACGCAGATGTAGAGAGTTTTTGAATTTATTTTGGATGCGATTTGTTGTGCTGAAATAAAACCCCTTTTGTCCGGATTTACGTTTATGACAGAAAATCCCTGCTTTTTTAAAAGTTCGCATTCTTCTCTAAGGGCTGGATGCTCTATTGCACTGATGATTATTTCACCTCGAAAGCCTTGCGAATCCGCTTCTCTGTTTAAAAGCGAGAGCAAGGGGATATGGTCGCTTTCGGTTCCTCCACTTGTAAAAAAAACTTCTTCTGGTTTTACACCAAGGCTTTTTGCACAGAGGGTTCTTGCCTGTTCAAAAACCTCTCTTGCTTTTTGACCTTCGCTGTGGAGCGCAGAAGGATTTGCATAAAATTCGAGGGATTTTTCAAAAGAGTCTTTTAAAATTTCTTTGTCGCAGGGAGAAGTTGCAGCCCAGTCAAAATATTTAGAAGTATCCATTTGTATCCGTTTTATTTTAGAACTTCTAAAATATTCTTGTCTTCAACTTCTGTAACAAGAGTGTTTTCTATATCGCTTTGAAGCACGAATTTGATTTTTGATGATGAATTTTTTTTGTCTTTTTTCATCGCATCTAAAAGAGAATGTGCTAAATCGTCATCGTTTGCAAATTTTCCTTTTAAAACAGGATGGATAGCGCTAGTTTCCCAGCCAAAAAGCGAGATTGCATTCCGGACTTTTTCTAAATAATCGTGATTGCAGATTCCAAGCCGATTTGAAAGCTCCGCTGCACGAACAATTCCCCAAGCAACTGCATCGCCGTGTGTTATAACACCAAGACCTGCGCGGCTTTCGAGTGCATGACCAAAGGTGTGCCCGAGGTTTAGATGCATGCGTATGTTTTTTTCTGTTAAATCCTGTTCTACAACTTTTGCTTTTGCGTTTACGCAGATTTTTATCATTTCTTCGACCAAAGTGGAATTTCTTTCTGTTAAAATTTTTGGATTTGCACAGAGTTTTTCAAAAAGTGGCGATGAATAAAGCATTGCAGTTTTTACAACTTCTGCAAGACCACTCCTGTATTCGTTTTGAGGAAGACTTTGTATGAACGATGGAATTATGTGAATTTTTTGCGCAGGGAAAAACGAACCTATCATGTTTTTGTAATCGTCAAAATCGCAACCGGTTTTTCCGCCAATGGCAGCGTCAACCATTGAAAGCAGGGTTGTTGGAATGAGCTCGCACCTTGCGCCTCTTTTAAAGATTGAAGCAGCAAAGGCAGTTAAGTCTGTTATAACGCCTCCGCCAATTCCAACAAAAATGGCCGAGCGTTCTGCATTTGAATCTATTGCAGCCTTGCAGATTGAAAGCACGTTTTCTATGGTTTTAAATGTTTCGCCACTGCCAATAACTAAAAGAACGTCTTTGCCTCTTTTGGCGATTAGACCTGCTTGAATCTTTGGAATTGCATAATTTTCTGCTCGAAAGTTTTCTATAAAGGGTTTTATTGCAGGAATTGAAGCAACATTTGTATCTGTTACAAAGATTCGTTTAGGTTGATTTTGAGAATCTTCGTTGTAGTAAATTGAGTTTAAGTCTGGACAGCCGCTATAAAAACGGATAAAAGTTCTGTCTGTTCCAGGATGAACAGGAGGATAAGATATATCTTTTTCTTCAAATTGCATGATTGTGCATTTTAGCGAAAAAGTGTTTTTCTTTAAAGATAGGTGAAAATTTTGACTTGCAATATTGCCCCGCCTGCGAGCTTACAGCGGTAGGGTCTACTTGTAGCCCCGTTACGTACCTGCGAGCTTACAGCGGCAAGGGATAGTAGCACCGCAGTCCCCCGCGAAGCGAGGGATGAGCCGCGTAAGACGGCGAAGTGCGAATAGCCCGGTTTTTGCGAAACAAATTGGAGCAAAAAGCCGCCCAAATTTTAATAGGTATCGCTCGTCATCGCTTCAAAATCTGCTATAACTTTTTTTACTCTTGAAATTTCGCGGTTCAGGATTTTTTGATAGTTGAGTTTGCCTGTAAAGATTCGCTCCCGCTCGTCTTCCCAATTTTGAATATCTTGGAGCGTTAAAAATTGAAAGCGCGGAACATTCGCCTTTTCTGCCCAAAGTTTTGCTTCTTGCCAGTAGTAGAGCCCTGCTTCGTAGCAAGATAAGGTCTTTTTTAGGTTTTCTATGTATAAATCTTTCCACGGTGCATCGTAAAATTTTGCGACTTTGTGGTCGTAGGTCCGCCCAAGCCGCAGGTGCTGTTCTATAAGTTTTAAATTTATGTGCATCATAAAAAGGTAGCGGTATTTTTCCCAATCTTTTTCGTCTTCAATTTTGACTCCCGTGTACAGTGGATTGCAAAAGTCCGCCTTTACTGCCTGTTCAAGCCAGTATATGTTTTCCATAACGTCGTCTGGATATTGCTGATAGTGAACATGGAAGAGTTTGTAGTAATCTTCCTTGTACTTTACCATGTAAGAAAATCCGTTTTGTGTTGCGAGGTTTAAGAGAATTAAAAAAAATAAGGAGCGAAGAAAAAATCTTTTCACGCTTAGATTATCGGCTTGAAAAATAAAAGTTTAAAGCAAAGTCGAAAGCGAGTTCCAGATGTCTTTTTCAACCTTGTCTTTTGATTTTGTCGCATCGAGAGTTATGATTTTCATCCCGGGTTCTTTTTTTGTGTATTCGTCTACAAGGTTTTGATAGCGTTCTTCTGTCTTTTCTAAAAAATCTGCTTTTTCGTAGATTTCGCGCTGACCTCTGGAATCGACCCTTTGCAAACTTATTTTTGGGTCTATTTTAAAGAAAAAAAGAAGCTCTGGCAGTGGAAAAGTTGAATTGAGCAATTTGGGCAAGTCTTCTCCCGTGCTGACGCTTTGATATGCAAGGCTTGAAAATGCATACCTGTCGCTTATTACGATTTTTCCGTTTTGGCAGAGAGCTTTGATTCCAAGATTTTGTGGATTTTTTGAATAAAGATGTTCTGCTCTGTCTGCTGCAAACAGATAGGCTGTTGTTATTGGGGACAATTCAAATTCTCCCTTTAAAATTGAACGCAAAAATTTTCCAGTAGGGAGCGAAGTTGGTTCTGCGGTAAAGAAAAATCTTTCTGATTCTTTTCTTTTTTTTAAGAGTTCAATTTGGGTGGAAGTTCCAGAGCCGTCTATGCCTTCAAAGACTACAAAGTTTTTTAATATCATATTATATCCCCTCAAAAATCCTGTTATTTGTTTTTAAAATAAGATAAAATCAAAAGAAATTGGTCAGTTATGATTTTTTATCGAAACTTATTTTGCCGTTAAAACTTGTACAGTTCAAGTAAGATGAAAACTAAAATATTAAAGACAAGCCTTGGTAGCCTTATTTTTCTCTTTCTTGTGATAGGAGTTTTTGCTCTAATTCGTCCTGTTTATATAAGGATGAGCGATTTTCTGTCTTTCGAACTCCAAAAAAAAGTAAAAGCGATTAACGAAACGATAGGAATCAGCATTGCATACGAGTCGCTTTCGCCTTCTGTACTTGCTGGAATAAACATAAAAGGCATAACTGTAAGCGACTCAAAAAGCAAAAAACAACTTTTAAAGGTTGAGCGAGCAACTTTTTCGTATAAAATAAGTGATTTTTTTTCTGAAAACGCAATTCAAGGGATAAAAAAACTTGTTTTGGATGGTGTTACTGTTGAATTTGATACGATTGAAAGCAATTCTTCGTTTGAAAATATAAAAAATTTTTTTATAGGCGATTCCCAAGCAAAAAAAAATGATAGGGATGCAGAAGGCTCTAAAAGGAGCAAAAGTTTTAATCTTGCTGAAACAAAATTGAACATTCCCTTTGATATTCAATTTCGAAACATAAGGTTTCATTACAACGATTTAAAAAACGATTTTATCCTTGTTGTAAAAAATATTTTGCTTTTAAAAAATTCTTCTTCTGATTCGTTTGTCATAAAAACTTCTGGAAGAATTGATTTTAGAACCGATTACTTAAAAACTGGAGATTATCGATTTTTGGTCGCCTTTGGATTTGATTTTTCAGGAACGATTTTTAACGACTGGGAAGGCAGTTCATTTATGGTAAAATTTGGAGAAATAAGCCAAGCGGATTTTACCTTAGGAAAATTGGATTTCCTTATAAAATATTCAGATTCAAATGTTTCATTGCGAACGATGAGAACATCGTTGCCGTATGCGCTTTTGTGCGAGGCTAATTTAAAAAATCAACAGATAAGTCTTGAAGGTTCTGCAAAAAAATTTGAGCCGTTAAAATTGGTTAAGATGCGAAAAAAAAATCCTCTGTATGAAAAATTTGAAAAGATAAATTTTTCGGGAACTGTGAATGCATCTTCTTCTTTTTATGGTGTGGATGAATTTTTCGAAAAATTAAATTTTTCTTTTGAAGGGCAATGCTCGCTTCCAAAGAAAATTCTTGGTAGCGAAGTAAAATTTGATTACGACTTTTTTTCCAAAAATCAAACCATTTTCGCAAGACATTTTACAGCCGAAGGCGAAAATCTTTCAATGGATTTTTCTGGCTCTTATGACATAAAAACAAAGCAGCCAACAGGCGTTTTTACTCTTAATCGTTTTGCCCTAAACAATGGTGGCATAATGCAAACTGAAATTTACATTGAACCTTATAAAAATGGCTTTATGTGCTTTGCTCCGCAACTTTTTATGGACAATCAGACACTTACAGCCTTGGATTTTAAAATTTTGCCTTCTGGAAATTCCGTCGATTTTAGTTTTGAATTTGATGATTATTCGCATTCAGATTACGACTCCAGTGCTCATGTGAAAATTGAAGGTAGTTATCTAAACGAGGCAAATTCCGTTGTGCAAGCGTCGCTGGTTGCTTCCGATGTTTTTTTGGACAGCGTGCTAAAAAATATAGCCTTTTTTTTGCCAAAAGAAACTTCTCAAAAATTAAAAGATGCAGCGCAGAGTGTTGAAAACTATATTTTTTCCGATGAAATTTATTTTACTACAGATTTTAAGAGTTTCTCATTCAATTCGCCTTACTTCATCCTCGCAAATACAAAAAATGAGCGCGAGTTTTTAACTTTTTCGCTTGACGGTTCTAAGGATACCTTAAATATGAGCAGTTTAAACCTTCAATACGGCGAGCAGACTGCAAATGCTTCTTTGGGTATAGATTTTTTGAATGGATTTGAAGATTTTAACTTCTTTACTCAGCTTACCCTTAATTCTTTGCCGTATAATTTTTCAGGCTCGTATACATCATCCTTTTTGAGTGTTTCAGGCGATTACAATTTTTCCACTGCGATTTCGTTTGAAAAACTGATTTCTGGCTCCATTGAATTTGCTTCGTTTCCTTTTTACGCTGGGAATCATCTTTTTTCTTCTTCGGCCGTGGCATCGTTTTCCTATTCGAAAAATTCAGGGTTTTCTGTTGAAATAAATCGTTTCGATATTGAAGAAGCCGTTTCAAGTTTGAGGATAAAACCTCATCTTGTCTTTACAGGCTCGGCAAATCGTTATGGTTTTGTAATGAATTCCCTCGCTTATTCCGACACCTCTTCTGCCTTAGACGGAAAGATGAATGTTGTTTGGAGTTTTAACGACGGAATTTTTGATTCTATAATTTTAGATTTGACTGCAAAAAGTCTTGTCACGAGCGAAGCTGTAAATTTGAATGTGCAGTTAAAAAATCCAGAGAAAAAATCGTTTTCGCTTGAAAATTTAAAAAATGATTTTTATATATCATCTCAAGGCTTTCTAAAATCTTTTCCTGCTTCTAGGCTTTTAAGCGACCAGAATTCCGACAACACTTTAAATGCAGAATTTTCTCTTTCTGGGACTTTGATAAACCCTTTTTTAACTTTAAATGTTGCTCGTTCTTCTGTAAATTTTGCAGGATATCCTGCAACTTTTTCTCTAAACGCTTTATATGACGACTCCTCTTTGACGGTTTCTGATTTTACAGCCTCGTGGGCAAGTTTTAAAATCTCTGATTTTTTTGCAATTTTTGAGCCAAAAACGTATACAGGTGAAATTTCTGCATGCCTTTTGGGTGAATTTGCGGATTTGGATTTTAATATTCCTCTAAAATCGCAGGTTGCAAGCCTTTCGCCAGATAAAAATCCTTATGAAAATTTTTATGTAATGCTTACTTCTGACAAAATGACTGGAACTCTCTTTCCGACGGTCGCAAAATTAGATTTAATTCTAACAAAAGATAAAAACGGCTTTAATATTGTTTCTGAGCAAGGAAAAGGAATTGTTGCTTCTATAACAAACGAAGGTCTTATAAGCGCAAAATCTGGGGAAATTTCTCCGATTGGGTTTGATATGACGGGTTCTGTAGTTAGCAATAATTTGGATTTGAGCATAAAAAATATACGTTCAGATTTAAAAAAGCTTTCTCAAACTATTAGCATTCCTTATGTAAACTTTACAGGCGGTACTCTCTCTGGTGCGGTTAGGCTTACAGGACTCACGACAGACCCAGAATACACAGGGGCTGTTACTATAACAAAGCCGGAATTTTATGTTCCTTATGTTTCTAAAAAAATATTTAAAACCGAAAAACTCTTTGCAACGGCAGGACAAAATCATTTTATCGTAAAGCCGACGCAGTTTAGTTTGGGTAATGAACCCGTGAGTGTAGGCCTTGATATTGAATTTGACCGTTGGGGAATTTCTTATCTTGACTGCCCTATAGAAACAAAACAAGGAGATTTTATTCCTGTTGATATTTTACTTCCTCTTGTGCGCTATAAAGGATATGCAGGTTTTGAAAATTTTTTGATTCGTGTAACTCCAGAACTCGCTTCTTTTACGGGCAAAATAACTGGCGAAAATGCAGATATAGAAATTTCAAATTCCTTGATGGATGAAGAAGCTTCTTCTTCGCTTGAATATTTTGTTGACCTTAATTTGCAGGTAAAAAACAGAGTTCAACTTTTATTCAATCCTCTTTTGCGTGGAGTTATAACGCCAGATAATTTTTTGCAACTTTTTATAGACACAAGAACTGGCGATTTTTCGACAAAAGGCGAAGTTACCTTGCGTGGCGGAGAAATCGCTTGGCTCAACAGAAACTTTTATATGAAGCAGGGAAAAGTTGTTTTTAATGAATCCAAAGAAATTTTCGATCCAAAGATAACTGTGCGTGCAGAAACCCGCGAACGCGACGAAAACAACAATCAAATTACTATAATAATGAGTGCGGATTCTCAAGCGTTGAGCCGATTTAATCCAAGGTTTTCTTCAACACCAGCTCGCTCAGAAAAGCAAATAATGGAACTTTTGGGAAACGTTCTTTCTGCGGATTCAGAAAATGTTGCTTCTCTTGCGGTTGCTGGAGGCGATTATCTTATGCAGGCAACTGTTATGCGCAGCGTTGAAAATGCGTTGCGAGAACTACTCAATTTTGATATATTTTCAATCAGAACAAATATCCTGCAAAATGCTGTAAAGCAGAGTTTTAACAGAAACTCAAGCAACAAACAGATTACTTTTGGTAACTTTTTTGACAATTCGGCTGTTTATGTAGGAAAGTACTTCGGTAGCGCACTTTATGTGGATGCCTTGATGCACTGGAATTACGACGAAACAAAGGTTGGCGACAACGATTCTGTGAATGGGCTTGTTTTTCAGCCCGAATTCGGAATAGAAATGGCTTCTCCTTATGTTAATATCCGTCTTGGTGTTTCTCCAGATTTGGAAGCCATAAAAAAAAGTTTCTGGATGCCATCTACGTCTATCACGCTTTCTTGGAAGCACTCATTTTAAAATACAGAACTACACAAAAAGTTCATAAACTGGAGAATGTATGTCTTTTAGGCGCTTTTGTTTTGCTTTAATAGTTTTTGCCGGATTTTTTATCGCTCTTCCTTCGC
Source organism: Treponema pectinovorum (assembly GCF_900497595.1). Taxonomy (NCBI): domain Bacteria; kingdom Pseudomonadati; phylum Spirochaetota; class Spirochaetia; order Treponematales; family Treponemataceae; genus Treponema; species Treponema pectinovorum. Next base: position 47,423 of record NZ_UFQO01000005.1, read on the forward strand.
AAACCTTCGCTCAAGAAACTGGAATAGAAAACACAGGTTGGTATTACGGAAAACTGATAAAATCCATTACCTTTAAAAATTTAAAGAGTGTTGATTCTAAAGAAGTTGAAGGTGTAACGGGAAGTTTTATAGGAAGAAGATTTTCTGATGAAGTTTTTGGCGATTTGCTTGATAGAATCTATGCGCTTGACCTTTTTGAAGAGATAAATCCAGAAGCCCTGCCAGGAGACCAAAAACGTAACACAGTTTCAATCGTTTTTACGGTTACAGAACGACCTACTATCACAAAAATAAGTTTTTCTGGAAATCGACAAATAAGAACGACAGAACTTAAAGAAGCGGTTTCGTTAAAAGAAAAAGATATTTTTGTTGAAAGCAAGATGTTGATTGACGAGCGTTCTGTTCGCGATGTTTATCTTGGAAAAGGTTTTACAAATGCCAAGGTTGTTGCTTCAAAAAACGAAACTTCAAAAGGCGTAGAAATAAATTTTAAAATTGAAGAAGGTCGCTCGACTGTAATTTCAAAAATTGACTTTAGAGGAAATAAGATAGTTTCTTCAAGGACTTTAAAAGGAAAATTAAAATTAAAAGAAGTTGGGCTCATAAGCAAGGGTGCTTTTCAGGAGTCGGAACTCGAGGCAGACCGCCAGGCGATAATTTCTTACTATCAGGATTTGGGATATATCGATGCGGATGTTATTGATGTTACAAAAGAAATTTCAATAAACGAAAAGAAAAACCGCGATGAACTTACAATAACTTTTGTAGTTGTAGAAGGAAGCCAATATACTTTTGGCGGGATGACATTTAAAGGAAATGTCATTTTCTCAAATGAGACCCTTGCTTCAAAAGTTAAATTAAAGACTGGAGCTGTGTTTAATCAAACTAAATATCAAGAAAGCGTTATGGCGATTGCAGACCTTTACTATGAAAACGGTTATACATCAAACAGATTTCAGCCGATTCCAAATAAAGACAGCGACAACAAGGTAATCTCTTATCAATTCAATATAACAGAAAGCGTTAGAAGCCATGTCGAAAGCATATCTGTAAAAGGAAATTCTCGCACAAAAGAGAACATAATCCTTCGAGAAATTCCTATAGAAGCTGGAGATATTTTTTCCAAGGCAAAAGTTACAACTGGATTACGAAATCTTTACAACCTGCAATATTTTAGTGCGGTAGTTCCAGATGTAGTTCCCGGCTCAGAAGAAAATCTTGTTAATCTGGTATTTTCTGTCGATGAGCAGTCTACAACTTCGATCGAATTTGGTGTTACTTTTTCTGGTGTTTCAAATCCAGATGATTTGCCGTTTGCTCTTTTTGTAAAATGGCAGGATTCGAACTTTAGGGGGCTGGGAAAAACTATAAGTGCAAGTTCAACAATTGCAACCGACGAGCAATCTATTTCTTTGAGTTTTGGGCAAAATTGGCTTTGGGGCTTGCCTGTTTCAACTTCTGTAAGCACAAGTTTTTCTCATTCTAATAAAAGTGCGCTTCGCTTAAAGCTTAATTCGGACGGTACTTATTCTACAGACGAATACTATATGGATTATGAACAGTGGGTTTGGAGTCTTGGGCTTTCTATGGGAAGAAGATGGACACCTGTCTGGGCTATAATCTCTCTTTCTGCAGGTATAAATGGTAGCCTTTTAAACAATGTTTACGATGAAGCGAAGTTTACTCCTGTTGATTCAACTGTAAGCGATTATGCAAATTCTTGGGGATTTCAAAATTCGCTCTGGTCAGCATTTTCGGTTGATGACCGCGACATAAACTATGATCCTTCAAAAGGTTGGTTTGCAAGCCAAAGGCTTACCTGGTACGGACTTACACCAATTGAAACCGAATTCTTTTTAAGAACAGACACAAAACTTGAAAAATATTTTACGCTCATAAATGTGCCAGTTACAGAAACTTGGAATTGGAAGTTAGTCTTTGCAACATATTCTTCGCTCAGTTTGGAATTTCCTATTCCAGGAACAGGAGTTGGAAATTCCAGCAAGCTTTACATAGACGGAATGTTTAACGGTCGTGGCTGGACAAATATATACAATTCGCACAGAGGAAGAGCGTTGTGGAGCAATATCGCTGAACTTAGAATGCCTATAGTTCCAGGTGTAATTGCATTTGACTGGTTTGGAGATGCCGCGGTTGTAAAAGAATCTCCGAGTGCACTTTTTAATGGACTTTCTGTTACCGATTTTTACTTTAGTACAGGACCTGGCATTCGTTTTTCAATTCCGCAATTTCCTTTGCGCCTTTTGTTTGCAAATACTTTCCGCATGGACGAGGATTATCAAGTTCAATGGAAAGACAACTGGAAATTCGTGCTTTCATTTAATATAACAAATAAGTAATTTTAGATTGAGGTTTTCTTATGAAAAAGATAAGCGTTTTTTTTGCAGCGATTTTTATTTTTGCTTCTTCAGTATTTGCGCAGCAGATAACTAGATTTGGCGTTGTCGATACGGCAAGAGTTTATCAGGCGTATTTTCGTAATTCCTCTCCTGTTAGAAATTACGAGGCGAAAAAAGCAGAATTTCAAAACGAAATAAACAGACGCACAGAAGAAATTAGAAATTTAAAAAGTCAAAAGGTTGACTATCAAAAAAACAACAATACTTCTGCTGCGGAAAGGCTTGAAACGGAAATAACTCGAAAGACAGATTTGTTGACCGAATATACGAGTACAAAAAACGTAGAATTGGAATCTCTAAAAAAGAATTTGCAGAATTCGGATTCTTTTTATAAAAAACTTTACGGAATTTTAGAGAAAGTTGCGGAAAATGAAGGCTTTTCTATGATTTTGAGTTTGCAGCAAGCGAACGCAATTCTTTGGTACAGCCCCTCTGTCGATATAACAGAAAAAGTGATAAACGAACTGGGAATGTAAATTTGAATGGCTAAGGACAAAGTCGTAGCAGGAAAAATTCAGCAACGTACGGAATCTTCACAATTAACGCCTTTAATGGTGCAGTATCAGGCTGTAAAAGATGAATACAAAAACGAGGTTTTATTTTTTAGGCTTGGCGATTTTTATGAGATGTTTAATGACGATGCAGTGGAAGTTAGCCGTCTTTTAAATCTTACCTTAACGCACAGGGGCGGGCAGCCTATGTGTGGCATTCCCTATCATGCTGCAAAGGTTTACATTGCACGCCTCTTGCGCCTTGGTAAAAAAATTGCAATTTGCGAGCAAATTGGCGATGTAAAAGGAAAAACTCTCGCCGAGCGAAAAGTTATAGAAGTAATCACTCCTGGAACTGCCGTAGAAAGCGAATATCTTGATGGTGGTGCAAATAATTATCTTGCAAGTTGTTTTGAAAAAAATGGCGAAGTAGGTTTTGCATATATCGATGTTACAACCGCAGATTTTTTTGCGACAAGCTGGAAATCTTCTTCTATGGCTGATAATTTTGCAAAAGAACTTGGAAGGGCAAATCCGCGGGAAATTTTGCTCCCAGAATCTTTTAGAACGAATCGGCTTATTTGTGAGGTGCTCGAGCAAAATCAAGGAATTTCGGTATCTTATTATCCTGACTGGAATTTTGATTTTTCTCTGTCTTTTAAAAGACTTACGAAGCAGTTTAAAACTCAAAATTTGCGCTCATTCGGTCTTACTCAAGAAAGCCCAGAAGTTGCTCCCGCAGGTTTTCTTTTGGATTATTTAACGAGAACCGCTTCGACAACTGCTCCTCATGTAAGCGAAATAAAAATCTACAAAGATTGTGACTATGTCGTGATGGACGATTCTTCAAGGCGAAACCTTGAAATAACATCGAATGTGCGCGACGGCTCTTTTCAATATTCACTTTTAGAATGCGTTTCTCACACTCAAACTGCAATGGGAAAACGCCTTTTGATAAACTGGCTGAATTATCCGCTTACAGATTCAAAAAAAATATATTCAAGGCAGGAACACGTTGAACTGTTCGTAAAAAATCGCAGATTGAGCGAAGGTGTGCGTCAGGAATTTTCTTCTATTTTAGATATTGAGCGTCTTGCTGGAAGAATTGCGATGGAAAGGGCTCATGCAAAAGATTTGCAGGCTTTAAAGACAAGCCTAAAAAGCTGGCTTTGTGTTCGTGCTCTGCTTGAAAATTATGATTTTGCCTTAACTCCTTCAAATGGCGCCGTGGATATAATCAAACTTATTGATTCTTCAATATTGGACGATCCTGCAACTTCTTTAACAGAAGGAAGGATTATAAAAGACGGTTGGTCTTCAGAATTAGACAGGTTGCGACAAATCAATGGAAATTTTAACCGAATTCTTTGTGAATATGCAGAAGAAGAGAAAAGCAAAACAGGAATTTCAAATCTCCGCATAAAAAGCAATAATAATTCAGGATATTACATCGAAATAACAAAGGGCAAACTTCAGCAAGTTCCAGAGCATTTTATAATGCGGCGTTCGCTTTTAAATGCAGAACGATATACAACTGCAAAACTTCAAGAGCTTGAACAGGAGCTAAACAGAGCAGGAACGATGATAATCGAATTGGAGCGAGATTTATTTACAGAGGTTCGCTCAAAAATTGCAACGCTTGTTCCATATCTTTTGCAGACTTCCCGTGAAATCGCTTATACAGATGTTGTAAGTTCACTTGCTCATGCTGCAATTTTGCATAATTGGGTTCGTCCAGAAGTTGAAGATTCTTCTATTTTTGAAATAAAAGATGGCCGTCATCCTGTTGTGGAATTGCATTTGCCAGGTGGCGAATTTGTTCCAAACGATATTTCAATATCTTGCCCAGACGATTTTTATGAAGGCTGTTCCACCTCTTTTGATTTAATAACAGGTCCAAATATGGCAGGAAAAAGCACATTTTTGCGTCAGAACGCTTTGATTGCTCTTCTTGCCCAGACCGGTTCTTTTGTTCCAGCCTCCACTGCAAAGTTAGGAATTGTCGATAGAATATTTTGTAGGGTTGGGGCGAGCGACAATCTTGCCAGAGGCGAATCTACTTTTTTGGTCGAAATGACGGAAACTGCAAACATCTTGCGTACGGCTACAAAAAAATCTCTTGTCATAATGGACGAAGTAGGGCGAGGAACTTCTACAGAAGATGGACTTTCTATTGCCTGGGCGATAAGCGAATATCTTTTAAACAACATAAAATGCAAAACTCTTTTTGCAACTCACTATCACGAATTGACGCGAATGAATCATCCTGCATTAAAACTTTTGTGTATGGCGGTTTCTGAAAATTCCGGGGCAGTCATTTTTTTAAGGAAGATAAAAGAAGGTGCAAGCGAAAATTCTTACGGACTTCATGTTGCAAAACTTGCGGGAGTTCCAGAAAACGTTATTCATCGTGCAAATGAGATTTTACAGAAACTTCAAAAAGTGGCTGGAGAAAAGCCTATAGTTGATGAGAATCTTTCTACAAATCAAAACTCCCTTGATTTTGACAAGAATTTGCAGAGGGCTCCGGGACTTTTTTCTGACGAAGAATTAGTTTTAGACGAAATTTTATCCAGCGATATTGAAAACACGACTCCAATTCAAGCGTTGCAACTTATATCGCGCTGGAAGACTTCTTTATCAGGACGCTGATTTTAGATTGATTTTTCATCATCGATAATCATTTTTTTCCCATAAAAAAATCGCAAAAATGAGTAAAAAACGTTTTTGGGAACAAGATATGAATTGTGATAATTCATTTTTTTAGGGAACTAAAACTAAAAATCTTTAAAATCCTTTTCTGTTTGCTCACTTTTTTAAGGCAAGTCCATGTGTTTTTCTTTGGTGGAGAAATATGTCTTTGTTGTGGAATGCAGGCAGGAATAATTCCTCTATGTTCGGCTTGCCAAAAAAGACTTTATTTGCAACAAGCGCAAACCGAGCGTTGCAGCATTTGCGGAAAAGAACTCTTGAGCGAAATTGAAATTTGTTCTTCTTGCAGGCGCGAAAGGGTTTTATTCAGCACAGACAAAGCATTTCCTCTTCATTCTTATAGGTTTTGGAAAAAATCTCTTCTTTTTGAATGGAAAATCGAAGAAAAACGAGCGCTTTCACCCCTGTTTGCAAGCCTTGTATTTGAAAAATTAAAATCAATCTCGCCAGATTCCCCAATTCTTCCTGTAGTTCCTGTTCCTCCTCGCCCTAAAAAAATAAAATACAAAGGTTGGGATCAAATTGATGAAATGTGTTTTTATCTTAAGAATCTTTATGGTGCGAAAATATATAAAATTTTACAGAGACTTTCATCTTATCAGCAGAAAAAATTAAATAGGCAGGAGCGAATCGAAAAGAGTCAAAAATCTTTTTGTATAAAAACTGACCGAGCGACAAAAAAGATTCTTGCAAATCCTCCAGAAACTGTCGTTTTAGTGGACGATGTTATGACAACAGGGAGCACTGTAGATTCTTGTGCAAAAGAACTTAAAAGATTTGGTGTTCAATGGGTTTTCGTCATAACCGTCTTTATTGTTGATTAGATTTGATTTTATCTTTATTTGCCTGTATACTCTTATCTGAAGTTTACAATAATAACATTTAATAAGTGGTGAGGTACTATAAGTTATGCAAGAAGATGTTCCAGGTTATACCGTAGCGCAGGCAGTTGAGGAAGCCCGCCGCTGTTTAAACTGTCCAAAACCACTTTGCCGTGCAGGCTGCCCTATAGAAAATGAAATTCCTCAGTTTAATCAGGCTTTAGCACAGGGAAATTTTGGAGAAGCTTACAAGATAATCTCTAAAAAAAGCAATCTTCCTGCTATTTGTGGAAGGGTTTGCCCTCATGAAAATCAATGTGAAGGCCATTGTGTTATGGCAAAAGCAGGAAAGGGCATAAAAATTGGTCGTATAGAAAGATTTATTGCAGATTTTTATTCTGAAAATCAACTTTCAAGCGAAAAACTGGTTCCAAAAACAAAAGGCAAGGTTGCAGTTATTGGTTCTGGTCCCGCAGGTCTTACAGTTGCAGGCGATTTGGCAAGAAAAGGTTATAATGTTGTTGTTTACGAAGGCGAAGCAGAGCCTGGTGGAGTTTTACTCTATGGAATTCCAGATTTCCGTCTGCCAAAAGAAGTTGTTCGTCGCGAAGTTAAAAATATAGAAGCTTTGGGCGTAACTTTTATCTGCAACACAATGGTTGGAAAAGATATAACAATCGATAAAATGTTTGAAGAAGGCTTTGATGCAGTTTTTATCGGAACTGGAACCGCTATAGCAAAGGGGCTTAATCTCCCAGGAGAAAAATTAAAAGGCGTAATTCAGTCAAGTTATCTTTTGAGAATGACAAGGCTTTTTTTGGATGGCAATGTTGGGCGCGATGAAGTCCCAGTGGAAGAAGGGGACGAAGTTATCGTAATTGGAGCTGGAAACGTCGCAATGGATGCCTGCCGAACTGCAAATCTCATGAAAGCAAAGAAAATTACAGACTGCTATAGAAAAAGCATAGAGTTTATGCGAGCGTCAAAAGCAGAATACGAAAGTGCTGTAAAAGATGGTGCTGAGTTTAAATGGGAACATGTACCATTGGAAATATTGGGTGAAGATGGAAAGGTTACTGGTTTAAAAGTTTCTACTCCAGAAGGCGAAAAAGTAATTCCTGCAAATAAAATTCTTTTGGCAGTTGGCTCAAAACCTGCAGCTCGTGTAATTACATCCACTAATGGTATAGATACAGATGAATCTGGATATGTGGTAACTCAGCAAAAACCTTACGGTATGACAACAAAAAAAGGAGTTTTTGCCGGTGGAGACGTAGTTCACAAACCTGCAACTGTAGTCCTTGCTATGAAAGAAGCAAAAAAAGTCGCTCAAGGAATTAGCGACTATATAGAAGCGCGCAAACTTTTGGGAATTTAATTTTTCGCTAAGATTTGCCGTAATTTTTTAGCAACTAAGAGAGGTAAAAATATGCCAGAAGGAAATCAAATTCAACTTGTAACTTTTCAGCTTGGCGAAGAGCTTTATGGAGTGAACATTATGGATGTAAAGGAGATTGTTAAAGTCTGCAATGTTCGCCAAATTCCAAATGCACCTTACTATGTTGAAGGAATTTTTAACCTCAGAAGCGAAATAATTCCTGTAATGAATCTTCATAAGCGTTTCCAGATAAAAAAAATGGAATCAACAGAAGATGAAGAGGGTGAAGGTGGTTTTATCATCTTAAATATAGACAGAAATAAAATTGGTATAATAATTGATAAAATTGCTAGAGTTGTAACGATAGATATGGCAGACGTAAAAGCTCCTCCTCAGATGATAAGTGGAATTGGTACTGAATATATTCAGGGAGTAATTCGTCAGGACGGTCATTATCTTATAATGCTGGATATAAGGCGATTGTTTAATCCTAAAGAACTTCAAAAAATTTTTGACAAAGAATAATAAATTTCATATTAAAAAAGTATAGGTTTTCAATATAAAAATGATTCAAACTTTCAGTTCTACAATTCGCAGAAAGGAAATGGATGCGGTTTTGACTTGTCTGGTAGATGAAAAAATTGGTCCAGGCGAGTTGAATTTTAGATTTATGCAATCCTTAAAGGAATATTTGGGTTTTTCGGGAGCGGTTGCATTTAGAACACCTTCAATAGCGTTGTCTTATGCTTTAAAAGCTTTGGATTTGCCAAAAGAGACTCCTATCATGCTGAGTGCGCTTGCACCTTTTTGGCAATATGCGGCTGTAGAAGAGTTTGGATATAAGCCTTTGGTTTTAGATGTTGATGAAGGAACTGGAGTTTTAAATGCAAAAATTGTTCAAGAAGGAATTGCCAACGGTGGTCGCCTTTTAATTTTGCACGAAACGATGGGAATTTTAAATGAGATTGAAGAAATTGTCGCATTGGGAATTCCTGTAATCGAGGATATTTCGCATTCGTTTGGTTCGACAGTTTTTAAAGATGAAGAATTAGAAAGCGAAACGCAAAAAATGCAATCCAAAGCGGATAAAAATATCGCAGGTTCTTTTGGAATTTTTGCGATAATGGGATTGGAAGAATTTGACACTGTTACGGGTGGTGGCGGTGCTGTTTTGCTTTCTAAAGAACACAAAAATTGGGTTGTCTTAAAAAAGTATTCAGATTTAGCTCCTCGTACAGACATTCTCCCGGATATAAATTCTGCTTTGGCTTTGGTTCAATTAAAGGAATTTTCTCGAAACGAAGAAATGCGCAAGAATCTGTTTGCTCTTTTTCAGCGTTCGCTTATGAGTGGGAAAAATAGGACATTTTATAGACCGGCAAATAATCCTTTTACGGTCTGGTCTTTTCCTGTTGTTTTGAACGGTAGTTTTAAAGATGCAAAGCAGTATTCAGCAAAAAAAGATATTGAAATTCAGCTTGCATATTCGGATAGCATAATTGCACATCTAGGTGAAGAAGAAATTCAATCTTTAAAAGTTGCGCGTTCACTAAATCTAAGGACTGTTTTATTCCCTCTTTATCCTAGACTTGGTTCGGAATCCGCTAAAAAAATTGCGAAAGTTTTAGGAACCCTACCTTAAAATCGGAAGAGGATAAAAATGGTAAGGTGTTTGATAATCGTTAACACTTATAAAGATGAATCGCAAAAGATGGGTGCAGAAATAAAAGCGCATTTAAACGATTGTGGCATTCATTCTGAAGTTTTTTTATTTAACGGATTTTCAGAACAATATCCCTTTAGTGGATATGATTTTGTTGTAACCTTGGGTGGCGACGGTACGGTTTTGTTTGCAGCTAGAGGTTGTGCTCCAGAAAAAATTCCCATAATACCGATAAATTTTGGCACCTTTGGCTTTATCGCTTCTGTGCAGAAAAAAAGTTGGAAAGAAGAAATACATAAATTTTTGGAAGGGAACTCGCAAATTGTAAGGCGCAGTATGATTGAAAGCGAGATAATCAGAGGTGGCATAAGATGTTTTTCCACAACTGGTTTGAATGATGTTGTTTTGAGTGCGAAAAATTCTGCACATACGATAAATTTTGAAGTGAATTACGGTTCAACGCCTTTAGGAAATTTTGTTGCAGACGGCATAATTTTTTCAACATCAACAGGTTCTACCGCTTATTCTGCAAGTGCAGGCGGCCCGATAATTGACCCCTTTGTCGATGTAATCTGTCTTACGCTTTTAAATCCATTCAGCCTTTCGAGCAGACCTTTGGTTTTGAGTCCAGAAAATGAAATTTCTATAAAAATCTTACCGAGTAGAGTTAGCGATGTGATAATAACTGTCGATGGTCAAATTCCCAATGATTTGCACGTTGGAGATACAATAAAAATTCATCAGGCAAAGGATAAGGCGCTTTTGGTCGGTTGCACTCAAGAAAAATTTTATAATTCTTTGCGCCAAAAATTGAATTGGTCTGGAGGTCCTAATGCTTGAAGATTTGCGTATAAAAAATTTTGCGCTGATAGACAGCGCCGCTATAGATTTTAAAAAAGGCTTTACGGTTTTATCTGGCGAAACTGGTGCTGGAAAATCCCTTTTAATCGGTGCGCTGACTTTTCTTTTAGGCGGAAAAGGTGGAGTGGAGCAGATTAGAGTTGGCTGTTCTCTTGCAGAAGTCAGCGGAACTTTTTATTTGAAAGGGCTTTCTTCCCCTGTAGATTCATCGGCAATCGATGAAGAAGATATAAAAACACCTGCACAGTGGCTTTATGTTCACGGAATTGAATGCGAAGATGATAGAGTTTTGATACGCAGAACGCTAAGAGATAACGGAAAATCTGCGGCATGGATAGGAGAAACCCCTGTTACAAGAAGCGATTTAGCGTCTTTTTGTAATTTTTTGGTCGATATACACGGCCAGCATGAACATCAATCTCTTATGAGGGTGGGCGAGCATAGAAAATTTCTGGATAGTTTTGCGGGGCTTGAAGAAAAGGTTGAAAAATTCAAGTCGCTTTATTCACTTTTGGTGGAAAAACGAAATACTCTTTTGCAGTTGTTGACGGATGATAAAAATCGCGAGCAAAAAATTGAACTACTTTCGTTTGCTGTAAAAGAAATCAGCGAAGCAAAATTAAAAAAAGATGAAGATAAGGATTTAGACGAAGAAGAGAAAAAACTTTCTTCGTTTGAAAAACTCTATTCAAACGTGGAAGAAATTTCAAGTGTTTTTGAAGGAAGCGATAGTGGAAATGGTGTTGTTGCAATGCTAAAAAAAATTCGTTCATACTGCCAAGCCTGTTCTTCGTTTGATAGGGAACTTTCACAGCTCGATTCACGGCTTGAAAGCGTTTTTTATGAATTGAGCGATATTGCAGATGAATATTCAAAATACAAAAGTTCACTAACCTTTGATCCAGAAAGGCTCGCTTTTGTTCAAGAACGACAAACCTTAATTTACAATTTAAAGAAAAAATATGCTTCTTCTCAGGATTCATCAATCTCGGAAGTTTTAAAATTTGCAGAAGATGCACAAAAAAAACTCGACGAATTGAGCGTTGGAGAAAAAAATAAAGATTCCCTCAAAAACGAAATAGCAGAACTTGAAAAACAGGTTTATTCGATGTCAAAAGAAATTTCTCAAGAGAGAAAAATCTATGCTAAGTCGATGTCCCAAAAAGTTATGGAAAATCTAAAAACTTTGGGAATGAACGGAACTTTATTTTCTGTTGAAGTAAAAGAAAAAAATGGAAGCGATTTAGAACAGCGTTGCGGTCCTTATGGGATTGACGAAATCGAATTTTTAATTGCTGCAAATCCTGGAAATCCGCTTCAAAGCCTTGCAAAAATCGCTTCTGGTGGCGAATTAAGTCGTGTGATGCTTTCTATAAAGACAGTTTTGGCTCAAAACGACACGGTTGACACTTTGGTTTTTGACGAAATAGATACCGGCATTGGCGGCGAAGTTGCAGTTTCCGTGGGACACCACCTTAAAAAACTTGCAGAAAAAAGACAAATTTTATGTATCACGCATCTTGCAAGTATTGCCGTTTATGCCGATAATCAATTCAAGATTTCTAAGAAGGTTTCTTCTAGTGTTACTCAAACTGATGTAAAAGAAATTGAAGGTGAACAAAGGGTAGAAGAAATTGCGCGTATGCTCTCTGGTGATACGGTAAGTCAAGAATCGCTCGAACATGCGAGGTCGATGCTGTTGAAATTTTCTAAATCAGGAGGAAGTTGATGGCAAAAATTTCTACGGAAAATAGAGAACTTTTTAATTCAAAAATTACCCCATACAAAGCCAAAATAGACGAAATTTTAGAAAAAGAAAACAATATGCTCAATCTTATCAAAAAAGATGGTGCAGGAATTGGATACAAAAAGCTTTTTCTTTGTGAAAATCAAATCTTTGTCGCAACGACCTTAATAACCATCAACAATCTTTCTGAAGAACTTTTATCTATAAAAAATAACGATGCCTTAAACGATGCCAGAAAGGCTTTATACAAAGCGATAATTTATTTGGAAGATATAGTTTCTGGAACGATAGATTGTCAATTTTCAGAAATAGAAGAAAAGCTTGAAGATATTGCAAATACTCCGCTGGAAAAACGCTTTTACCTTGTAAAAAAACTCGGGCTTGCGATAAGGCTTTTAATAGATGCTTTTGGCGAAAATACAAAATGGAAGTGGTCTTTTGTAGAATTGCAGGGAAGATTTTGCACGGTTGCAAAAAATTTGCTCGATTTAAAAAAGGCCTGCAAAGATTTTTTTGATCCTTACTCGCCAGATTATGACAACACAGTTTTTTACATAAGATTGATTTTGCGACTTCTCGACCAGTCGGCAACTCAATATCGAGATCGATATGAACTTTCGACACACAGAATTGACGATATGCGTAGTGCAATCAATTATCTTTTGGCTTTGCGAAGACTTCAACTTTTGATAAATATGAAAGATGAAGCGGAAGATGTTAAGAAAAAGGCGATAGTTTGGAAAGAAAAGATGGATTCCGATCATAAAGCAGGGATTGCTAGTTAGAATGCTCAACAAAAAGCTCATCTTGAAATTGTTCGAAGGTTTTTCGATACAGCGTTGGAATGATTTGATTCGTCCTTTTGAATTGGTAGAGATGGATAAGGCAGCAGAACGCATGGTTGTTGCCTATATAATCGGTAAGTATGAGGAATCTGCTGGAAAAAAAGTGAATTGGACTTGGATTATTTACGCATCTTTGTTTGAACTTTTAAAAAAAATTGCGCTTTGCGATATAAAAAGTCCAGTTCAGCAGATGATAAGAAAACAATTTCCAAAAGAATATCTAAAGTTAAACGAATGGGTTTTAAAGCAGTACAAGGGGTTGATAAAAGACGAAGATTTATATTCAGAGTTTACACTTTATATCGCTCGCACTGCGGGGAATTTTCCTATGCCAGAAGAATTAAAACTTTCGTCTAGGATTTTGCGTTCCGCCCATAAGTTTTCGACCCTCCGCGAATTGCAGATGATTGAGTGTGTAAATGAAGAATCTAGGCTTTCTAAAATAAGAAAAGATTTGAACGAGAATATTCAAAAATATCTTGATTTACGCGGAATGCAACTCTTAGTCACAAAACAACGACCCTTTGATTTTATAATGATGATAGAACAGCTCAGGTTTCAAACCAGATGGAATCAAACTCCAAGAGTTCCAAAGACAAGCGTTTTGGGGCATTGCTATTTTGTATAAATTATAATAAATATTAGAACGATAATTATAATAAATATTGATATTTCTACAAGATTTTTAATTTTATAAAACGAAAACAATAAATAATATTTCCAAAGAATTATTACTAGTCAATCAGATTTATAATCTAAAACGAACGGCTTGATTGTGCAGTGGGGAAATACTAGCGCAAATTTGTCTGAATCGATGCGAAGATTTTTAGGTATTCATAGGAATTGCAAATCCGTATATCCCTTCGTTCTTACCGTTATATTTAAAAGTAATAGTACCTCGATTATTTGTTTCATAACTGAATGAATTTGATTTTATTATTGGCAACACGGACATAACATTCCCGTGCTTATGAACCATAACAACACATCCATCACTTATGGATATCCTTTGTGCAACAACAAGCCATACAACATCTTCTTTTGAGCAAAGACTGTCGAAAATACCATTTGTTTTGCTTATATTTTTTTTTAAAGAAAACTTTGTAACAATTTCTTTTATAGCGTTAGCAACTCCACCACTTGTTATGAGGTTTTCGCTTCCTTTTGTTGGCTCTGTATCAATCGGTTTTTTATCTAGTTTGTTATCTAGCGCTTTTGCCACTCCACCACTTGTTATGAGGTTTGAACTTCCTTCCTTAGGCTCTGCATCTATATTTGAAGAATCTATTCCGCCTGTGTCGCCCTTTGAGCCATTTCTTACAGTAAAGGTCGTTTTTACACCATTTGTCAGCTCACAGGTGATTTCATTTTCGCCACCGTCTTCTAGGCTTGTAACTGTTTGCGTTATGCTTTTTACATTTATTTTTGGAAAACTCGTAAATTGTGGAGGATTCCCTTCTCCTTTGCTTTCTAGTAAATCGCCTGAATTTCCTAAACCAATTGATTTGTAACGATTTTCGCTCGCATCCCAAATTGCAAGACTTTTATCGATAGGACTATCTTCTCTTGTTGCTAGAGCCTGCTCGTGTCCCTCATCACCAACCCTTGCGACTCCATCCTTTCCAAAGACGAGTCTTCCGTCATTTTTCCCATCATAATTTTTCGCTCGAATTCCTGTGTACTCTCCAACTCCAAGAGAACTTTGAGATTCTGCTCTTGTAATTATCTCATTATTGGCAATCTCTAAAGTTGATGACTCAATTTTCTTAGTTTTTCCTTTCACTCGTAAATCGCCAGATATATCGAGGCTACCTTGTATTGTTGCAGAACCTTGAACAGAAAGGTCATTTTTTATTGAAGCAAATTGGGCTTCTAATCCCGAAACAAACTTTTTAAGTCCAGCAATTTCCTGCCCCAGCTTCGTTAAAAGACCTCCAGAATCAGCAGAGGCATTTTCTGGACGACTAAAGTCTTTAAGAGTTTTTACCTTTGCTTTAAAATCAGCTCCGTCTTCTCCTGCGCCTTTAAGATAAATAAAATCGCTGTCGTTTATTTGAGTACCTTCATCAAGTTGGTTAAGAGTTGTGTAATTTATCTGTGCCATTTTGAACCTCAATCAATTCTAGCAAGATTAAACTATGCTGGAGCGATAGTAGATGCTGATCATAAAATTATATTTCCTCCAATAAAGAGATGGAATTTAGCTATTATGGGGTCTGTAAAATCATCTGAATTAAAATCAGTAAAATATAAAATTATGCCGTATGAGTTTTTTTCATTAGGATGTATTGAAGAACCCATTATCCAACCAAAACTAGATATATTAAGTTGGTTTACAGGATTTGTGTTATAAGGTTTTCCAGTATAATAGACATAATCATAGCCATCTTCATTGGTTTTTCTAGAATCACTTATATACTCGCGAATTACAAATGGAGCATTAGCCCAGTCAGACATATTTTGTTCGCCTCGAACTGCATAAAGGAAATTTGGAGGTAACCATAAAATATATCTACCTTTATCAATTCTTATTAATTTATATCCTTTTAATTTGGAGCGTGAATCTAAAACCAAAGTATTATTTACATAGGAAAAGTTAAAAACACCGCAATAATAAAAATTTCCTCCTTGCGACAAAGCTCCTTTGAAAATTGCTTTTTGACCAAACAAGGCTTTTCCATCTACATTCAATTCTCCCCCTATATGCACCTTGCTCATAAATTCAGCATTTCCTTGAGTGTCTACACCAAACCCCTGCGCAGCATTGAACAATAAATCTCTCTTTCCATCGTTACTAAGTCTAAAAGCTTCTTTTCCGTTCGCATCTAAAAAATTGCTTGATTTTATGATTCCTCCGTTCATTATCGTAAGCACTTTACTAAATAGATTTTTGATCATTGCATTCTGAACAATAGACAGACCTGGAATTGTGTATCCAAGCGAGCCTAAATTAAATAAATCGCTTTGACATGAATCTAGGTATTTTGAGGTTCCGCTTGCTCCTAAGTTCAAAGAAATCCATTCATTGTTTTTCGCAATTACTATAGAGCCTGCTAGGTTTTCAATATTTATTGAAATAAACCAATCGCCATTTTTTATATCAGAAAATTTTTCGCTAACAGAAGACATTTTCCCTTCGTCATTAAAAAAGTATCGTTCAATTTCTGAATTGCTAAGTATTTTTCCGAAGCCCAAATATTTTGGTGCATATAAGGAAACAGAGTTGTTTGCCTGCTCAAGAGTTTCATCTGTTTTTAAATTTGTATAAGAATTTGCTTGTTCTATCGCTTCATCTTTTTTTGAGTTAAGATGATTTTCAAGACCTCCTGAGACTTCTCCCCCAATTTTTAGTAAGTCTTCTAATGCAATTACATAGCGGAAGTTCGTCCTATCTTCGACAATTGTCCATCCATTTTTTGTTAGAACATAAATAAATCCTTTTTTATAATTTATTTCTTTAACAGAAAGTACAGCTTTAGCATTATCGATTAACACTCCCTTATTGGTTTTTAGACCTGCCGGATGAGTAAAATTATCAAAAGCAAGAAAGAATCCCCCTATTGAAGGATTAGAAGGAAAGCTTTGATAATACATTCCGTAATATTCTGCTCCATCATCTCCTTTTGCACCTGCGCTACCTGTTGTGTTTACAGGCTTAGAATAACTTTCCCTTCCATCTGAATAAACGGTTTTTATCCTCATCCAGATAAATCGTCCTTCTTCTCTTTGCGGGGCAGATGTGCTCCAGCCATTAAATGGGGCAACTGTGTCAGATGATGTTGTTGCCCATTCTGTTACAGTAAAGTTTGTTGTAGGAATTTCACTATAGACGCCAGAATCGACTACACCTGCTAAAACTGGAGTTATCTTACTTTCAAACTCTGGCAGAACAAAGTCCGCCTTATCTACATCAAAAATCTCTGGAGCATACTCAACACAGGTCAATTCAGCTGAAAGATTATCGCCACAAGTAATATCTGTGATAATCAAATCGATAGAATCATTCCCCACTGTTCCGAAATAAAAAAGGTCTCCCTCTGCAATAAAAAGTGTATTTTCTTGCGGAGTTAAAAAAATTACCTGTGTGTTAGCTCCCTCAACTGTCTTTAATTGCAATAGTTCAGAATTTCCATCTGATTTTCTTATACGAAGTGCGTAATTCTTGTTTTGCTCCATTTCCAGCAGTTCATCAGTAATTACTCCGGTTATTTTTGAATTTTCATCATAGATAATTTGAACAAGCCGTCCCTGTGCAATTCCTGCCAAAGCGATGTCGCCGGCGTATTTAATCCAGTCACCCTTACGACAAAGCATATATTCAATATCTGTCGAAAACTTATGAACTATAGGTCTATTTTTTAAGACAGCATAGTTATACATTCCAAGTCGTCTAACTTGACTGCTTTTTGTAACACCCCACATTTGAACATCTTGACAAGTTATCGCGGGTTCTCTTCCTTCATTTCCATCTGGACTGTTATAAACATACGTTTCATCTTCTGCAAATCCTGCTTCCTCGTTTACAAAAGGAAGAGCAATCTTATCAGGAACATCTGCAAATCCTATCTGCTCTTGATAATCCCGGCTATTACGCGGCGAAAACATCTGAACAAAACTATCTCTTTTAATATCTTGAATAACGCTGATTTTTCCATTTAACCGAGTGATTTCTGCTCGGCAAGTAGAGCCTATGAGAGACAATAGTTGTTTTATCGTAAGAGAATCTGTTACATAAGCATTGCATTTATACTCGTGTTCATTACACCAGTTGTAGAGGCGCGAAAAACTTTCCCAGTCGATGTCAGTATCTTTTAGTTTTTGTTGTGCCATATTTCCGCGCATCGCATACATTGCAGCCGACGCAGGATTAGACGAAGTTGCATCTGTATTCCACGAAGCCGCCCCGTTCACCTTGCCATCGTATATTGGAAGACAGGATTGAGAGATAAAGTTTAGCCTTTCGACCACAGAATTTAGTTTTTCAGAGGCTTTTATCTTTAAACCGATAAGGGTAAGTTCTTTGGTTATTTCTTTTTTTACAGGTCTTTCATTTTTTATAGCTCGTATGCTTCCAACATAGACGGAATCGACAACTTTGGTATCTTTATTATCAGAAGTTACTCTCGTAACACGAACCGTATAAGAAGCACTTTCGAGAGAAGTTTTTGTGATTGCGTATCTTTTAGTTTTAAGTTCTGCCGCCGTTATGTTGTTCGACGGAAAAGATTCAAAATCTTGTGAATATGAAATACTGAATTTCCAATAGTCGCCAGCGTCTTCTATATCAGAAAATGAGTATTTGTCTTTTTTCAAAGGATTTACAACAAAACTGTCTCCAGAAATTCTTTGCCAGGAGCTGAAATTTTCCCAGGCATAATTTTCATTCCAGTTTTGAATTCCTTCTTCATCATATTCAAATCTCTGTGTGTAGATCTTTTGACTGGGAGTCTGCTTTGAAAAATATCCTAAAAGTCTATAGTTATTATCGCTTTCGCCTGCCTTTTTATATTCAGCACGCACTTCAACAGAAGCAGATTTTATTTTTCCCTCATCATCATACTGAGCCAGTCCATTGTAAAAAAATATATCTACGTTAATTTCACAAGTTTTATCTGGAGTTGTCCTGATTATAGAACCGTCTTGTCCTTCTTCTGTCTTATTTACAAGGGCAGAATTGAGTTGTTCTTCGTGTACGCATTTTGTTATAAGCGGTGGGTCATCTTCTCCGTAAGCGATTTTCATCTCTATCAGATTGTCTTTACCATTTAGAATAGAGTTTATATTCCCAGAAGCAGAATAGTCTTTTAGAAGAGTTTCGCCGATTTTAATTGAATCTGTTTCGATTTTTTGATTTTTTTGACCTGCACAAAAAAGTTGATAAAGATAAACAGAGCCACTTTCAGGCTCTACCCAGGTAAACGAGGTCATAGCAAGGTCTGGATAAATTCTCCTTCTTCCAAAAAGCATTGGAATGTAACCACGTGGACGCAGCTGGTTTTGACTTCCTCTAATTGAAGGGTCTTGTTTTGGACTTTCGCGGGCTTTAGTGCTTGGAATATCAAGATTGTATAAAACAACTCCACCGGCGAGAAGTCCAAGCCCAGAGCCTACAAGGGCAATTCCTGCATATAATCCTGTACCTGCTGTTGCAACTGCGATTATAACTCCAAGGACAACGAGTGCCGCACCTCCGACTTTCATTCCAACGCCCTGGTCTTTATTGTCTCCTTCGGGTACGACTTTTATATAGATGATTGAATTGTCATCAGGGGTAAAATCAAAATCCATTACAGCAGTATCATTTACAAGAACTCTCCAACCTGTATTTACCGCTTTTCTAGCATCAATTTTATTTAATATTTCTCGTATAGAAAGTTTTTTTAATTCTTCAAATGTAGTTATTTCTGATGAGAACGGATTAAGTTGAGCGTGAATTTTTATTGACATGATACCACCCTTCAATAGTGCCGCTAAGTCCGGAATTTGAAATCCTCTCGCAGACAGAGCCTAATCTATTAACAGCATGGATTATAAAACCGTCTCCAGCATACAAAGCGACATGGGTGGCAAGCCCTCTGGATTTAATAAGAGCAACGGACTGTTCTTCTGGTGTAGAAATCTTTTCTGCACAAAAAACTGGAACATTTAAGTCAAATAATTTTTGAGTCTGTTTTTTATCAAGTGCATCCGAATAGTTCCCTGTCAGTAAGGGTAAGTCATATCCATATTCATTGTTTAAAATAAGGCGCACGAGTCCATAGCAATCAACACCTGTAAAATCTCTTCCACTAGAACAAAAAGGAATTCCCACATATTTATGTACCCATTCAAACATAATTAAAAATACATTCCTGGAAAATCTTGTGGCGAGTAGGTAAATACAGTTGCTTTTCTATCTTGGATATATAGGTCATAAAGGTCTGCTGTAATTGCATTCTTATCTGCGCTTATATTGCGTAAGACAAAGTTAAAAGGACCACACTCATAAATTTCAGGAGAAGAAGAAAGTACCACTGCAATATCACAGGTTACCTTATGTCCTATAGAACTTTTAATTATCTTATAAATAGAAACATCAGTATTATCGATTTGAAGACGGCAGTTTTTATTTCCATCACCTGTTTGGTCTGGGAGAACCGCTGTAAATGCACAGGCTAAATATTCTTCTCCTTTTATAGTGAGATTTTGATTATCGTTTACGATTCTAATAAAAACTGAATCATCCACATATATTTTTAAGATGGTAAGGAAAACTTCTTGAGTTTCTTCTGCTGTAACTGCTTCTATGGCTTTCTTGCTTATATCAGGCATTCATTTTCTCCAGTTTCATAGTTATTTGCCACAATCCGTCCGTATTAGATTCTGTGTAATCTTCTGAAAAGCGAAATTCTCGATAAGAAAGCGTTTGCGGGTCTTTCATCTTAAATCTTAAAACCCCATCGCAAAGTGTATGTTTATACCACGCTTCAAAAGTTTCTCGTTCGTAAGATTTTAGAAGAATTGTTCCTGTAAAATATTTAGAGCTTACTGTATATCTTCGTCTGGCCTTTGCAGGTCCTGCATCCATCTCTGTTCTAACTACATTGCTTTTTCGCTGTGTCTGCATGCCTTCAAGTCTCATAAGAGGAAGAGAAGCAGGATATTCTATAGTGCTCATTTATACTCCTTGTGCCTTAACACCATATCGTCCTTGCATTGCTTTGTCGGCTTTCCCAGAGGCAATATGTGCGTTTATTACTGCTCCAATTTTTACTTCGATTTGTTTTTGTCCGTCCTCGCTAAAACTTTCTTTTGCACTTACTTCTTCACTAGAATAATTATAGATGTAGACAGGAATAGCCACATTTGCCACAGAAGATTCAACTCCAAGAGTCCCATCAGAACCTCTTTTTAATGGCATTATGGCTTCAGGACCTGCTTCGCCCATTAGCCCTGTTCCAAAATCAGAACCGCGTGCAAATCTAAAAACAGTCGGGCTTGTTACTATAGAGTTTGTAAAAGTGCCTCCTTTAGCAAACCTTGCATAAGAGTCATCTCCGTAAACTCCGCCTAAGGCGTTTGTTTCTTTAGAAGAATTTTTTTTCCCTTTTACGAATCCTGCCGTTATGGCTGTAGAGCCTGCCGCTGCAATAAACCCTAGTCCCATTGCCCATTGTCCTTGCGCTATAAGCTGAAGTCCTGCCTGCATAAAAAGTAAAGGTAATTGGTTTAGGATACTTTGTGCCATATCAACAAAAGCTGATTTTAGGGCATCGCTTGCACTTGCTCCTTCCCCAAGAGCTTTGCCAAAAGTCTCAAATCCAGAAAGCGTTGCATCAAACGATGCGTTTGCAAGCTGACTAACAGTTTCTCCCAAGACTTTTGCATACTCTTTCCAGCCGTCAATCTGTAATAATCCATTTTTTGTGATAATCCCTAGTTTTTCAGCCAATGATGAAAAGCTTCCGTTACTTAAAGCGATTGCGTCATAGAGAGACATATACGCTTCTTTTTGTTCTGCGGTTGCTTGAATATCATCGAGGCGCTTTAATACTAGTTCTCGCTCAGTTTTTCCAAGGTTATCAACTTTTTTTTGTAAGTCAAAAATTTCATCATCAATCAGAGCACGGTTTCTAGCAGATTTTAAGTCTTTATATTTTTTTATGAGTTCGCTGATAGATTTATCAATCAGTTCAAAGGGTTTGTCGATTTTATCTTGAGGGACTGTCAAAAGAGCTTGTAGATTTTTCTGGATCTCTCCCATTTGATTTTCAATAAATCCTGTTAAATTAGATTTTTCTCCCAAAACTTTTGAAATATCTTCAGACAAAACTTTTGAGATATCTTCAGAAGCAGAAAGGGCAGATTCAAGGCCTTTTACATAAAGTTTCCCAGCTTCTTGTCCTGTTTTAAAAGAGAACTGAGATATACCTGTTATCTTCTCCCACCATTCTTTCCAAGTCTTTATGTTAAGATTTAGAGATTCTTCTGAGGTATCAAGTTCAAGTTTTGCAGGAAGTTTTATTACAGGCAAATCCTTCAAACTCCCGTTTGATAAAAGTTCTTTTCCAGTAACTTTTATCCTCTCATTTATTTGAGTTCTTAAAGACTCTGCGATTTTTAGCTGTTCTTCCTTTTGCTCCCGCAATATTTTTACATGTTCTAAATCTATATCATTAGAAGATTTTGAATACTTATTAATCTTTTCTTCAAGGCTTGAGATATCATCAAGCCGCTTCATATAATTTTTTATCCCAGAGCTTGAAGAATCAAGAAGTTTTTGGTCATTTAATTTTTTTGTCGCGGCGGAAGCTTCTTCGACAGTCGTTGTATAAGCGTTTATAGTCCCGTTTAGTTGAGGATAGAGTTTAATCAATTCGTCTGTTGTTTTTTGATCAAGTACTTTTTGCTCATTACCTTGAGAAAATGCTTGAAGTAATTGTTTTTCTGCCGACACGGTGTTATTGATTTCTTTGCTTAAATTATCAAATTCATTCCTGCTTTTTTTTGCAGCGCCTCCAATCAAAGCAACTCCTGCAACTGTTGCCCCAATAGCAAGCATTACGGGATTTGCAGCCAGAGCAGTTAAAGCAATACTTATTCCTTTAATTGCAAGTATGCAAGGAGCGGAAACAGCAACAACTTCAAGCATTCCTGCAATAAAGTCTTTTGTTCCAGCATCCATATTTCCTAAGGATGCTAAAAAATCCCCTGTAAGATTTGCCAAATCTTCGGCAAGTGGTGAAAGCATTTGACCGGCTGTTTTCTGCAAATCTCCAAGCGCGTTCTTTAATTTGTTACTTGCAGTAACTCCAGCTTGAGCAGCGCCACCAAAAGTTCCTGCCAGTTCATCTAAAATTATTTTTTGTGCTTGCGCTTTTTTCCCCGTATCCATGAGGGATTTCATCAAGCCTTTCTGCGATTCACTAAAATTAAATCCTTGTTTTTTAAGCGAATCCAAACCTTTTTCAGGGTCGTCTAAGGCTTTTCCCACTGATTGAGCAGCACTTTTTAAGTCCATTCCCATGACATTTGCCATATCTAAAATTGCTTTGGTTGCTTCTTCAAATGTGTCGCCTTTTATATTTTTAAATCCGAGCAAAACAGACTGCATCGAAAGAATTGCATCGTCTTCATATCCTGTAAGTTCCTGGAGAGAACGAGCCATACTCTGAAGTTTTTCTGAACTAGTCCACGCTTCAGAACCTGTGGCTTTTAAAACTGCACTTAAAGTGCGTGCGGTTTTCTGAGATTGTTCAAAAGAGCTTATAGCGTTCTTGGAAAAATTGACTATTTCTTTTACAGCAAAAGCAGAGCCAATAGCAACTCCCAGTTTTTTAAAATTGCTACCAGTTTCATTTGTTTTTTTATCAAGTGCTTGTAAGTTTTTTACAGCCCTGTCAACTTCTGCTGTAACAAGGACTCTCATCTCTTCTGTAAGTTCAGCCATTTTTGCGCTCCTCTTGTTTTATCCTAGCTAAAGCACCGTCAAATAATTCCACAGTTTCAAGTATAACAATAGGAGTTTGCCCCCAGCCTTCTGCGTGTGGGAAGCCGTACTCCTTAACTCTCTGCCAAAGTAGTACAGCCGACCAAAAATCTTTTGAGAGAAATGTTTTTATGTCTTTTCGTTTGATTTTTGTCTTACAGACTAAAAGAGGAGCCTCGTCATATTCAGCCGTCCATTCTTCACGGTCCCAACCATCATAGACGAGGCTAAATGCTATTTCAAAATTTTTTTTTCTGATTCAGTGAGTCGGTCAGATGCGACTTCAACGCAAATCATATCGCAAAGTGTTTTAGACCCGTAAAAAGAAGATTCTGCAAGTTCTTTTCCATTTTGTATTTGAACACTTGAAACCTCCCCATACTCGTCATATTCATCAACCGTCAAGTTTTTGATTTCTCCAACATGGTCTCGAAGAATCTTTGAGACATTGAACTTAGAATCGGCAGAGATAGAACCATCTTCCGATTTTTTTACCGAAACTTTCGATAACTCTCCCTGATTTTCAACTGTTGCACGGATTATTTCAATTTGAATTTGCTCTTTTTCATCAAGAGTTAGATTGCCAAAAATATCCGGTATAAACCAGTATCTTTTCTGCGATGTAAATTTCATTATGCGCTCTCCTTGACCTTGTAGTAGATAAGACCAGGATGATTTCCTCCATCAATTTTGTAATTAAAATTGAAATTCTGCTCACCGTCTAAAGGCTTATCCATTGTTATACTTTCAACAGTAACAGGAAAATGCTCCCAAACAGCAGTTTCTCCAACAATCTCTGTTTCACGGCGACTCATCATATAATCAATCTTGCTTGATTTTGCAGGAAGGCGAGTAATATGTGTTCCGTCATCAATAGAAAGTTCAGCGAATTGATTTAGAAGAATTCTCTGGCCTTCTGATTCTGTTTCAAACGTTCCGTTGATTGTTCCGCTTCCTTCCGTAAATGCACCTGTAATGAATTCTCGAACTCCGCTCTCAAGATTTTCCTGAGTTGAAACATCGTAGGTTGTTCCATTTCTTGAATTAGAAATATCTTTCACAAAACTTACCAGCGTAAGTTCCAAAGGAATTAGCGAATCTCCTGCTGCAAGCCGCTGACCTTTCCACAAGTGAACTACTTGACCTGCTTTCAATCCTTTTGCACCAGATATTGAGCTGTCCGGCTGCGGAAGTTTAGAGCCCGTTTGTGCAATTCCTTTGATTTTATAAAACCCACTTGCAGTAAGTGAAGTACTTCCGTCGCCTTCAATCGCAGCCTTCTCTGTAATTGCATAAAGCTTTCCGTCTTTTCCACCTGGTTTCATTTTTAATCCTCCGTAAATAATCTTTCTGGAATATCAATTTCGATTTTGTACGGCAAAATATATTCCGCACCCATCGAACTTTCATCATCAGGATAGAACCATTGAGGGCTTCCTCGGCTAATCCAGTAGGCTCTAAAAATGCCGGCGCTTGTGGGAACAGAAAGATATGAGTCGCTGGCACCGTTAAGTCTTTTGCGCAAGGCTATGGTTTTTGTCAGCCATTTGGTGTGAGTTCCTCCAGTTTTAAAATCTGCAAAAAAAATCAGTTTCATGCAGTTTTCGCCACTCTGAACAATATCCTGATAGAGTAAATCAATATGAGCAGTTGTGCTCTTTGCAGTCTGCGGAAGAAGAAAAGCAGAAAAACCTAATTCTTCTTTGATGGCTTTTCTTAAACTTTCAATAAAACTTTCTATCGTCATTTTCAGCCGTCCTTAAGTGCATTGTGAATTTCAGTTTTTACTTTTTTTTCTATGTATTTTTGGTCTTTTTCATCAAGGTACATAAAAGGGCGAGAAGGTATGTCAACACTTTTTTTTATGATAAAAAGAGTTATCTCTTGACCTTTTTCTTTTCTTGCCCAGCAGACCCCACCTTGTCGCCAGATTTTCCAGCCTGCGTTTTTCATTGCAGAAATCAATTCGCCAGCTTTCTGTGCATTGTACTTTCTCATAAGTTCTCGAACATGAAAGCCAGCAGGAATCCAAAGCCCACTTTTTTTCCCGCTTACAGTTCCACCTTCCTGAACAATCTTTGCATAATGTAAATTTGTTCCCACGCTTGCCCAGTTTTTTCCGTTGTGAGCAGAAATTGAAGAAAGAAGTTGTCCGTTGTCTCTCAAAGTTTTATTGCCTTTTTTTATCGTCTGGGTCAGAGGTGCGTTCTCTGGTGGAATTCCGGAGTTAATTTTTCTTTGTGTTGAACTTACAAGCGCTTTGGAAACTTCTCTCATACAAGACTCAAGTACGGAAGTCGAAAGTCTTTTTGCGATGTCGCTAATACTTTTTATTACTGCTACACCCATTTGCTCCCCCTTTTTAGCGGGTTAGATTTTCCACCACAAACAAAGCCTACGGCAGAACCGCCTGCTTCTGGGTTCACAAAGTCATTTTTTTTTAGAATTGGACCATAGTAACTTTCAATCAAAGTTTCAGCATCCTCATACTTGGCTTTCGCCCGACTTTCCTGCCCACAGAACGAGAAAAGCTCATAAAGGGCGAACTTTAAAACTGCTTCCCTGCAAACTTCGTTTAATTCATCATATTTCTTTCCTGTCGAAAGAATTCTCCCTTTAATTGAGACCTTTGCCTTTAATAAAGCGCGGACTGCGACGCTATCGTTACCAAGTGTCAAAGTCTCATAATCCTGTTCAGGAATTTCAGCCTTCAAGTCTTCAACTGTAAGCTCTTCTGTATACTCCATAAATCCTCCTTTGCATAAAAAAAGACCAGATTTCTCTGGTCTTGATAATATTTTTACATATATGCCTTATGGCTTTTGCTGGAGACTCTTTCTATTCGGCAAGGAATTCAAACCAGGCAATGCCCCTGATGTTCACAAGAGGCAATGGCTTTGATTTTGAATATATGTCTGTTCCCCGGTGGTCCTGCCTTTCCACAGTGAAAGTGTAGAACGGAGTCGCATTCTGCTGGATTGTGTCGTCCAGTTTGCAGAAGGGCATTGACTGACCTGCATTCAAGGCACGGCAAAGAATCTCACCATCGTCGCAAAGCGATTTTGTGGTTTTCTGCCCGCTTGAATCGACATTGATATAGGAATCGTTGTCGCAGAAAACCTTAAACTGCCCGACCATCAACGACTCTCCGTCAATGCGAGCCGCAAGGTTTGGCTTTGCAGCTACAGCGTCGAGCATCTTCGCGTAAACATTGCTTGCTGCAATAAATTCCACAGGTCCTCCGACACCGTTTTTCTTGAGCTTCAAAGAAAGTCCCGTAAGAATTTTTACAAAGTCAGCATAAGTCGCGGCGGAAAGTTTTAACGTCGAGGATTTTTCCTTCATCGCAGAAATTTCGGCGCTTGTTCCAAACTCGACAACATACCTCTGAAGTCCGCCTTCGCTTTTCATCATGTAGTCGATTTTTCCTCGATGAGCCTGACAGCACAAAGCATTCATAGTCTCTCGAACCATGTCATAGTGTTCGCCTGTAAACTCGTCGATAATCTGGTTCTTGCCCAGCTCGGTTGACCTTTCATAGTTGTCCATATCGACTGCCGAAATCGTGTCGTCAATCTCGATAGGCATGGGTTCAATCAAAATTGTCTCGGCTCCATGTTTTGGACGAACGCCAGGTCCTCCTCGTCCCACGACAGGGATGTTCCCTATCTCCTTTTTAATCTTGCTAGCGGCGATGTGGGTGCTGTTGTGCATGGGGCGCTGCTTGAAGTAGGCAGCCGCAAGCGATGTATTTTCGGGTTTTGTCGCTGTCATTCTTACAATGTCAGCCTGCAAAATTCTTCTTATAGGCATTTTCTATCTCCTAATTAAAATTTGACTCAGACCATACGGACTGCGTAAGATATATTCCGGCTCCAGGAAGTTTTCCCTTTAAAGTGTCATTTGGTGCTGCTTGAGAAGCATTCAAAAGCCTGCTTTCAACGGCAATACCGTGCAGAAGAACTCGTACGTTCACTTCTCCAGAAGGATGCGGTTCGACATCTTCTACAAGCACTGCGAAAGGAGTGTCGCTATCTTCCGCAGCAGAGTATGACCCGCTTGAATACTTGAGGACGGTTCCAGCCTTCAGTGCTCCGGCGGAAGATGCAAGTTTTACAACGCCTATAATGGGCGGATGGGAAGGGCTTACAATTCCTTCGATGTCTGTTTCAATTTTTTCCATTTTTCTCATCTCCTACATTCTTGCCGCAATGTCGGCAGGATTGTTTTTTTCGTCAGTTTTTTCTCCTTTGTCCGAAAAATCTAAGGCATCGAAGCGGGATTCCGTCACACTTTTGTTGAGGGAACATTCAAGGACGGCTGAAAGCACATCGCTAAAAAGTTCAAGCGCGCTCTTCTTTTCAGTTTTTTCGCCGTCCGCAAATTCACAATCGCCACCCAGTGCAAGTGCGTTTGCGACCGCCTTGACCTTAGACATTGCAGAAGCAGGAATCCTGTCGCTGAATCTTTCGGTCAATGCCTTCACTTCGGAATCCCTCTTTGCAGATTTAAGGAAATCAATTTCCTTCTGCATGTCCTGGTATTCCTTTGAATCGCTGAAGTTTGCCTCTTTTGCAGGCTCAGCCTTTTTTGCGGCATCTTCCTTGAGCTTTTTGTTTTCTTCCTCAAGGGCTGCCATCTTCTTTTTTTCTTCTTCCGTCATCGGAATTTCCTCCTCAAATTCTATTGAATCACTAAAGTCGATTGACTCAACTTTATCCTCTCCAAAACAACTGTGTGTCATAAGCTGCTCAAGCCCCGGAATCTTTGGAGGAGTTGCTCCACAAATTGCAAGGGAATGAAGATACCTCTTTCCATCGCTTGCACGACGAGGAATCGTCACGCTCCACCCCTTGTAGACTCCGTTGCCGTCGCTTTTGTCGTCAAACTGCTTTTCCAGTTCAGGATGTAAAACCACCTGTCCGACCAGGACCTTTTCCCCTGAATGTTTTGCATCGGGATATATTCCGTCTATAGCTAGCACATCGCCGAACTTCGGAAAGTTGTCGCTCCTTGCCACGTCATGCCCAATCGAAATTGGACGAGGCGGGGTAAAGGTAGTTTCAATGTCCTTCAAGTCCTGCTCGGTAATTCTTGCTCCATCCTGCCCAAACGTTCCTGTCCTGCATAGTTGCCATGTACGAATCTTTTTCATAAGCTCATTTTAGCCAGCCGTTTTTTCATTCGGCGTGCACTGAGGAACTTCGTGAATGTTGAAGAAAATCTTTTGTTCACTTTCTACCGCAAAAACGAATTCCTTTTGCGCTCCTTTGCTTGTTTGCCAGCCTTCAATAAAAAAAACTGCATCGCAGACTTCCTGCATCCCCCGGCTTGCAGTCATATAATCTTTCCAGGAAAACTCCCTGCCGGCTTTAAGCCATGCTGGATTCATGACGGAATGTCCAAGAGCCGTAAGTTCTTTTTCCGCAAGATTAAAATCATCCTTGTAGCAGGGGTTTCCACTAATTTTTCCCGCTATGTATATCTTCATTCGTTTCCCTCCAGCAAAAGAAAAAAGCGTTTATAAAATTCACTTCCCAAAACTCAAAGCCGTCCTTTCTAGCGTCTTTAGAAAGTTTTAAAGCCTCGCAAAAAACATTTTTTGTTTTAATCAAAAATCTTTTTAGTTTTTCAATCACAAATAACCTCCTAAAATCGAGATTATTCCACGAAAAATTTCTAAAAAGCGAGTTCAGAGGGAAATATTAAAAAATTGAAAATTTGGGGAGATTTTTAGCAAGTTGGCAAATTATTCAGATTTTATATTTGACAGTTAAATTCACCGATTTTCACCGCAAAACCGGGCAAGATAAAACCTGACTCAAAACTTAAAAAAGTGTGTTAATTTGCTTGTATAAAAAAAATGATTTTGGCAATAAAAAAGCCCCGGAGTTTTTTCGGGGCAAAAAGTTATACAATTTTCTTGTCGATATCACCAACAGTACCTAAATCTAAATCATCATCGTCATCTGTCAGAATTTCAAAAACACAGGAGCGACCATCTTCGAAAAAGTCAGTGATGACAGCAGTTCTACCATCTTTTAGTAACACAGTGTCATATAATTTTACATTTATCATTTATCCCATTATTTTGGCAATATATCTGGCTTGGAAGGGTCTTTTTCATAACCTATGCCATTATTACATTCTTTCATTTCCGTAACTCTTCCATAATTAAAGTTTTTTGGTTTCCCATCAGGAAATGCATCACACGTTGGAATCCATCCATCCTTCAAGTCGTGCCTCTGGTGTATACATACGGCACATTCTTCTATACAAATCATTTTAGTGTTTCCTCATGTATTTATTATAAAACGCCAACGCATCTTCTGGGATTTGACTTTTTCGATAAAGCAAAACTTCTATTTCCGCAAGCGCTTCTGCTCCATCTTTTTCGGCAATTCGACTTATACCTGAAATATTTGCATTTTCAATTTTTTTATAAAATTTTTCTATCTCTTCGATGGTCATTCTATAAATTGATTTTGCATGCCCACATTCATGGATTGTAGCTTCTTTTAAATTTTTTGCAACAATATTTTCTGCATTATTAATTGTGTTATTGATTTCTTCCAAAGTCCTTCCAGCAAAAAAATCTTTATTTACATTGAGCCTTATCTGATAATCTCCATAAGGTTCAATTTGCAAAATTGGAATCCCTTCATTTTCATTTTGAAGGTTTCCAAAATAAAAGTCATTAATATAAATATCTCCACGCTTTTCATACTCTTTAATTACTGAGATTATTTCATCTGCAATTTCTTTCTCTATTTCATTGTATCCAGCCATCATTTCAAAATCGTCAACATCAAGATTTTTTGCCAGCCCAAGAATTATTTTTGCTTTTTCAATCTCCCCCTGCACACCGTAATACTTAGCCGCCCTCGTTTGGCTTTTCAGTTCATTCCACCAGGAATCATTGGAAAGTGGCCAGCTTCCAAAGCCTTTCGCGCCATTTTCAACGTCTGCGATATTGCTCCACGCTTCAGGAATTTCTTCTTCATCGTAGATGCCACGCAATGTAGAGCGGCAGTTAAAGTGGAGTGGAGGCGTGTGGGTTTCCCAGAACGGATCACCAAAGGGGCGTATAATGCCGGATAAGGAAGAACAGGTTTCCGTCTGCCTTGAATCGTTTATTCCCACAAACTCAAGAGCTAGCGGCGGGTCTTCCTCAAACCCCATAACGCGGCCTGCGTTATACGCAGTCTGTACGTTCGTCCTGTAGACAGTTTCCCAGTACCAGCCCTGGTTTGCTCCCATGCCAACCCTGTCAAGAATCTCGCTTTTACTCATAGAAAGAAAATCTTTCAACCCTTTTCCATCTCGGATGTTTGAAATCATTTCGGCGTTTATTTTTTCCAGAAGACGACCGTCGTTTATCCGGGAGACCGTAAAGGAGCGGAACTTCATCCTGTCGCTAAGGCTGTAATAGTCATTTTTTGCAAGAACGCTTCTTTTTTTTAGGAATTCCACAGCCTCATAAAAAGGCAGGTTCTCTATGTCTTTTATGCTATTTTCTTCCGCAAAAGCGTTCTTTCTAAGAGAGGAGTCAAGCCCGAGAAGGAGCGATTTTGTAAAAAGTTCCGCGCAAATCCCCATTGCCCTGTAGTCAGGAGGCAGAAGTTTCCGGGTGTTCAATATGTCAGGATTTTTTTCCGCTTCTTTTATGTACTGTTTTATGCGCTCTGCATAACTGTCAGAAATCAAAAGCCATGCAGAAGTGGAGATTCTGTTTAGCCGCCGCAACTGATTTTTTTCTTCGCGGTATTTTTTAAGGCTTTCAGAATTTATTTCCTGAAAAAAAAATCGTCGTGCCCCTCGTCTCCAAAGCCAAAACCGCCACCCTGCGGCTTTACAAAAGAATCTTTTTCATTTTCAGGCTCTGGAAGGTGGATTTTCTTGTACAATGCGGAAAGCGAAACAGGGATGTTTCTGTCGATTGCGTCTCGTATTATTTCCCACGAGGCGAAATCGCTTGAGTCGATGTCGTATTTCGGGGCGCTCTCTCCAGGAAAGTTCAAATCCACAAAAGATTGGACAAGCTGCTGGTCGGTCAGCTCCAGAAGATAAGCGTCTCCCTTTATGATGTCGTCATAGGTCTTCGCGTGAATGTCTCCCTGGGCTCTCGTTCCGTAAGTTCCCTCGTTATTGGAAAGGCTCTGGGCTGTGATGGCGTATGAAATTTCCTTGTCGCAGGTTTCGACAATCGTGTTGAAGTCGTTTATCTGGCTTTGCACCTGGACAATCTGCTTGACATTCCCGAACGCTCCCGAGCTTCCGCTTTCCCAGCCGCGCATAGCCTCGGTAAGCTGCATAGCCCTTTTTTTTGCGTCTTCTTCTGTCTTAGCCTCAAAGAGAGCGAGGATTGAAGGCACTCCGACCGTTTCCGCCGCGCTTGCCCAGAATCGGATTCCCAACTGCTTGAATTTCCAGAACATATACGCTGAACGCAGTGCGGCTCGCCCCCACTGGCTCAGTTCTCCGTCGTCGTTCCTATGGATTATGAATTTCTTTCTGTCGTCAAGGACAATGTTCTGCGAAGTGATTACAGGCATTCCAAAATCTGCGCCATAAGTTCCAGGAAAACTTATCGCAGTTCTTGGAATCGGAACAAAGTCATACGGAATGTAAAAGCCGTCCTCGAATCGCCACAAAACTTCGCAAAGGGCGATTCCGTAAGGTACGGCGTTCAAAAGAATGTTGTTCAGCCTGTAAAAAGTGTTGAACGGAAGAAAATTCTCGCATGCCTCGTCAACACTCTTGTTTCCAGAAGAGGTGAAAGTTCCGTACAACTGCAAAACCTTGTTTTTTCTGTCCTGAACAAGAGACTCCACGCGCGGATCGTCGCGCATTTTCTCAAACACTTCCTCCCGCTCGCCCACCGTTGAAAGCCAAGTCTGGGTGTCGCCCATGTAGCCCGCAATCGTCCTGAATGCGTTCAAGTCTATGACATTAGCCGTAATTGATTTTGTCCGTGCCATTGTAATAACTCCTGAAAAAGAAGCTACCACCAGAGCGGTTTTCCACGGCTTTGTATGGAGTAGGAGAAAAAACAGAACCAGAAGTGAATCACCAGATCCATTTTTTCTTTTTCTCGCAAAAAGTGAAAATCGGCTCAGGAGAAGAAGCACATTCACGCCACGCGCACACGCAAAGCATAGCGGCCGAAGCCGCATCCGCGTGCCGCTTTCCCTTTCCGTCACGGTCTTCAGTCCTTAACGCAGGAATAAGAGGAATGCCGTTTTTAAGCGTTACTATCGAAAAGTCCGCCTTTATAACTTCATCGTCAGGAACCGTAAAATCCCGGCTTTCCATAAGTCCATGAAGTTCACTTCCGTATTTTGCATACCAGGCGTTTGTTTCCATCACGTTCACAATCGCCCCAGGATGGCGAAGCGATGCGTGTTCACCAATCTGCTGGCCGTTTCCGCGCGAATCTATCGCGCCTCCGCCAAGCCTGCCACGTTCTTCCAGAAAGTCGCTCATCAAATCAGAAAAAAGCTGTTGCTGCTCAAAAGGAACATTCTTAAGTTCCACAATCATTCGAACCGCAAGGGAAGCCTTCTCAACCTCTTCGCAAACCCAGTATGTGCTGAGGTCGCTGTTTCTCCCAAAGTCGTTTCCAAAGAAAATCTGGCTTTCAAAGCTTGCAAGAAGCCCCCTGATTTCCTGGTTGAAAAATGAAACAATCTCAGAATCTTTTCGCCTGTCTTCCTTGTGCAAAAACGAGTCCGAACATTCAAGCCTGCATATGGGAACATCGTCTTCCGTACAAAAATCCAAAAGTCCCCGGCTAAAATACCTTCCGCCTGTAGTGCGTGGAATAACATCAAGTTCCTCGTCAGGATTGTCGCCGAATATCCTGTACATTTTTTCCGTGAATTCTTTGTCAGCCTCTTTAGACCACTCGCGCCCAAGTTTCAGGCATATTCGCCTGTAAAGACCTTGCGCCATCGCTTCCCGAAAAGTAATCCTGTGAAGGCTCCATTCGCTTTCCTTTCCGCTTCTGACATCTTTTACAAGCAGGTTGAACGGATTGTCCTCTCCGTTGTGTGTAGAAATGACCCTGATTCTTCCGCCCCACATAACAAGGGCTTTCGCAGCCTGCAAAACAGAATTAAAATCGTCAAAGAACGCCGCCTCATCGACCACGACATTTCCCTGTTTTGAGCGAAGCGCTCGAGAAACTCCAGGAAGTCCCAGAATCTCGGCCCCCGAAGCGAAGGTTATCCTGTAGGCTGTGATATCCTTGTCCTCGTCTTCCAGCAGAACTTCCTGCATTTCAGAGCAGATATATCCGAACTTCTTAGCCCATTCGCCTGCGTCTTCTATGTACTGGCGGCAGTTGTCCTTGTTGAAACTCATGTAATACGTGTTGCTCCAGCCGTTTGCAGGAGCCGCGTCCAGAACAGAATCGGCGGCATCCGTCCAGGAGATTCCGCACCGTCTGTTTTTCTCGATGATTTTAAGAGGAGACCTGTCTTCAAGCCATTTTTTCTGGTATGGCAGGAATATCTCAAGACTGCTGTTCTTTTTGCTTGTCATCGTCATAGTTCACCTCAAGGCCAAGAATCTTTTCTTTCACGAACTTGACGCTCTCATCGCTCCATCCAGCTTTCTTTCCCTCGGTCTCAACGCTCTTTGCCGCTTCAAAAAGCCCTTTCTTGTAACCACGCTCGTACTCAAGTTTGATTTTTGCAATTCTGGTCTGTGCGTCAGAGTTGCGGGCGACTGCCTTCAAAAGCTCCTCAGGTGATATTGTCGAGAAGTCCTCGAACTTGTTGACCTCTTCAAGAAGTTTTGCCTGAACAAGCTGAACGCTCGCCTCCGCGATATTAAGGCCAGGCGTCTTTCCAAGCTCGTTCACTATCGCGACCGCCTTTTTCGCGGAATCCTTGTATGCCTTCATCTGCGCCGCCTGGTCAATGAGGGTTCGTCCGACGCCGCTTTTGGATATGTCATAGCCTTCGGCCTTCAGCGTGTCTGCGATGTCCTTTTGGCTCATTTTGTCCTGGTAGTACATAGAAACAATCCGCTCGACCAGCCCCTGAATTTCTATCTTGTTACGCTTTGGCATTTCCCTTCTCCTTCATGTCCTTCTTGATGTCCCTCAGGTCTTCCTGTATGAACTTCATCGTAGTCCTCATCTCGCCAGAAAACTCCGCAAACTCCTTCTGAAAGCTCTGCATATTCTGAGAGCTGGAGGCAAGGTTTTTCTTTATCTCTCCAATCTCCGTCTTCATGTCTTTCTCAAGGCAGGCAATTTCCTTTTCAACCTTTCCATCAAGCCCCTCAATCTCTTCCTTTATTTCCTTTATGTCGTCCTCGTTGTCGCTCAGCCTCTGGTTGGTGGAGCCCTTGAACTGCCCGATTGCCACAAAAACACCCACCAGCGTCAGGACTGAAAGAGAAAGCCCGACCACCCCCGAAATCGTTGAAAGCATAAAAATACCCCTATTTGAATTTCATAAACAAAAACTCAAGACCCGCCACAGTTGCCGTGGCTATCGCAAAACTTATCGCTACCCTTGTTTTTAATTTTTCCCTGTTCAAGGATTTGCATAGTTCTGAGTATTGACTTTTCAAGTCTGCCAGTTGCCTCTGCAATTTCCTCGTTAGTTGAGCCAATTCTACCGCCGATTTCTGCGAGTCCAGCAAGTCCTGTAATGCTTTGTTCAAGTCCACTTCCAGCGTCTCGGATTTTTCCTTCCATGTCTTTAAGTCCCTGTTCTGTTCGCTCTGCAAGGCTTTGAGCAATTTCACTTGAGTTAGCATATTCTGCAATTCGCTTTCCATCGCTTTTTCCTGTTCCAAAGAAAAAAATATGTCCGAAAATGCAAAGCACGGCCGAAAGAACAAAGCCACAAAGAAAATAAAAAATACAGCTACTTTTTTCACACATCTAGCCCTTCCTTGCGGCACTTACCAGAGAGGCTACATCTCCCCATGTCGTAAAAAGAAGCAGAAGAAGACATATCGCGCCCGGAGCACAGAAACTTGCCGCTATCGTCTTCCATTCCGCTCCAAGAAAAACCGAGACAAAACCAGAAGCTATGGCAGCGAAAGCGAAAAGAAACGCAAGGACGCGCCTCATAGACCATTCGCCAGTAGATTCCTTGAACACAGTGCAGATTTTCATATTTTTCCCCCATATTTTTTAACGAGGTGACCCATCTTGAACTTGCTTCCGCATGGGCGAAGCATCCTCATGAAGTCAGAAAGCGGCATCGGAATGTCGTTTCCATTGTGCTCCTTGTAGCCAGTCCTGTAGTCGCCCCAGGAATCGTCGATTACAAAACATTCGACACCTTCTCCATAATCTTTCAAACCAACCACAGCCACGACATGCCCTATGACATGCTCTATGGTCTTTTCATTCTTCACAGCGAACACTCCGCTAAGAACCGCGCTTCCACCTGCATAGATGGCTTCAACTATGTCTTCCACATTCCATAATTCTCCAAATTTGAGCGCAACCTCGCCTTCAAAAAGAAGACCATTCTTTCTCAAAAAAAGATTAGTTCCATAGGCAAGAACAGGATGCCATTCATTTGCAGGATAGCGCCCCAAAGGGTCTGTCTTTTTCCAGAACTTTTGCACCCTCTCGTCAGTAAGGATAAAATCCATCAGAGAATCTTCTGGCTGTCTATGTTTTTGAGTTGCGAGTTTTTGAACAGGCCAGCCTGAAGCACTTAAGGCATTGATAATCGAAGTAACATTGCACGCCCCGTTTGGCTTTAAGGCATTGTTTCGCTGGGTGTAGTAAGGTTTGTTTTTAGAATTGTTGACTTCCATCTAGTCCTCCTCATAAAAGAGGCTAGCATTAAGAAGAATCTACAAGGCTTAGCGTGGAGAAAAAAAAGCCCGACTGGGTGAGTCGGGTATATAAAGGCGATTAAATTGTAAATATACTTCCGTAACTAAAAGTTCCCCATATTAAAATTAATATCAAAATAATAAAAAGTATTGTATTTATTAACCAAGTATATTTTGTAAGGTGCATATCTTTTGAAATTAAAACACAAATTAGTTTTGCAAAAAGAATGAAAAGATTAA
The DNA here is from genome assembly GCF_900497595.1 of Treponema pectinovorum. Taxonomy (NCBI): domain Bacteria; kingdom Pseudomonadati; phylum Spirochaetota; class Spirochaetia; order Treponematales; family Treponemataceae; genus Treponema; species Treponema pectinovorum. Next base: position 83,885 of record NZ_UFQO01000005.1, read on the forward strand.
CCATGCAAAGTAGCCATAAATCAGCGATAAATAAAATTTTTAAAACTGGCAAATTTCTTACGTTTGTTAGCAAATTGTCAAGAATACTAATTCCACCAAAAATCAAAAACGACAATGCTGTAAAAATCGAAACAAGCCCTATAAGCTGTCCTGTTATGTCTTTTTCATACGAGTGAAATCTCTCATCAAAGGATTTAGATGTGATTTGAGAAATATCTTCTTTTGTTTGTTTATATGCATAACGTTGCACATTTGCTAAGTTGCAATGGTCATATAACTTGATTATTAAACGATACTGTTCTTTGGGTAGTGATATGATATCTTGATTAATTCCTCTCTTGTTTAATTGATAGTTTTCCTCTAGCTCAACACTTTCTACAACTTTATTTGTTATGGCGTTTAAATTCTGTATAATTAAAGATATAGTTTCATCATTTTGTTCTTGAAGAATATCGGAAGATAAAAAGGTATACATGAACCTTCTATGTATACAGGCGAAGTTGTTAAAATCTTTAATCCAATCCTTAAAATCAAAAGAAGCAGACTTCAATTTATCATATAATTTTTTCTGACTTTCTTTCGCTTCTTTTATATCTTCGTTTTCTGAAAAAGGCTGTGGTTCTTCACCAAAGAAAATTCTATTTTTCATGCAGGTTTCTTTTTAAAATAATCTTTTATCGATTCAATCGTAATTATGGACTTATCACCCTTTGCACGAGCATTTTTCCAAGGAGACTGCGCATGTGTAATATTAACAAGTTGAAATGTTGGATAATTTGCACAATCATCTAGCATTTCAATGATACAAGAAGAAATTTCTCTTGTAATATGAGGAATCAAAAATTCATCAGTAATATCCATTCCACCAAATATCTTGTATTCATGATAGACTACAGGAACCACAGGTCCAAATTCCCATGCCTGCATTTCATCATCAAAACATGGGTTTCCAGTTTTTATTAACACCTTTGCCTGTATAAAATATAGTAGTTTTTGTAAACGGAGATTACTAATCTCTCTGTCCTGTAAGTGCTCATGGTTGATTACATATTTTGCAATATCCAATGCACTGTAAGTCATCTTTTTATTCTCCCAAAGCAAATATTGTAACATTAAGATTTCCAATGCTACCCATTAAGACATCTCTGGTTATAATGTAATTAACTTTTTATCAATTATCATCAATTCTAACTAATTTTCAATAGGTTCAACAATTTATTTTACTATAAAAACAAACCTTTGATATTTTGATATGTCCCCTTTTTCTGGACAATCAGTTAAGGGGAACATATCATTTCCATTTACAAGTTTTTTATATCCCTCTCAGCACCGTGTTCTCGTGCAGCCACGCAAGCACCCGTCCAAATATATGAAACTCATCGCTATCTGCTTCTATCGTCCTTATAAGTTCCGCTTCTCTTAAATCTGGCTTGTGAACGGAATAGACCATAACCTTGTTTTCTAAAGGCTCAAATCGAAGAAGCTTACAAAACACGTCTCCCGCAAAATCGAATATATAAATACCATCCCTTGTCCTTTGGTCATGGCTTCCGTCAAAAAAGACAACATCGCCGTCTTGAATCCCGATTCCAATCATGCTCATGCCACTTGCCCTAAACGCATAGATGTTTTTGCCAGAAAGGGATGGAAGTGGCGTAAGAGAATCAATATACCCCTCAATATTCTGCTCGTTTTCCCAACTCCTTCCAGGTCCGCAGGAAACCTTCTGGCTTAAAACAGGAATTTTCGCCCTTGTCTCGCTCTTTGCAGGAAGACCTCTTTCGCCCTTAAACATCTCCCCTTCGCCTGTCAGTAGCCAGTCGGGATTAACTTTGTAATTTGAAATGATTCTTTCTAATAAATCTGAGCGAGGTTCTGAGTCTCGCACAAACATATTTGCAATGGTTGTTTGAGCAGTTTCCATTTCTCTTGCAAATTGACTATCACTCATTCCTTTTGTATTTATGATTTCTCTTATTCTAACTAAAATTGGTTTCATTTTTTACACCTTTTTATTAAAAATTGGTTGATTTAATACTCATTATGGTTTATTATCCAATTATGGTTAGTTGAAAAAGCAACTGATTAGCGTTTCACTGGAAACATAGGGAGATTGCTTTTGCAACTAATCAAATTATCGACAAAAAGGAGGAAAGTATGAATTTGTCAGAAAAAAAACAGACAAGAGAAGCCCTTGAATGTTTTATGGCTTCCGCCTTCAAAGCAAAAGGGTTGGAAAAAAGGCGTAATTATTCAAAAAAGATAACAGTCTCACAAGGGCTGTATATCAAATATCGCCTTAAGTGCATGGGCGTGACAGGTTCTGACATCGCCTTTGAGGTGGGCTGTGCACATCAAGCTGTATACAACGTCCTTTCTGGAAAGAGCCACAGCAGGCGCATCGAAAGCGTGGTTGCTTCCAAACTGGGTTACCCAAGCTGGAACGCAATGGTACAGGAACTAAGACAGCAGGCCGCATAAAAAGCGGAAGGAGGAAAACTATGACTCGATATGAAGAGTTGATGAACAAAAAAGACGCTGCGGAAAAAAAAGGCTGGAAGGAAAAAGACCCTAGTCTTAGAAAGTTCTATGCGAACGCCGCGGAAGGATTTGAGTTAAAGGCAAAACGCCTTACCTACGAACAAGCCTGCATGGAAATAAAAAGCCGGGAAACGACACCAACTCATTTCTCGGCAGGAGGCGGCGACGACAAGCCAGCCGCTTAAGTTTTAATAAAAACTGATACGAGTGTATCAAATTTTCATAAGACGTGCAAAGCACGAAGGAGAAAAACTATGGCACGGTATAAGCCAACAATGGACAAGCTGGAATCGTTGGAAGATGTAAATCTCGCGCTTCGAGACATCGGACTTGCAGAAAAAGAACTTTCTGTAATCGACACAGACGCAAACAAACAGATTGCAGAAATCAAAACAAAAGCCGCCAAGGATGGAGAAAAACTCAGAGGACGCATCGCGGAACTATCGGCAAAAATTTCAGCATTCGCCGAATACAACAAGCTCGAACTTTTTAAAGACAAAAAGACCGTCGACCTTTCGTTTGGAAGTTTCGGTTTCAGAAAATCTACAAAAATCAGCGTGAAAAAAACAACCGTAGAATTGCTAAAAAGGCTGGGGCTTCACAACTGCATACGCATAAAAGAAGAGGCGGATAAAGAAGTGATGGCGACCCTTGACGATGAGACCTTGTTGCAAGTCGATTCTGTGCGAAAAACCACAGACGACTTCTTCTGTGATGTAAACACAGAGGAAGTCAACAAGGATCTTCTAAAAGGTTCTCTGTAAAAAAGCAGGTTGAGCGTTCTGGATGTCAGCTCAACCTGACACAAGGAGATAAAAAAATGAACGAACTTGTAACATCACGTGCCACACTTACCCCACAACAGGCGTTCCCATTTCAGCAGGAGATAGACACCTGGACGTTGGAAGAAGCCGTAGTGCAGATAAAGCCAAAAGTCGAACAGCTAAAGACGGTAAGCCTGGAAGTTGCCCGCGCCCTTTTCATCGCTCACCAGGCACTAGCCCAGCGTGGCGGCGACAGGCGTAGCGAGGACGCGCAGACATCCGGCTTCTGCGATTTTCTTTCCCTGGTCGGGCTTTCAAAGAAAACCGCATACCTCTGGTTAAAACTCTATTCTCCGCAGGAAGACCGAGTGCGAGACCCAGAAGAACTAAGGCTGGAAAAGTCCGCAAATCCGCAGATAGCAGACGATGAGCGGGAATCAAGGCTCGCCCACGCAATGGCTACAGGAGAAAGGCTTGCAGGCTGGACGCAGATAGACGAGGCAGAATACAAGAGAAGAAAACAGAACGAACATTTTTCCGAAATGGCTCGAAAATGGGGAAGCAAAAAAATCAAGACAAACTGGAAGAACAACGACTATTTTTCAGACGCAATGCGCAACGCAAAACAGTACGCAAGAATATCGTTCACGTCAAAAGAGCAGACACTGGCACAGTTCGAGATTTTCGAGCAGATTTCAGACTATCTTAAGACCTTTGAAGATCCTTCCGAACGACTTACAGCCGCCTACAACCTTGGACTTCGAGTCAGGGAGGTCGTAAACGAGATGGCGGCTATGCAGTCTGAGCTAAACAGTTTTGACACAGTCGAATACACAGGAGACTAGTTCATGAAGACATTCGTTCCGGTTGTAGACAAAAAATTCCCCCTAAGGAACGCCGTCTATGACGCATTCAGAAAGCGTTCTCCTCTAATTTCAAAAGCGCAGGCTTATGATGATATTGCGAGGAAGTTCAACATCTCTGTTTCAACAGTCCAGCGGTATATCAAAAAAATAGAGACAGGGGCGGTTTTTGACCAGGTCGCAAAAAAACAGGGGCGCCACATATACGCCTGGGACGACGAGGCCTTAAGTTTTTTCAACAACTTCTACCTAGTTGCAATCCAGCAAGTGGGAGGCTGCACAGTCCGAAACGCATACAACTGCACAAAAAACGAGGCTAAAAGGCAGGGATGGTCAATAGGCTCGGAGCAGAGCGCCTATGTGCACGCAAAAAAAATCAGTCCAGCTATGCTAATGCTCGCAAAAGGCGGCCAGCGCGCGCTTGACAATATGTTCTACATAAGCCGAGACCTTTCAAAGCTAAAGCCGTTCCAGATGATAGTAGGAGACCAGCACATCTTCGACTTCTGGTGCATAGGACCAAACGGAAAGCAAATCCGCGCCGAATGCTACCTCTGGCTCGACATGGCAACCCGCCTTGTATACGGAGCGAGTTTCGACATCGCATACAACACCTACACAGTAACAAGAGCCTTGCGCATGGGAATAAAGCGATTCGGAAAATTTGAAAGCACTTACAACGACAACGGCTCAAGCGAAAAATCAAAACTCGCAGACCAGATAGTAGAGCGTCTCCAAAGCTACGGAGTAAAGTTCCTTGACGAAGCAGATTTGTACCACGCAGAAAATGGACGCTACATCGTGGAAGACACAGAGGGCTTGGTAGTAGATGTGGTGCCGACAAAAGCAGAATGGGAAAAAAAGCACCGAAGAATCTTTGCTCGCGTAAAAAACGCAAAGACAAAGCCAATAGAACGCTTCTTTTCAACCCTTGAACAGATACTGCTAGACATGTGCACACCAGGCAGGGTAAAAGGACTTGCAGTTTCCGCGCCAGAAGAAGAACAGGCAACCAGGCGCCTGGACTGGCAGAAAAAGAACGGCTACATCCTCACTTACGACGATTTTATCCGCCAGGTTCTAAAGGCAATCGACATCTACGAAACGCGCGTTCACCAGACATTAGGCTGCACACCACGCGAAAGGCTTTCCGAATACAAAAAAGACGGATGGATTCCAACATTCATCGACCCCAGGGATGAATCATACCTGTTCATGGAAAGCACAACAAGAATCGTAAAAGGTGACAGAATAGAACTCAACGGAATCGAATATGTGGGACCAGACCTCACACAGGAAATGGTTTTGCAAAACCGAGGAACACTCGTCGCATACAACCGCCACAAGATAGAAATCCGCTACGACCCCGAAAACCTGGATCTTGGAGTTTTTGCGATAGAGCCCGGAACGAACAACGCAATCGCACTGCGCCCAGTCGAAAAAATCGACATGCTCGACAGCGATTCAATGGTAAAGCAACTTGAATGGAAAAAACGCAATATGAAAGCCGTTCAGGAAGCGTTTCAGAAGGCGACCGAAAACAAAAACATCCGGCTTCTTTCAGAGCCAAATCGTTTTGAAGAACTTCACAAAGCCGAAGAACTTTCCCAAAACGCTCTTGAAAAAACAAGGCAGACAGAACACAAAAAGCCAGCCCTTGAGCTTCAAAAACCAGTCGTTCCAAGAAAAATTGAAACAAAAACGGAAGAAAGGGAAGTTCCTCTTTCACTAAATCGCAGGAAAGAAATATCGCAGGAAGACTTCTTGAAAGACCTTGCCAGCAGAATTGGAAACGAAAACGTCCTCAGGGCACACGGAAAGCCAGTCTTTTTGACCGACCGCGACCGCTATCAGTATCTTCTGAACCAGTTCTATTCTGGAGAAAGACTTTCGCGCGAGGACATGGACTTCAAGTTTGCATACGAAGCCAAAATGACCAAGGCAGAGGAAAACTATTTTGACTCGTATGTAAAGGGAAAATTCAACTAATAAAAAAAATCCACAAGGAGAAAACTATGGAAAATCAGAATTTAAGGAATTGCATAGAAAACAATCGATTGTCAATGCAGGAAGCAGCCCGCCTAATCGGAGTAGACAAGTCTCAAGTTGTCAAAGTATGCACCAAAACTTACCCTAACTGGCAGGAAAAGGAAGTTGAGTTCATCGAAAAACTCAGACAGGCAGGCTACACAAACACTATACCACAAGGAATAAATATTGACACCGATGTGCTGGTGTTGACCCCAAGCGTTTCAAACTTCCAGGCACTTGCCGACGACCTTTCAAATCCCGATGGAACAATGTCATCATCAATAGGAATGGCAATAGGAACCGCCGAGCGAGGAAAAAGCCATTCATCCCACTGGTATGTACAGCAGAATCAAAATGCAGCATACGTCCTTTATGTGGACGGCTCAACAAAAGTCCAGCTCCTTAGAGACATCTGCGACTCAATAGCCCACACCCGTCCTTACAGTTTCGGACACTGCCTTTCTACTTTGGAAGAAACCTGCAAATACAGTCGCCGCCTCATAATAATCGACGAGGCGGACAAACTCCCAGTCCAGCACCTGGAAATGCTTCGAGGAATAAACGAGCGCTGCAACCTTCCAATTTTGCTTGTGGGAGAAGAAGGGTTGAAGACAAAAACAGACCGAGTGCCACGACTTCGTTCAAGAATCCGGCATCCTATAGTCTTGTTTGAACGCGCAATTCCAGTAGACATAATCGCCTACTATCACGAGGCGGCAGGAATAGACATAGACCGCGCAACCGCAGAAAAACTTTGCAAGCACGCAAACGGCGGCTTTAGGTCAATCGTAAATGACTCAATCGCAATTTCCAAGATGTCAAAGGCATCTGGAATTAACACAATCACAGAAAACATGCTTGAAAAACTCATAGCATAAGGAGCTTAAATGCCTGGAAAATCAAACAGAAATCGCTTAATATCGCTGATTCACGCACAAAAAAAAGCCGCACATCTAAACGATGAAAACTATCGGACGATAGTCTACGGAGCGACAGGAAAACAAAGTTGCTCCGAATGCGACATGACAGAACTCAAGACAATCTTTAACGACCTCAATTCAATCCTTGAAACTCAAAAGCAGAAACCCTTTAGATTCTTTCCAGCCAGACAGACAACACAAAAAGAAGCAGTTGTCGCAAGGGCAAAAAGAATACTCGGCGACGGGTGGGAATCAAGGGTAACACAATTTATTCAAACTAAGGTAAAAAAGCACAGTCTATCCTTTTGTACACAAAATGAACTAAGACAAGTTATGGGCTTTATATCGACAATCGAGCGAACGGAGAATAAAAAAAATGACGGAAAAACGAAATCCCTGGATAAATAAAAATTGTCCAGCCTGCACTAGATGCACACAAGAAAATTATTGTCGTTACTGCGGCGAAGAATGTAAAAAAATAATTTATTGCACAGGATTTGTAAAAAAGGAAGAGAAAAATGAACGAACTATTTAAGGTTGCAGACTATCGACAGACTTTAAGTGACGAAGAAAAGAAACTTCTTCGCGATAAGATTTACAAAAACGCATTGCTTGGAAAATTTATGTACGACACAAAAGAGGCGTCGGGCTTGCTGCATATCAGTTACGATGAAATTCAAACCCTGCTTTATTTTTATCGGCTCGATTGCACAGTGATTAGAACAATAATAAGAATCCCCTGGTGGTCGCTTGTAGAATATTTAACAGACCCAGCAGAAGACTTGGAGAATGAATTGCAAAACTATCTCAATTCAATCCCTCTAAAACGCGATAATCGTGCAGCATAGTACAGCCAGTAAGCAAATAACGCGATTTAGAGATGTTAAAATGGCACAAAAAGAAGGTAAAAACATGCAAAACAGCATTATTCAGGAAAACTACATCGATGAAGAAGCAGCAAACCAGTATCTTAATGATTGCTATAAAGGCGTGGATTTGCTTCCTAATGTGCCAGAAAAACTCACAGTACAGACAATGGCATCAGTTCTCGACATATCAGAACCTACAGTTTCCAGAATGATTACTGCACAGGAAATAAAACCATTCAAAAAGGATGTACTCAACTATATTCTAAAAAATATGCTGGTAAATCGTCCTATAATCGACACGCCAGAAGACAAAAAAGAGCCAGAAAAGTTTGCTCCAAAGCAACAAAAAAAATCAAAAACACCCCAGTTAGAACTACTTTTTTAACAAAAAAATGACCCAAAAAGCCCCATTTTATCCCAGATACCCCCACAAAAAAAATCATTTTTTCTTAGAATTTTTTACCAATTTTTTTTGCGATTGATATTTTGTCGCCGCACTTACGGTTCTTTTGATGAGGGAAACTGGAGTTCAGATGAGTGAAAAAAGGCTCTTCAACGATTTTTTTTCAGCACTTTTTCACGACCTTCCAGAAGCGGTTACGAGGGATATAATTTCCCCTGTAAAACAGGCAACAGATGAACTTCCTCATATCGTAAAAAAGATTGAAGATGAAATCGTGCTTAGAGAACTTGTTCCTTTGATGGACGATTTTTATGTTGATGAAATAAGATATTTTACGAGCGACGAATTTTCAAACAGAATTAGAATCAAAGATGAGAACGGAAAGTTTCAAGTAAAACACGTTGACTGGCAGGAACTAAACGAAAAATATAATTCCAAAGAATACGACCCAGTCGACGGAAGGACTGTAAGGTTAGCAGACCACATGAGTGCGCTCATAGAAGCAGACTCTTCAATAAAATACGGAATTACCAGCGAACATCTTCTAAGCGGCAAAATCAATACTCTAAATTGTTATTCCAAAGGCGAAGTTGTAAACGGAATCGAAATCAGAAACCTTTTTGAAGATATAGTAAGCGAATAGAATCGTAAAAATTTCTTCTCATCTACCTGTCATTTTATTCCGATAATACAAGAGGTATGGAATCGTCATTTTGTAAAAATTTAAAAAAATTTATCTTATCTTTTTCTATGGTTTTTGGAGGATTTTTTATTTATGCTTCTCCTGTTCATATTGTAGAAAAAGGCGATACTCTTTATTCAATAAGTAAAAAATATGAAGTTTCTGTAAAAGAGCTTGCAAGTGTAAATAAAATTGAAGGAACCGATATAAAAATTGGACAAAAACTCGTAATTCCAGTTTTGCATGATAAAAATGAAAAATCTCCTGTTCCTAACTCAAATAATTTATCATCCTATACAGTAAAAAAAGGCGACACTTGGTATGCAATTTCGAGACTTTATTCTGTAAGCGTAAATGAACTCTACAAATTGAACAATTCAAACGAAAGCGAAAGTTTAAAAATCGGGCAGAAGATAATCGTTCCGTTAAAGGAAAATAAAAATACTGTTGTTGCCTCTCAACCAGAAGTAAAAACTCCAAATTCGCAAGTTATAACGCCACCTTTAATAAAACCCGAAAATAATTTGCAACAAAATCGCAAAGGAGATTCCGACCTCGTCTGGCCAGTTGAAAAACCAGAAGTTACCTACATAAGCGGAAAAGTGAGCGGCGTTATTTTGAGTTCAAAAAAAGACGAAGTTGTAAAATCAATAAAATCTGGCACTGTGATGTTTAGCGGCTCGTACCGCGGTTTTGGAAATGTCGTATTCATTCAAAGTAAAACCGGCCACATCTATGCTTACACAGGGCTCGGAAAAGTTTTGGTCAGCAAAGGCGAATATATCGACTTTAAAACGGAAATTGGCAGGGCAGGCGTCGACAGTTATACCTCAAAAAATCAGATAAGCCTGATGGTTTTTCAAAACGGGCTTCCCATTGATCCTGCAAAAGCGCCACGAGGTTAGTTTTTGCTTAGCCTAAAATAATTTTATGAATTTTATGGGCGGCTTTTTGCTCCACTTCGTTGCACAAAAACCGGGCTATACGAGGCTTCGGCTATCGCCTACGACCAAACGCAATCATTTTTTTAATTCTTTAAAATTTGCTCGCAGTAAAACTGCGTTTTTTTTCAAAGATTGCAAACCCGTTTCATTGCGTTTGTTTTCGCTTGCGCTCACCTCTCCTACCCCTGCCGCTGTAAGCTCGCAGGTGGGGAGCGGGGCTACAATTAGACCCTGCCGCTCGTCGCGCAGGACGTGCGACTTTACAATATATGTAGACAGTTTTGCAAAAACAGTCATTCAAATAAAATCACGGAGGATTTTATTTGAAAACTATCCCTGCCGCTGTAAGCTCGCAGGCGGGGGAGCGGGGCTACAAGTAGACCCTGCCGCTCGTCGCACTCAAGTAGCGAGGTTTTACAATGGTTCAAATTTTACTTCTGCATCGCCATTTATCTTCTCTCGGATTATCACTTTTAAATCTTTGCATTGGAGTGTGTTCAGTCTTAAAATTTGGTCAAAGCGATTTTTGTATTCATCTTCAGTTTCGTCTATATCAGCGGTTTTAAAATAGATTCTAAGTTCGCTTTTCAAATATTCAATCATATCTAAAAATTTAATCTTCTTATTAAAGGTCATATCCTTTTGGATGTATTCGATAACTTCAAGGTTTGTTAAATTGCTCTTGAGTTTTGTTTCCATGATAGACCTCCTTTTAACGTAAAAACTTAAGTGATATTTTTAATTCAGTCTTCGAAATCAAAAAGTGCCTGAAAGGCAAGGCTCGAAACCTCACCTGATTTTTTTTGCTCGCTGTAAAGCAATTTTTGCTTCTTTGCAGGAAGCGGCATCTGCATCAAAGTTGTAAAGAGTGCCTTACATACTTTTGCATCCGAAAGCGCTCTGTGATTTTGCTCGGTTTCTATGTTAAATTGTAATGCCAAATCTGGCTGTTTCCAAGTTTTATTTTCTGGGAGGAGAGTGCGACTTAAAATAAGCGTATCAACTGCTTCGTTTGGAAGTGGCGAAAAACCGAGCCGTAACGCTTCTGCATTTACAAAGCGAAGGTCAAACTGGGCGTTGTGAGCGACTATTATTGCATCTTTGCAAAAATCTCGCAGATTAGGCAGAACATCTCTTATCTGCGGTGCAAATTGCAACATCGAATCTGTTATCCCTGTAAGCTGCGTTATAAAAGCAGAAAGTTTTTCATTTGGATTTACGAGGGTCGAAAAACTTTCTATAAAGCCATTTTTTGAAAATTTTACTGCACCAATTTCTGTTATGTGTTCCATTTCTGGATTTATCCCAGTGGTTTCTGTGTCGAGCGCGCAAAAAATTCTTCCAGAATCGTAGAGTTCTTTTATCTTTTTTATCGAGTTGATTATTTTTAAGCGAGGTCTTTCTGTCATCGTCATAAAAAATGCCCACGGAAAAATCCGTGAGCAAAGATTTTAAGCATTTTCCAAAATTGTTTTTATATCTTTCGTTATAGAATCGCAAACTGCACCAGAGGTCTTTTTTGCATCTTCGAGTGTAGTTGTAACTTCTGTTCTTGCATTGATATAAAATTTTATCTTTGGTTCTGTTCCTGAAGGGCGTGCAGAAACGATTGTTCCACCCTCAAGCACAAACTGAAGAACATTCGACTTTGGAAGAGCGATTTTTTCTTTTTTGTCTGGATTTCCTGGATTGAAAGAAATGCTTTCTTGTATGTCTTTTATGAGCAAAACTTTTTTTCCGCCCAAGGTTTTTAATCCTTCTTTTCTCAATTTTGCCATTATTCCAGCCATAACTTCTTTGCCAGCAGAACCCAAGAAGTTTTGAGAAATTGCACGGTCTTCAAAATATCCGTATTTTTCCCACATATCGTCGAGATGTTCGAGAATTGATTTTCCTTTTGATGTCCAGTACAAAGTCATTTCGGCACACATTGCAGCAGCAGAAATTCCGTCTTTATCCATAACTTCTTTTTCAACTTTGTATCCGTAAGATTCTTCAAGACCAAATACGTAATTTCCTTTTTTAGATTTTTCAAATTCGTCTTGAACGGCTGCAATCCATTTAAAGCCTGTAAGGCATTCTTCCATTTTTACGCCGTAGTCTTTTGCAATGTAGTCGCAGAATGGCGAAGTTACGATTGAACGGATTGCCATAGGATTTTCAGGCATTTTTCCTGTTTCTTTTCTGCTTAAAAGCACGTACTCGCAAAGGAGCGCTCCCATCTGATTTCCAGAAACAAGTACGAATTTTCCGTCTTTTGCAGGAAAGGCTGTTCCAAATCTGTCTGCATCTGGATCTGTTGCCATTACGCAGTCTGCTTTTTCTCTTTCGCCAAGCTCAACCGCAAGCTTTAGTGCTGGTGCTTCTTCTGGATTTGGTTTTTCAACTGTAGGGAATGCTCCATCTGGTTTTTTCTGCTGAGGAACGGTGATTACATTTAATCCCAAATCTCCCAAAACTTTTTCTACGTGCATAGCACCTGTTCCATGGAGAGGTGTGTAGACGATTTTTACGGAAGACGCTTTTTGTTTAATCAATTCTGGTCTAAAAAGCTGAGCCTTGCACATGTCCCAGAATTTTTCATCAATTTCTTTATCGATGAGAACCAAACTTCCTTCTTTTAAAGCCTGTTCTCTTGAAATTGTTTTTATCTCTTTAACCTGATTGACTTCGTTTATTATTCCTTCGTCATGCGGCTCTATTACCTGAGCGCCGTTGTCCCAGTATGCTTTATAGCCATTGTACTGAGGAGGATTATGCGAGGCTGTAACGACAACGCCTGTCTGAGCTTTTAATTCTCTTATTGCGTAAGAAAGTTCTGGAGTTGGGCGCAAGCCTGTAAAAAGATACGCTTTTATTCCGTTTGCGGCCAAGATGAGTGCTGTTGCTTCTGCAAATACATCGGAATTTTTTCTGCTGTCGTATGCGATAACTGCTCTTAAAGTTTTGTCCTTTGCTTTTTCAGGAAATGCTTTGATAACGTAATTTGCAAGTCCTTGAGTTGCAAGGTTTATTTCGAGCGTGTTCATTCGGTTTGTGCCACCGCCCATAACTCCTCTAAGACCGCCTGTTCCAAATTCAAGAGTTTGATAAAATCTGTCTTCAAGTTCTTTTATGTCGTTTTTTTTGATGAGTTCTTCCACTTCTTTGCGGAAATTTTCATCTTTTTCTTCCAAAATGTATTTTTTTGCTCTTTCTAAAATTTCTTCTTTTTCCATCTTCTTCTCCTTGTAAATAATAAAGTTTGCAACACAAACTTCAAAGAAAAAAGGAACACTAAATGATAGGCGTTTCTTTTTCAGTTGTTTTATAAAACTCTGCTAAGAATATAAATTTCCGCTTTGAGTTTTATTTTTCTATTTTTAATCTTTTGAATCTGCCATATTAAGCATACGAGTTTCCCAATCCAAAAGCCATTTTTCTTGTTCTGGCTTTTCGCCTTTTACATCGCACATAACTCTAAAAACAGACTCTGTGCCACTTCCTCGCATCCATATAAATGCTAAAGGTAAGCCTTCTTTATCTTTAAATATTATCTTTAATCCTCCATTTTTGCTAAGCGAATAATCTTTTACTCCTTTTGTTTGAATTGTTCCATTTGTGATTACAACCTGATAGTCATAAAATCCATAATCGTTTTGTAATTGATTGCACTTTTCTTTCCATTGAGACTCAAAAATCGTTTGAAATCTGCGTTTTAATAGCGAATGGTCTTTTGTGTTTATGTGCAGGATGGCTCTTTTTTCGCTTACCCCTGTTGTAGTATATTTTGGAAGCGTGTCTATAACATCGTGCAGAGAAAAATTTTCTTTGTATTTTTCCATCTGACCACTTTTTTCACACCATAGATGAAACAATCCCTTTATTTGATTTCCATTTATTACTTCATCTTTTAAAACCAAAAGTTTTACGAGTGCAAATATCGTGCTAAGTGGGTCGCGTACTGCAGAAGGGTGGGTTATATTGCCCCCATTTGAGCCTTCTCCCAAAATACGAACGATAAATCCTTTGTCTCGTTTTTCCCGGGCGAGATTTACTACATTTGCTTCTCCAACTTCTGCCCTAAAAACTTCTGCTCCAAACGCTCCAGCAATTTCTTCTATTCGCATAGAAGTAGGGCCGTTTACGGCAACAGCAATTTTAGATTTTTGTGAACTGCTCGAATTAAGATCAATTATATTTGAAGAGTCAGTCAAATATTGTTCTGCTTTTTTTGCAAGTCCCTGTTTTTCTTCAAATTGCTCTTGATAAAACAAAAATGCAATTTCTGCAAGCACGCAAAGTGCAAAAACTTCCTGTGCTTTTAGGACAACCGCTTTATTTTCAACTTCATCCCAATAAACGAGATTTCCTCTGTCGCCATCGCAATCTGGCATATATCCCAAAAGACAGGATTTTTCGCTTTGCTTCTGTCGCTTTTCAATTTCGGATGCTGCCCAAACTAGATTTTCTGGTTCTGGAATTATAGCATGTTTAATTTCTCCTGGAGAATTTGAAAGCGCATGTAGTTTGATTCCGCATTCGTTTAAAAATGAACTGTCTATGGATAAGGTTCTTGCAGAGCCATTCATGTCTGCAACTACGCTTATAGGAGTTTTGAGAAGGCTTTGCCTAAGTCTTGCAAAAAGAGTGTTTTGTTTAAAAAGCTCTGAGCTTCCTGCTATTACATGTTTTGAAAAATTCCTGTAAGAGTTAAGGGCTGCATTTTTTGTAGAGGCGGATTCTGCTAAAACCCAGTCGAAATCTGCAATAGGGCAGGAAGATATCAAAGTTTCCGCATAAGAGTGAATATCGCTTTGTGCACATTTTTTTTCAAATTCTTTTACAATTTTTGAATTTTCTTCTGCACTTAAAACTCCACCGTCATTAAGCCCAAATTTTATTCCATTGTGTCCAATTGGATTGTGGCTTGCAGAAATATATACAAAGGCGTCGAGAGTGCGGGCGTATGCCATTATCTCTGGAGCGGCGATTACGCCTGCAAATACGACCTGAACCTTTTTTGCTAAAAAAACTTTTAACATGGGATTTGCTAGTGCAGGACCTGTAGGTCTAGTGTCAAAACCTAAACATATTATTGGTGATTTTTTTTTGGAAAGTATGTAGTCAGCAAAGGAATCTGCCACTAAAGCGGCTATTATCCTGTTTTCATTTCCTATCTCTGCTGAATTATCTTCTTCGTTTCCAGATTCGCAAAAAACTTTGCGCCAGCCAGAAGCGGATGTAATCATCTTGTGTTCCATAACTAACAAGATTTTACCATCTTAGGCCGTTATTCGCAATAAATTAAAAGACTTCCAGATTATAGGTTTGAGTTTTTTCCTTGCCAAGAATATCGGCAATTATCAGCGTAATCTTCGTTTTTCCTTTTGGAATTGAAATTTCTGCTAACAGTTGTTTTTTTGAATCTGGATATATCAAAGCAGTCGGATAATTTTTTTTACCTTTGGTACAAAGTTTTCCTTCTATTTGAACTATTGTGTCGTACGTTATGGTATCTGCAAGTGCACCGTTTACTAAAACTGTAGTCTTATATGGCATCGCTCTTTCCTGCCTGTCTGCATATAAAAGATAGGTTCCGCTTGCGATTTTTTTTTGACTTGAAAAATCGATTTCTGCACCTTTTTTGTTTATGGCACAAATATTTGAAAGGTTTAATGGGAGTTCATTGCCAAAGCGAGGCATCAATATTCTAGGATTTAAAATAGTTTTTGAGACAAGGTCAATTACTTGAAATTCCAACAAAGCATTTTTTTCTTGCCAGCCAGATATTCCACATTCGCCCAAATCCACCGCTTTTTCCACTTTGTCCAAAAGGTATCGCTCATTTTGACCTTGCGAATCGAGATTTGCATAAACCGTCAAAAGTTTGTCATCGTGCATCTGCAAAACAGCGTTACCAAGAGTGCTTTCAAACAGGAAAGGCTCTTCATCATGCTCACTTAAAACCATTGTAACGTAGCCTTTTTCCACGGTTTTTATTTGTGTGCTGCCGCTAAAAATTAAAGAAGAACTTAAAAGCGAGCCGCGCAGTTGTGCAAAATATGTAAAGAAACTGTCCGACATTATTTCGTTTTGCGGCCAGTCAAAAGCAAAGGTCGAAATTGAACTTAAAATTATAAATGCAAAAGAAAGTATTTTTTTCATTTTGTTACCTGTATTCTATGTCGATTCGAGAGATTGAAGAATCTTTTACAATAAAAAGTGAATTTTCTTTTACGGTTATGAATGCATTCTGTGCTTTAAACTTAGTGCTTCCCGCGTATAAATCGTTGTTTTGAATCAGCGAAATGCTGTAAAAATCATTTTTTTTGCTTAAAACAAAAATCGATTTTTTGTCTTGAGTTTCTTGAATTGAAAGTATATGTCCGTCTATTTTAATGTGCTTTGATTTTTGATTTTTTATGTTTAAAACACCAAGACAATTTTTTTGAGCGTAATAGCAATAGTTTGAATCTTCTGAAAATTTTATCAAAACTTGTCTTTTTGTCTGACTTTCTAAAAATTCATGAAATAAAATTTTTGTCAACGTGCCTTCTTTTTTTGCAAGAACGAATCTCTGCTTTTCCTGCCCCGTAATTGCCGCTGTTAATTTTGCGTCATCGCTTACAGCAATTCCTAAAACCGCTGGATATTCACTTCCGCCAGGAGAAAAACTGCTTTCGATTTTTCCGTCGTCGTTAAAGGTAATAATAGAGCCGTCTGCGTATCCTGCTGCGGTGGCAGACTTTGAAGTTGCAAAAGCCGTTATTGGAACATAATTTTCAAACTGCCAGATGAGTTTCCCTCTGTCATCGAGAAAAGCGAAGCTGTTTCCGCCCGGAAGCATAAGATATTTTTTTTCGCCTTGAAAAAAAGGAAAACCTTGTGCGTTTATAGAACCTTTTTTTTCGTCTGTGCTTGAAAATATTTCCATCTTTTTGTCGCTTGAACCATAGATGCAGTAATCGTTTTTGCTTATCGACGCTTTATAAGGATATGTTTTTATAGAATAGATTTTTCCTTCGCTAGAAAAATATCCTAAAACTTGTCCAATTTTAAAAGGAATCAATTCCTGTGGGGATATCTCTTTTAAAGAAGAGTTTTGTTTTGAAGAATCTATTGTCCAAACTGTTTTAAAATGCAGTTCTTTTTGAAGAGGTCTAATTGCAAGAAATATATATACAACAGATGCAAAAATGCAAACTGGCAATATGAAATTTACTTTTTTGTTCATAATTTATCGTATATCGTTTAAAACCTAAGGTCAAGAATGTGATAACTTGACAAAATACCGTAATAAATGCAAAATCTTCTAGAATTTATCAAAAATTAACGCTTTTGCGAGTTTTACAGGAGCCTAAAATATGGAAGACGATATCCTTACTATTGAAGAAGTTGCAAAATATCTGCGTGTTTCTGAACGCACTGTCTATGATTGGGCGCAGAAAGGCGAAATTCCTTCTGGAAAAATTGGAACTGTTTGGCGTTTTAAAAAGACAGAGATTGAAAAATGGGTGAATGAAAGGCTTTCTTCAAATCAGAAAAAAGAGGCTGCTTCTCCAGCTGTAATCGTAAAAAATATCCTTTCTCCAGAAAGAATCGTTTTTATAAATCATTCTACAAAGCGAGATGCACTCGTAGAACTTGCAAACAATTTGAGCACTGCCCCTCAGGTAAAATACAAGGATGAACTTATAAGCGAGATTTTAAAGCGCGAAGAATTGATGTCTACAGCGATTGGTCGTGGAATTGCAATTCCGCATGTAAGGCTTTCGTCTGTTACGGATTTGGTGATGAGCGTTGGAATTTGCCAGAACAATTTGATTGACTACCAGTCGATAGATGAAATTCCTGTTCGAATTTTGATAATGATTGCAGCCGCATATAATCAGCACACATATTATCTTCAAACCCTGAGTTTTTTTAGTTCAAAACTCAAAGAAAAAGTTTTGCGAGATAAGCTTTTGCAAACAAAAACAGCAGAAGAAGCGTATGCTCTGTTGATTCAAGAAGACTGATTTTATTCGTAAAGTTCAACAGGAATCCACTTGCTGCGGTCTTGCATGTCGCCACTTATCATACCGAATGTAAGATTTTGAGCGGTGGTTTCTCCAAAAAGATAATCCTTTTTGTCTAAATTATAAGCTTGTCCCAATTTTCCTTCTAAAAAAGCTGCAACCATAGCATGACTGTACGTGTTTGAAATCAGCATTATAGAATCTATATCCATATTTTTGTAAAGGCACATCAAAAGCATTGAACGGCTGTCGCAATCGCTTCCTTTGCCCAAGAGTGTGTCTGGAATATTTAAGAGGTCTGCCTTGTCTTTTGTTGTGGATCTTCTTTGGTATTCTAAGTTTTGGGTCCAGGTTAAAAGTTTTTGTGCGATAAGTGCTTGGCTGTCTTTTTTTTCCTGTTCAGAAAGGCTGTCGTAAAGGTTTGTGTATATGTCAAACGCGGCTTTTTTTAATCTTCCTGCTGCATCCTTTGCTATAATTCTGTAAAAGCGCTGCCATGCTTCTTTCCAGCACTTTTGATTTATAAAGATTTTAAAAACTTCAAATTCTCTGTCTATCACAAATTGATTTGCTTCGCTGTCATCTTTATCAAGGCTTGTAGAAATATTTTTTCCGTCGATTTTTAATTCTACTTTTTGATTTTGAGTTTTTGGGAAGGCGAAATTTGTTATAATCCCTGCTTCTGCAAAACTTGCCCTATCAATCATGACGCAGTCTAAAATGGAAAGCATGAATTGCTCTATGTCGTGAAATTTTTCCTGTGGACAAAAACATAAAACCGTAAGAAAGTCGTTTGTTTTTTGCAAAGGAGCGCAAATCCCCCAGCCTGAAGTTTTTTGTCCAATAGCTTTTTCGTCTGTGGTGAATTTTGCAATGGAACAGTCTGCGTTTCTCCATCGTATTTTTGAAATTTCTGCATTTCCAGAAAGTTTTTCTACAGTTGAACTCAAAGCCAAATCTGATGAATTGTATTTTTCACCTTCCCAGACTCGTATTATTATTTGCACTGAAAGGAGCCTGTGTTCAAATAAGACAGAACGCTCGTCGCTTGAACAGTCTGCAATTTCAAACATCTCTGGCAAATCGATGGAATAATTGAATACGCTGCTTGAAACTAGCTCTGCGCTTGCTTTTGAAGAAAAAGTCAAAAAAATCGCTGCAAGGACAAAATAAAATCGGATTTTTCCGCTAAATTTATTCATTTTTATTCCTCCAAAAACTTCTATAAAAAAAAATCAACTTAGGCTATATTAAAAGTCGGATGAAAAAAACGCAAATCGTATACGAAAATCAAGAAATTCTCGTCATAAATAAGGAAGCAGGAATAAGCGTGCAGGGCGGAGAAAAAATTGCTCATCCTCTGGACGAAGAACTTTCCAAGCAACTCGGCTATAAAGTTTTTTTGGTTCATCGCCTCGACAAAGAAACTTCTGGTCTTATGATTGTCGCAAAATCTTCAACGGCGGCTTCAAAATGGATTTCGTTGATTTCAAGCAAAAAAGTGAAAAAAGAATACACTGCAATCTGTTTTTTTGAGCCTGTTATAGACGGCAAAAAATCTTTTGAAGGAAAAATTACCGACAGCATCGAAAAATCTGGAAAAACTTTAACTGCGCAAACCTATTTTAAACTTTTTGCGTCCAAAGAAATTTTTTTAGATGATGAAAGCGTAAAAATTTCTGCGCTTCACCTTACGCTTGGAAGCGGAAGAATGCATCAGATTAGAATCCACCTTGCAAAAGCTGGCTGTCCAATAGTGCAAGATGACAAGCACGGAAATTTCAAATTGAATAAAAAAGTTAGAGCTTTGGGTATAAAAAAACTCTGCCTTGCTTCTACAAAACTTACGATTCCAAATGAAAAAGAAAATCTCGTTTTTGAAATAGAACTTCCAGAGCACATGAAAACCGCATTGGCTCTATTGACATAGTTTTTGAGCGTCGCTATACTCAATCTAACATTTTAATAGAGATATTTGAATGGATCCGAAACAACGGGTCCATTTTTATTTTATAGGACGAAGACAAAAATAATGGAATACATTGCGCTTGATTCACAGCCACATTATGCAGAATGCGAAGAGATTGCCAGTTCATTGGGCTATCACCTTGTTGAATTGAAAATTTCAAAACAGGGCAGCACAACACGTATCCTTGCTGTCATAACAGGAGAAGATTCCACAGCAAACATTGGAATAAACGACTGTTCAAAAGTTCATCACGCTCTGCTTCCAAAAATCGAAGAAATTCTTGGAACCGACGACACCTATATGGAACTAACTTCGCCTGGCATGGAACGCAATATAAAAAATGCTGCAGAATTTGCCCTTTTTAAAGGCAGGCAGGTTAGAGTTTGGGATAAAACGATAAGCGACTGGGTTGGCGGAAAAGTTATTTCTGCGGATAAGGCTTCAGTTACTTTAGAAGTTGCACAGGAAGACGGTTCTTTTGTTCAAAAAACTGTTTCTTATGCAGATATAGCAAAGGCAAAATTTATTCACTTATAATTTTTTTAAGGAGGCTTGAATTATGTCAGAAATGGCAGAGGCAATCCGTGAACTAATCGAGGAAAAAGGTTTTTCGGAAGAATCGGTCAAGCAAACAGTAGAAAACGCAATAAAGGCAGCGTATAAAAAGACGTTTGGAACTGCGGATAACTGCGAGGTAAAATTTGCGGACGATTTGTCCGATGTTTCAGTTTATTCCCGAAAGGTAATCGTGGACGGAGTTTACGATCCTGTTACAGAAATTGAACTTGAAGATGCTCTTAAGATGAGCGATGAATGCGAAGTTGGAGATGAAATTCTTATATTAATAGATCCAAAAACTTTTGAACGTTCCGCAGTTTCTACAGGAAAACAGGCCGCACACCAGGGATTGAGCGAAAGTCAAAAGACAAATCTCTACAACGAATTTAAAGATAAAATTGGCGAAGTGATAATCGGCTATTATCAGCGTGAGTACAATGGAAATATCTATGTAGATTTGGGCAAGGTTGAAGGAGTTCTTCCTAAAAAATACCAGAGCCCAAGGGAAGTTTATCAAAAAAGCGATCGCATAAAGGCGGTTGTTGTTGATGTAAAACCTATTTCCTCTGGCGTTCAGCTGGTTTTGAGCCGCACAGATCCAAAATTCGTGCAGTCAACGCTCGAACTTGAAGTTCCAGAAATCGAAGACAAAACTGTAGAAATTTTTAAGATTGTTCGCGAAGCAGGCTACCGCACAAAGATAGCAGTTTTTTCTAACAAAGAAGAAGTTGATCCTGTTGGTGCTTGCGTAGGTCCAAAGGGCGTGCGTATTCAAAATGTTATTCGTGAACTTGAAGGTGAAAAAATCGATGTCCTTCGTTACGATCCAGATCCTGTTGTATTCATAAAGAATGCTCTTTCGCCTGCGGAAGTTGAAAAAGTTTTGATAACAGATGAAGAAAAAAGGCAGGCACTTGCAATCGTAAACGAGAGTCAATTCTCACTTGCTATTGGTAAACAGGGACAAAATGTTCGCCTTGCAAACAGGCTTTGCGATTGGTCAATCGATGTAAAAACAGAAGAGCAGGCGGCAGAAATCGATTTGAGTCAGTTTACTGCAAGAAAAGCCGCAGAGCAGTTGTTTAGCAACAGTGCGGATGAAGCCCAAGTCGAAGAGCCTGTTTCTACCATTAGTGAACTTTCTGGAGTTGATGCAAATGTTGCAAAAGCTTTAAAAGACGCAGGCTATGATGATATTCAGGACTTTGTCGATGCTTACGAAGAAGGAACTTTAAAAGTTGAAGGCGTAACACAAGAGCAACTTGACGAAGTGAATAAAATCATCTGCGATGTTGTAGAGTTTGTCGAAGAGGAAAATCCAGAAGATAGTCAACAAGCAGAAGATGAATCAAAAGATTCTTCTGAAGAAGATGATACTGCTCAAGATGAAGATTATTTTTGTCCTGAATGTGGTGCAAAAATCACTTTAGATATGCACAAATGTCCTAATTGTGGTGTTGAATTTGAATTTGAATGATAAATCGCTGTAGAATAATAAAAGCGATAAGAAAAAGTACGAGAAATTAAAAAGAGGTAAAGCGGATATATGGCTGAAGAATTAGAAAAAAAGCCCGAGTTTGTATTGAATAAGAAAAAGTCAGAACTTCAAGAAACAAAAAGTTCTGTACAAGATTCTGCAAGTCAGGCTCAAAAAGAAAAAAAGAAGGTTGTAGTAGTAAAGAGAAAAGTACCGACTCAACCACAAAGAGCTCCAGTTCAATCATCGACTTCGGGAAATTTGCAGACAGGCACAGAGCAAAAAACTGTTCGTCCTGTTCCGGTGGTAAAAAAGTCAACAAATTCTTCGCCATCAACTTCTGAAAATCACTCTCAGTCGTCCAGTCAAAAAACTTCTGGACAAACTCGTACAACTTTCGAAATTGCATCAACTCGGCCGAATGTAAAGGCTGGCAATCTTTCTAATCGTTCTCGTGGTGGTTATCGCTCTGGAAATGGCGGTGGATATCAAAATCGTGAAGGCGGTTACAATAATGGCTATTCTTCTAACAGAGGGGAAGGCGGCTTTAAAAACCAGAATAGGGAAGGTGGGTTTAGAAACAACTACTCTAATGGACAAAGAACGGGTGGTTTTTCTGGTGCTCAAGCTCGCGAAAATTATCAAAATCGCGACAAAAACCAAGCTACCGGGGGATTTAATCGCACAGGAAATAGCGGTTTTAACCGTGGTGCTCAAGGCGGTGGATTCAATCGCTCAGGAACAGGTGGACGTCCAGGTTTTGGTGGCGCTCGTCCTAATGGTTCTAGACCTGGTTTTGGCGGAAGTCGCACTGGCTTTGGTGGAAAACCAGCTTTTGGTGGCGAAAATGTTGCATCTGCAATTCCAGAACAGAAATCTTTGGGCAAAAAAGCATTTAAAGGCAAAAAACAGGTCTACAGTCGAAAAGATAAAGAAGAGCTCTTTGATGAAGAAGAACTTTACAAGAAGAAGGCTTCAATTCCTGCAAGCGTAGTTCCTAAATCTATAGATATAATGGAATCCGTTTCTGTTTCAGACCTCGCTAGAAAGATGAATTTAAAAGCAAATGAGATAATCGGAAAACTGATGTCTATGGGAATTATGGTTACGATAAACCAGAGCATAGATTCGGATACTGCAATTTTGCTTGCTGCAGAATACGGCTGTGAAGTTCATCTTGTTTCTCTTTATGACGAAACTTTGATAGAAAGCGACAAGGGCGAAGGCATGGAAGAACTTCCTCGTCCTCCTATTGTTACAGTCATGGGACACGTAGATCATGGTAAGACAAAGACTCTCGATGCAATTAGAAAAACAAATGTTGTTGCTGGCGAAGCTGGTGGAATCACTCAAAAAATCGGTGCTTATCAGGTTAAGACTGAAAAAGGCGTTATCACCTTCCTCGATACTCCAGGACACGAAGCATTTACTATGATGCGCGCTCGCGGTGCTCAGATAACAGATGTCTGTGTTTTGGTTGTTGCCGCTGATGACGGTGTTATGCCACAGACTTTGGAAGCGTTAAGCCATGCAAAAGACGCAAAAGTTCCAATCATAGTTGCAGTAAATAAAATTGATAAACCAGAAGCAAATCCAGACAGAGTTATGACGCAGCTTTCGGAAAAAGGACTTACTCCAGAAGAATGGGGTGGAGACACTCAATATGTAAAAATTTCTGCTTTAAAAGGCGAAGGCATAGATGAACTTCTTGATGCGATTCTTTTGCAGGCGGAAATGCTTGAATTAAAAACTCATTGGGGAACTCGTGCCGAAGGTAAAGTGATTGAATCGCGCGTAGACCAGGGACGCGGTGTTGTTGCAGACGTTATGGTTTTAAGCGGAACACTAAAAGTTGGAGATCCTTTTGTTGCAGGTATTTACTCTGGT
Organism: Treponema pectinovorum; assembly: GCF_900497595.1. Classification (NCBI taxonomy): domain Bacteria; kingdom Pseudomonadati; phylum Spirochaetota; class Spirochaetia; order Treponematales; family Treponemataceae; genus Treponema; species Treponema pectinovorum. The sequence continues at coordinate 107,793 of NZ_UFQO01000005.1, forward strand.
AGAGTTCGTGCAATGTTTAACGACAGAGGAGAAAAAGTTATAGAAGCAAGTCCTTCAATGCCTGTAGAAGTGTTGGGCTTGGATGAAATGCCAAATGCAGGTGATCCGTTCCAGGTTACAGAAAGCGAACGCGACGCTAGAGATATTTCAAATAAAAGACAGGAACTCAAGAGATTTGAAGCAGCAAAAGCTGTTAAAAAAGTTACTTTGGACAACCTTGTTTCTACAATCGAAGCGAGCGAAGTTAAAGAACTCAGAGTTATCATAAAAGCAGACCTTCAAGGTTCAGCTGAAGCGCTCAAAATTTCTCTTGAAAAACTTTCTACACCAGAAATTCGCTTGAATGTTATCCATTCTTCAGCAGGTGCAATAAACGAAAGCGATGTAACTTTAGCTTCTGCCGATGAAAATGCAATCATAATCGGCTTTAACGTTCGTCCTACAGCAAAAGCGAAGATGCTTGCAGATGAAGAAAAAGTTGAAATTCGAAAGTACAACATCATCTATAAATGTGTTGAAGAAATTCAAGCGGCTATGGAAGGGATGTTGCGTCCAGATACGATCGAACAGAATATCGGTACAGCAGAAGTTCGAAACATCTTTAAAGTTCCAAAGGTCGGCGTGATTGCAGGTTGTTATGTTACAAATGGTCTTGTAAAAAAGAGCGCAACTGTAAATCTCATCCGCGAAGGAATTGTAAAGTGGACAGGAAAAATCTCCTCGCTTAAAAGATTCAAAGACGATGCGAAAGAAGTAAAAGAAGGCTTTGAATGCGGAATAAGTTTGGAAAACTGGCAGGATATTCAAGTTGGAGATCAACTTGAGTTTATTGAGTATGTAGAAATTGCAAGAAAACTCGGTGAATCTCTCGTAGACGAAAAAGCTGCTGCAGAAGAAAAAGCAAAAGCGCGTATAGAAGCTGCAAAAGCAGAAGCACAGGCTGCTCATGAACAGGCTTTAGCAGAAGAAGCGGAAGCAAAAGCCAAAGCCAAGGCAAAAAAAGCTGCAACAAAGGCTAAAAAGTCGGATTCATCAGAAAACGCAGGAGATGCTGAATAATGGGTGAGTTTAGACTTGCAAGGTTAGGAGAGCAGATTCGCGATGAGATTGCAAAATTGATTTACACTCAAAAGATAAAAGATCCGCGAGTTTCTACTTTTCTAACTGTAAACAGGGTTGAAGTTGCTGCAGATTTAGCTTATGCAAAGGTCTATGTTTCCAGTTTTTTGCCAGAAGGTCAAATTATAAAAGGCGTTGCAGGATTGAACAGTGCAGCAGGCTTTATTCAGACTTCAATCGCAAAAAAACTTACGATAAGAAAATTCCCAAAACTCACTTTTATAGCGGACAATTCTATAAAAGAGGGTTTTGAGATGGTTCATAAACTCAATCTGCTAGAAGCAGAGGAAAATGAAAACAGACAAAAACAGTCACAATAGCGGCGATTCTTCTATTCTGCTACTTGCAAAGCAGGCAGGAGAAACGAGTTTTTCTTCGCTTACGGCAGTAAAAAAATCTCTTAAAACATCAAAAGTTGGGCACACTGGAACTTTAGATTCGTTTGCAGACGGACTTTTGGTGGTTTTGACTGGAAAATTAACTCGTCTTGTTCCTCATATAACAAATTTTAACAAAACTTATCTTGCTTTAATTGAATTCGGAAAAGGAACCGATACTTTAGACCCAACAGGAAAAGTTATTGCACAAGGTCTTGTTCCAGACGAGAAAATTGTGCTTCAATCCCTTAAAAAATTTAAAGGCGAAATCCAGCAGATACCTCCAGCTTTTAGCGCACTTCATGTAAATGGAAAACGTTCCAGCGATTTGTGCAGGGCAGGCGAAAAGGTTGAACTTGCTCCAAGAAAAATTACAATTCATTCGATAAAACTTTTAGATTTTTACGATAAATACGCGCTCATCGAAGTTTCATGTTCAATGGGAACTTACATCCGCGCCCTTGCACGAGATATTGCAAAAGAATGTGGCACTGTTGCTCATCTAAAAGCGTTAAGGCGAACGAGCGTTGGTCCATTTTTGTTAAAAGATGCAGCAGGAGCGGATAAATTAGGACTTTTTACGATAAGCTCTCTTATCAATAAAAACGAAAACGACTTTGTTGGCCGTCAAGACGATTCTGCCTTTTTGGAAGAGATAAAAAATTCGGCAAAATCGATGACAGTCGAAATCGCAAAATTTTGTGGTTTTACGCCTGCTCTTTTATCGCGTGCGTATGTGCAGGATTTTTCTAACGGAAGGACTTTAACGAATCACTCTTTTTATTATGAATATAAGCCTGCAGAAAACTGTGAATTTGCGGTTTTCTATCCTGATTTAGTTTTTGCAGGCGTGGTTAAAAAAAATAACCGAAAATTGAGTTATGGTTTTGTAATTCCGACTCGCGAGGAAAAGATAAAAGTTTATTCGTGGGAGCAAATTTTTTCGGATAAATTTTCAAAGGAATTTAAAAGCAAAGGAGTGGCCTTGTCCATTGGGAGTTTTGACGGAACTCACATCGGGCACGACAGCATTTTCGATTCTATCCTTGAACGGAAAGATTTAGTTCCAGGAATCGTTACCTTTCGTCATTCTGCGAGATTTTCGACAGAAAAGAATTCTTATAAAGGCGATGTTTCCAGTTTGAGTCAACGCATGGAATTCTTTATCCGTAAAGGATTTAGCTTTGTCGTTGTCATTGACTTTTCTGATGATTTTACTAAAATTGAAGGCAGCGATTTTTTAACCGTTATAAAGAAGAATTGCAATTTAAAATACCTTTGTGAAGGCAAGGATTTTACCTGCGGTTACAAAGGCTCTATAGATGTAAAAGCTTTAGGCGATTTCTGCTTGAAAAACAATATCGAGCTGAATGTTGTCGATTTTGTTGACTACTTGGGCAGAAAAGTTAGTTCTTCAAGAATCCGAACGGATGTTTTGGAAGAAAAATTTGAAGCGGTAAAAATAATGCTTCATAAGTCATTTGAACTTGATTGTGCAGGTTTTGAATGGGAAAAAGAAGAAAAAGACGGACAGCATTGGCTTGTCGCAAAAAAAAGGGGGATTCAAGTTTTTCCTCCAGACGGACAATATAAAGTCCAAATAGAAACGGTAATTTCTGGAAGCGAAGAGATTTCCGTAACAAAAACTGTGCTTTGCAAATTGGATTCTGGTTTACTTCGCGTGCTAGATTCTGATGGGTCGCTCAGTGGTTTTGTGCGGGCAATTCAATTTGGTTAACCCAGAGAAAATAAATTTTAAGGAGTAAGTAAAATGCTTACAAAAGAAGAATCAGCTGCATTGATCAGCAAATTTGGCGCAAACGAAGCCGACACAGGAAATTCAAAAGTTCAGATTGCATTGTTGACTGAACGAATTAAACAGCTCACAGCTCACTGCCAGCAGTTTCCAAAAGATACTGGAGCTTCAAGGGCGCTTTTAAAAGTTGTTGGACAGCGCCGCAAGATGCTCAAATACCTCCAGAGAAAAGATCTCGAAACATATCGTCAGCTCATTAAAGACCTTGGCCTCCGCAAATAAGTTAATCGGAGGTGCAACTAATGGTTAATAAAGTAACTTATAAAATTGGTGATGAAGAACTAATCCTCGAAACTGGAAAAATCGGAAAACAGGCAAACGGTTGTGTTTATGCTCAATATGCAGGCACTTCTGTTATAGCAACTGTTTGTGCTTCTTCTGAAGTTAAAGAAGGATTGGACTTTGTTCCTGTTACTGTTGAATACAACGAAAAGTATTATGCTGCTGGAAAAATTCCTGGTGGTTTTGTAAAGAGGGAAGGGCGTCCTAAGGATAAAGAAATTTTGGTTTCTCGCCTTATAGATCGCCCTATGCGTCCTTTGTTTGAAACTTCATTTGGTAGAGAAATTCAGATTGTTCCTACCTGTGTTTCTGCCGATGGAATAAATCCTCCAGACATCCTTGCTGTAATAGCATCTTCTGCTGCGGTTTCTGTTTCAGATATTCCATTCCATGGACCTGTTGCGGCCGCTCGTGTTGCATATATCGCTGGTGAGTATGTTATAAATCCAACTTTTGCACAGCAGGAAAAAGCAGAACTTGAAATTGTTGTTGCTGGTACAAAAGACGGCTTTACGATGGTAGAAGGCGGTGCAAACGAAGTTAGCGAAGAAGTTATGCTTGGTGCTTTGGAAAAGGCACAGGTTTTTATAACTGCAATGTGCGAACTTCAGGAAAGTCTAGTTGCAAAATGCGGAAAACAAAAACTTCCACTTGCGCCTCTCAATGTTGAACTTCAAAACAAAGAAGAGATAATTGCAGAAGCAACGCCACTTTTGGAAAAAGCCTGTTTCCAGGATGGAAAATCAAACAGAGGGAATGCAATTTCTGCGGTAAAAAAGCAACTTGTAGAAAAACATGCACAGCAGTTTGAAGATGAAATTCAGAAAAAGCTTTTTGATTCTTGCTTTGACGATATTCAATACAATCTGCTAAGAAAAAGCATTCTGGATAAAGGGTTAAGAATCGACGGTCGTAAATGCGATGAAATTCGTCCTATAACTTGCGAAGTAAATGTTTTGCCTCGTCCACACGGTTCTGCTTTGTTTACTCGTGGCGAAACTCAGTCTCTGGCAGTTTGTACGCTCGGAACAACTTTGGATGCTCAGGCTTACGATGACATTGACGGAGAGCGAAGCGAAAACTTTATACTTCACTACAATTTTCCTCCTTATTCGGTAGGCGAAGTTGGTCGACTTACAACTGGTCGCCGCGAAATCGGACACGGATATCTTGCTCGTCGTTCTTTGGAACCGATGGTGCCTCCTGTATCACAGTTTCCTTACACAGTTCGCGTAGTATCAGAGATTTTGGAATCCAATGGTTCTTCTTCACAGGCTTCTACCTGTGGTGGTTGTCTTGCAATGCTCGCTGCTGGTGTTCCAATGAAAGAGATGGTTGCAGGCGTTGCGATGGGTCTTATAACCGAAGGCGATGAAGAAAATCCGTACAAAAGATACAAGATTCTTTCCGACATCTTAGGCGAAGAAGATCACCTTGGAGACATGGACTTTAAAGTTGCAGGAACTAAAAACGGAATCACAGGCTTCCAGATGGATATAAAGATTGCAGGTGTTACTACACAGATAATGAAAGAAGCGCTTGCACAGGCAAAAGCTGGTCGTATGCACATTCTTTCTATAATGGAAAAGTGCATAGATAAACCTCAGCCAATCAGTCCATTTGCTCCAAAAATTCTTACCATGAAAATAAGTCCAGATAAGATTGGTGCATTGATTGGTCCTGGCGGAAAGAACATAAAAGCACTTTGTGCACAGTACAATGTTACAATCAACACAGAAGAAGACGGAACTGTTCAGATTTACGGAAAAACTGGAAAATCTGCAGAAGAAGCAAGGCTTGCTGTAAAAGGCATCTGTGAAGATCCAGAAATTGGAACAATCTACAATGGAACTGTAAAACGAATAATGGATTTTGGTGCCTTTGTAGAAATTCTTCCTGGAAAAGAAGGGCTCTGTCATATTTCAAAACTTTCTCGACAGAGAGTTGAAAAGGTAACGGATGTTCTTCACGAAGGACAGCAGATTCCTGTAAAACTTCTTGAAGTTGACAAGATGGGACGCTTAAATCTGTCCTATGTAGACGCTCTTGAAGAACAGTCAAAGTAAAAAATCTTTTTGACTTTTTATAATCCTGACTCGATTTTGGGTCGGGATTTTTTTTGCAATTTTTTCATCAGGCGTAAGTGGATGACAACAGTTTTTTTTCATCAAGTACAGGTGGATTTATCATCTTTTAGTTTTTCGCTATAATTTATCCATGCAAAACTGTGAAATAAAAATCGTCGCCGAAGACGGTGTAAAACTTCCTTCATATCAAACATCGGGTAGCGCTGGTTGCGATATCTGTGCATATCTTCCAGAAGGTAAATCAATCGTATTAAAACCTATGGAACGCTTTTTGGTTCCAACGGGAATTAAGATGAGCATTCCAGAAGGCTTTGAAGTGCAAGTTCGCCCACGCTCTGGGCTTGCCGCAAAAAATGGGGTAACCTGCTTGAACACTCCTGGCACTATCGACAGCGATTATAGGGGAGAGGTAAAAATCATCCTTATAAATTTAGGCAGCGAAGATTTTGAAATAAATTCTGGCGACCGAATCGCACAACTGGTTGTTGCTCCTGTAACACAGGCTAATTTTCTTCTGGTAGATGAACTTGATAAAACTGCTCGTGGTGAAGGTGGCTTTGGTCATACTGGAAAATAATTTTTTTGTAATTTTATGCCTCGACTAAACTTAAAAAAAATAAAGGATTTCCTGTATTTAAAATATCATTCTTCTTGGTTGTCTCGTCATATCCGTCATGTAGAAGCACTTGGATATTATTATCACAGGCTTTGGACAAAAAGCCCTCTTCGCATAAAAATTCAAACTATTTATGAGCAAAAGATAAAAACTTTTTTAGAGGATTTTAACCTTTTAAATTGGATTTTTCATAAAACGGCTGTAATTTTATTTAAGTTAGGATTAAAGACGCAATCTCAAACTGTAGACGGTTTTATGCAGGAAAAATCTGGCTTAAACCGCCACGTATTTTATCGCTATCTTTTGCGAGAGCTTTTTCTTTATTTTTTTGTCGCATTTTTGTTTTTCTTTTTTATTTTTTTTGTAAATCAAATACTTTTAATAATTCAAAAAATTCTGGAAAAAAAAGTTCCGCTTTGGGATGTCATCCTTCTTATGACTTATGCATTGCCTTCTATAATTGCACAGTCTGCCCCATTTGCAACGCTCGTCGGTTTTTTGATGTGTCTTGGGCGTTTGGTTTCTGAAAATGAAATTTTAATTTTTCGAGCATCGGGACAAAGTTATAAGACAATCCTCTTGCCAGTTTTGATTTTGGGTGGAGCGATTTCGCTTGGCTCATTTTTTGTAAACGATTTTCTTCTTCCGTTGGGAACTATAAAATACAACAGGCTGTATCGCTCAATTCTGGTATCAAATCCTGCGATAGAACTTGAACCTAACTCTGTAAAAAAAGCAGTCGATAAAATTTTGGTAATTGGAAATGTGCTCGGCGATAAAGTAAGCGATCTGATTTTTTTTGACACGAGTTCCGACGGTCAACAGCGAATAATAATCGCGCAAGATTCGACCGTAAAAAAATCGTCTTCCGACGGCGTTTTGATGAATCTTGAAATGGACGATTCTGTTGTTTTATTTTTTGATAAAGAGAAAAAAGATTCTTACGAAATTTTAACTGCTCAAAAAACTCAACTCAATGTCTTTGAATCTTCTATCGAAGCAGCGTCTTTTAGAGTTAGCCCAAGGGAAATGACTTCTTACGACTTACGAAGGCGAATAAAAGATATGGAAAAAAGCGACGATTATTCTAAAAAGCAGCTCAATTCATATAAGCTTGAATACAACAAAAAATTTTCGCTTCCCTTTGGTTCAATTTTTTTTGCTTTTTTGGCACTTCCGCTCGCTTTTCTTTTTGGTAAGCACAATGGGCAGACGATTGGACTTATAATTGGAATTGTAATCTGCGTTCTGTACTGGACAATGATGATTTTGGGTCAGATTTTTGGAAACCGTGGTGGCTTGAATGGTTTTTTGGTTATGTGGCTTCCAAACATCACGATTACGATTGCAGGAACGCTTTTTTATTTAAAACTTTTGGGTAAGTGATGACTTTAGTAAAATACATATTTAAAAAATTTTTTCCGTTATTCATAGGTTCGCTGCTGTTTTTTGCCTTTGTCCTGGTTTTAGTGGATTTGTTTTTGAACCTTTGGAATTTTATTTCAAATGCTGTCAGCGCCCAAAGGGTTTTTACTATAATGATTTTATATTTCCCAAAGGCAATCTGGTATTCCGCTCCGCTTTCAATTTTGTTTGCGGTTTCGTACACGCTTTCCGACTTTTATGCAAATAACGAATTGATTGCAGTCTTTGCTTCTGGAGTTCCGCTTGTAAAATTCACTTTTCCGATTCTCGCGTTTTCGTTCCTTTTGAGTTTTGCACTTTTTTATTTTGAAGACAATCTTGTAGTTCCAACCTATGCCAAAAAAGTTGAATTGCAGGATTTTTCACTCAATCGGGAAAAAAGTTTAAATAACGATAAGATTGTTGTTATGGCAGAAATGGGAAATATCGTCTACAAGGCAGATTATTATGACGATGCTTTTATGCGTCTGTATAATCTTTATGTAGTTATCAGAAACGATGATAAATCTTTAAATTGCATAATCCGCGCAGATTCTGCTCTTTGGGAAGAAAATTATTGGAAATTGAGCGGCGGACTCAAATATGTTTTTAACGAAGGAAATCTCCAATCTGCTCCAGTTGATGAAGATACGATGAAAAGGCTCACAGAATTTCCAGAAACCTTTCGCAATAATGTAATCTCTGTAGAAACCGTAAATACAAAGCAGGCAAAAGAATACATAACTCATCTAAAGCGGGTAGGGCTTCCGTATAACGAGCCTTTGAGCATTTATTACAGAAAGTTTGCTTTTCCTTTTATACTTTTTATCGTAGTATTTTTGTCCATAGGCTTGAGTGGCAAAACTCGGAAAAACGTTATGCTCATAAGTTTGGCAAGTTGCATCACTGCCGCTGTGGTTTATTATGTCTTCCAGATGGTAACCATGTTGATGGCAAAATTTGGTATTCTTTCACCTTTTTTGGGAGCGTGGCTTCCTGTATTTTTGTTTGTAATTTTAAGCATGGTTTTGTTAAAATACGCTAGAACTTAAGGATGAGGATTTTTATGATTTCTGAAATTTTCACTATAAAACACGAATCTACAGACGGCAAAGCAAGGACTGGAACTTTGCATCTTGCACACGGCGATGTTCAAACTCCAGTTTTTATGCCTGTAGGAACAAGTGCAACTGTAAAAGCGCTTACAAAAGATGATTTGGAAGAAATTGGTTTTGAAATAATCCTCGCAAATACCTATCATCTTTTTTTGCGACCTGGAAGCGATGTTATAGAAGCGGCTGGCGGTTTGCATGGATTTTCCTGTTGGAATAAAAATTTTTTGACGGATTCTGGTGGATTTCAGGTCTGGAGCCTTTCAAAACTTCGGAAGATAACCGAAGAAGGCGCTTTTTTTGCGAGCAATATTGACGGAAGCCGCCACATGTTTACTCCAGAAAGGGTTGTAGATGTTCAAACTCAATTCAATTCAGATGTTCAGATGCAGTTGGATGTGTGCACTGGCTGGGGAATCGAAAAAAAAGAAGCGATAAATGCTCTTGCCATAACAGAAAAGTGGCTTGCGCGTGCAAAAGATGAATGGCTTAAAAAAAAGGATGAAGGTTATAAAGGAATTTTGCTTCCTATTGTTCAGGGGAATTTTTTCAAAGATTTGCGCAAGCGTTCCAGCGAATTTGTAACTTCTATGGATTTGCCTGCGATTGCGATTGGTGGTTTAAGTGTTGGTGAGCCCGCGGAGGAATTTGCTTCAATGCTCGACTATACGGTGGAAAATCTTCCAAAAACAAAAGCAAAATATGTCATGGGAATTGGCACTCCAGACTATATTTTAGATGCTGTTCGCAGCGGAATCGATATGTTCGACTGTGTTCTTCCAACTCGTAATGCAAGAAACGGTTCTTATTTTACACGAGATGGCAATCTTTCTATAAAACAGGAAAGGTTTATTCGCGATTTTTCTCCGATAGATAAGGAATGCAACTGCAAAGTTTGTCGCACATATTCTAGAAGTTATCTCAGGCATCTTTTTAAAGAGCAAGAAATTTTAAGCTGCATGCTTGCAAGTTATCATAACCTTTATTTTTTGCACAACATGATGAAAGAAATAAGGACTTCGATTGAAGAAAATCGCTTTGAACAGTACAGAATTGATTTTTTACAGCGATATAAAGCTGGTGCTATAAAATAGATTTTTTTTAGATTTAGATTTTGAGGTTTTATGAAAAAATTTTTTTTTATTTATTGCTTTGTTTTGATCAATTTTTTTCTCTTTTCGGATGAAAATTTGCAACAACCGCTTAAAACTGTAACTACAAATTCTCAATCGCTTGAAACTCCAGCTGCAAATTCACAATCGAAGGAAAGCAAAAATCTACACGAAATTTCTCAATCTCAAAATGGCGAAACTTTACAAGAATCATCTCAAGAAGAAAAACTTGAAACAAAAAACGTTGAATCTTCAAAAAGCGAAAATCAGGCACAAAGGGAAGCTGAATCAGGTGAAACTGCAAAAAAGAGACCTTTAAAACAGGATAAAGAAAAAATTGAGCGTTTGGAAATCGAATATCCCGACACAAAAAAGGAAAATGAGGAAACGCTCAAATACGGAATGGAAGAGGACATAATCTCTTTGATTGACAATCTGTTAAAAAATGAAGATGTGCGTTTTGTAGATGAAGTTTACGACCTTTTTTATTCAACTAAAAATACTGCAATCCGCGAAAAAATCCTCGAATATTTTACAAAATTAAAAGACCCTTGCTTAGAAGATTATGCAATTTCAATTTTGGAAGACCCTTACGACGAAAAAACTTCAACTGTAAACGCAGTTTTTAACTATGTTCAAGCGGTAAAAACTAAGGCAGCGTTAAAACCAGTTCTTGCACTGTTAGAAAGCGATGATGAAAAATATTTTACACCTTCTCTAACTACGATTGGCGAAATTGGCGGAAGTGAAGAGGCGGTATTTTTGAGCGAATATTTAAAACGGGAAGATTTGACGCTCGCTCAAAAGCAAAATCTTGTAAAAGTTTTGGGAAAAATAAAAGCTGTGGAAACCTTTGAAAGCCTTGTTCAAATGGCAACAGACGAAGATGAAAATTCTTTTGTGCGAATGTACAGTGCAGAAGCGATTGGTTCTATGCAAAAAGAAGAAGCTGTAGGAGTTCTTGTAAAACTATATGAAGATAACGATCCAAAATTAAGAACCTATGTTATAAAAGGGCTTTCTTATTTTCCAGAAAATGAAGAAGCCAAAAAGACTATATTGCAAGCGATTAGAGATTCTCATGTTGCTGTTCGTTTGGAAGCGATAGAAGTTTGCAAAAAAAATGATTTTAAAGAAGCGACACCTTTTATCATTTATAGGCTCGAAAAAGACAAGGAAGATTCCATCAAGAAAATTTCTTATGATGCACTTGCTTTTTTAAATACAAAAGAAGGAAACGAATATCTTGTAAAGCATATAACCGATAAAAAAGTTGCGGATAATCCAAAAAGTCGCATTGCAAGAGCACTCCTTGAATATGGCAATGCAGGCGAAAAGGAAATAATCGCTTTGGCAGAAGAATCTCTAACTGACGACAGGCGAAAATCGCTTAGATACGCTTTGGGCAAAGAATTTGCAAAATATGGCCGAAAAAGTTTTTCTGAAATCTGCAAAAAATACCTTGAATCAAAGGATTCTGCAACGCAAGGCACAGGTCTTGATATATATGCAAAAGGCAGATACGAAGATATAACTCCGCTTGTGCGAAAGCTGGTGCTTGACGGAGCAAAAAATTCTAAAAACAATGTGAATGCAACAAAGGCAGAAAAAATTCTAGGCTCAAAAGACAGTGCAGTTTTACAGGCGGCAAAAATCAAAGAAGAAAACGAGAAAAACAAAGAAAATAAAAATTCTTCAAAATCGAAAACACCTGCTTCGATTTCTACAAAATCCAATTCTTCCGATTCAAAATGAATCATTCATAAAGGCTGTTTAAAAGTCTGTATAGCATATTCACTTTTTCTTTTTGCGCCACAGAAAGCATGCTTGTAGAATCGTCTGCAAGGCTTTCTAGCGAGGCTAAACTTTCATTCAACGCGGTCGAAAAACTTCTTGTAACTTTAAACCAATAAGTTCCTTTGCCATCGCTGTACAAAGTTATAAAACCGTATTCTTTTTGTTTTGGCTTTGCGATTTTTACCCTTAAAACGAATTTTAAACTTTCTATGAGCTTTGCCTCTTCGTCTTTTGTTCCCATTGTTAGGTTTAATTTTTTAGAAAAATCGTCTTCGCTTACAGGATTTAGATTTAAATTTTTTGCAACTTTTTTTATCAGGTTGAATTTTTCGCCAGCGAGCAAAGTTCCGTCGTTTAAAAGTATTTTTCCACGTATAGAAGAAAGGCTTTCCAGATAATTTTCATCTTTTTCTTTTTTTAGTGCGGATTTTAATTTTTCTAAAGGAAAGATTGCAACTTTTTTTCCCTTAATTTTTTGAATTTCAAATTTTTCTCCTCCAAAAGAAAGGGCAGTCGCTTCGCTTTTATCTTTTTGTAGAATTTCAGTTTTTTTGTCAAATGGATTTTCATCGTTTGCAAATTTTAATCTTTTATTTTTTGTCTGACTTTTTAATGATTCAAATTTTCCAGCAAAGATTTTTTCTCTTATTCCACGCGAATTTTGCAGTCTGGATTCTAAATTTTTATCGATTTTTGCAAGGATTGCTTTTGTAAGCGGACTTACGCTCATTGCAAACATTCTGCTTGTCCGCACAATTTCTCCTGCCACTATAAAAAGCGGATCTGCTCTAAACATTCCACTTCCTGGATGAATTGAAATTCTCTCTTCTGTGAGCGAACGGTAATTTTCTTTTCCTACGCGAATGCACACAAATTGAATCATTCCGGCTACGATGCAGCAAAGATAGTTTTCCATCGAACCGCCGGAAGAAATTGGAATTCCCAAAGCGGTTATCTCTTCTTCTAACTGCTCCTTTATGCTTTCAATTTCTCTCATCACCTTTTCATCGAGATAATTGTTCTGGCAAAAGCGAGTTTTGTTCTGTGTGGCCTGCCATTTACGAAAAAGTTTTACGTAAGAAACAAAATCGCCTTGTATGTCTCTAAATGCGTGGTGGGCAGCCCTTGCGTCCATCTCTTCGCCCATGGGAAGCACAAACGGAGATTGCGTGCTTAAAAATGACGCTGCAATTACAGATTCTTCGAGCACATCTGGATAGTTCATTATGCTTTCTACTAGAATTCTGCTTACACGTGGCTCTAATGGAAATTCTACCATGAGCTTTCCGATTGCAGATAGTGTTCTGTCTTCGTTTAATGCTTTTAGCATATTTAGAGTTTCTATTGCACCAAGGATGTTGTTCTTTTCTGGTTTTGAAATAAAGTCAAAATTTTCAAAATCCGTTATTCCCAGTTCGCTCATCCTGAGGCAGACTTCGCTTAAATCTGTTCGAAAAATCTCTTCTGTCGTGTATTCGGGGCGTTTTTCAAAATCGGCTCTGCTGTAAAGTCGATAGCAGGTTCCTGCACAGGTTCTTCCCGCTCTGCCACGCCTTTGGCTGCAACTTGCTTTGCTCACCGGGGTTTCGATTAAAGAAGAAGAGTAAGTCATAGGATTGTAAAAATTGAGTTTTGCAAGTCCAGAATCGATTACAGTTGTTATGCCGTTTATAGTGACGGAAGTTTCTGCGATATTTGTTGAAATTACGACTTTCTTTTTTCCAAATGGTGCAGAATTAAATACTTTTTCCTGCTCTTCTTTTGGAAGTCTTCCATAAAGCGGAATAAGGTGAAGTTTTGAGCGGAACGGAGAAGTTAAAAGATTTTGCATGCAGTCTTTTATCACTTTTTCTCCTGGTAAAAAAACTAAGATGTCGCCTTGCTCTTTGTTATCCAAAATGCGTTCAATAGTCGATTGAATTTTTGAAAGCAGCACTTGTATGCCAGTTTCTGTCAAAGTTGTGGCCTTTGATTTTGGCGGATCGTAAACCATTGTTACAGGAAAGGTCTGAGTTTTTATATCCACGATTGGACAGTTATAAAAATAGGAAGAAAACGCTTGTGCGTTCATAGTTGCAGAAGAAACGATTACTTTAAAATCTGGTCTTGCTGCTAAAACTCGCTTTAAAAGCCCAAGACAAAAATCTATATTCAAACTGCGCTCGTGTGCTTCATCGACCATTATTACAGAATATTTTGAAAGCCAGGGGTCGAGCTTCATCTCCTGTAATAAAATTCCATCGGTCATTATTTTTATTTTTGTCGTTTCGTCGGTTTTATCTTCAAATCTCATTTTGTAACCGACTAAACCCGGATACGAAGTTTTTAGTTGCTTTGCTATAAACTCGCTCACAGAAAGTGCTGAAATTCTCCTAGGTTGTGTTACGGCGATGATTCCGTCTTTAGAATATCCTGCTTCGTGTAGAATGACTGGAATTTGGGTCGTTTTTCCGGAGCCTGTTGGAGATTGAACGACTATTACCTGTTTTTTTTTGAGTTCGTCTAAAATCAAATTTTTTTGTTCATATACAGGAAGTTTTTTATAGTCTATTGCCATTTAGATATTCCTTTTAAATCTTCATAAATTTTTATTCTCGATTTTATATAGTTTGCCCAAAGCAAAAGCGCCGAACGCTCAAGGCAGTGAATAAAATCTTCATCCGCAAGTCTTACAACAAACTGTCCGTCTGGAGTTATGTAGGTTGTAATTAGATGTGGTTCAATTTTTGTAAGAGTTATTTTGTTTTTTGTTTTTTTATTTTTAGCATCGTCCCTTTTTAGATTGAGGAGCGTTTCTTTTTGGAATTTTACTTTTATCAAAAGACCATCGCCTGTGTCGTCCCTTTCGTCTGGATTTTTTTGTAGAGAAGGTCGCGTCCTCTGTCCAGAAATCGTATTTCCGTTTCCGTACATTATAAAGGCTTTTCTGGAAGTTTCATCATCAAAAACCTCGATAGTTTCAAACTCCTTTGTAACGTGCGGATGATTTGCCCAGATAACGTCTGCTTTGCATTCTTTTACGAGCGTTTTAAAGAAAATTCTGTGGCTCTGTGTAACTTGCTTTTTGTATTCTTCTTCGTCTGTGTGCACGCTTACGATAAATAAATCGGCTTCATTTTGCTCTCGCAATTTTTTTAGCGTTCCAATCAATTCTTTTTGCTTTTTTTGAGGAAAGTAATCTACAAAATTTGCAGCGTCTGGTCTGTTTAAGATTTCTGTAAAGGCGACGAAAAGAATTTTCCAGCCGTTTTTTTCGATTATGCGATGTGTTATTTTTGAATCATTTTTTTTTCGTAGCCCACAGGCGTATATTCCATCTGTCTTTTCAAACCTTTCAAAAAAAGTTCTCGTTTCGTTTATTCCTTCTAAATACCAATCGTTTGAATGATTGTTTGCAAGCGAAAAAACATTAAATCCAACGTCTTTAGCAGCTTTTACATAAGTTGAATGCATATTGAACTGCGGATATCCGCTCCATTCCAAGCTGTCGCAAACTGGTGCTTCTATGTTTGCAAAACAGAGGTCTTCTCCCTGCAAAACAGATTTTAAATCCTGCCATATTTTAGAAAAATCTTTTTGGCGAAAATTTACTGGATGAGCCATTATGTCGCCAGCAAAGGTAAGGTTTATTTGAGTTGTGATTTTTTCGTTCGCAGCTTGCTCTTGCTGTGTTTCGTCAACGATTTTCTGCTTTGTAGAAGAGCAGGAAAAAAGTAGAATTATTAAAACAAGGGATTTTGCTGTTGATGTAAAAAATTTTGGTGCACAGGAGCGAGTAAAAATCATAGACAAAGTATAGTAAAAACAGTTCATAAAAACAACTTGAGCGAGGAAGCAAATTAAAAATTGCGAAAATTGAACGATACGTTTTCGAGCGATTTTACGATTGTGAATTGAATAAAGTGATTTATCTCTGTAAAATGGCTTTTATGTTTGAAGTAAAAGATAACGACCTTTTTGACCTCGAAGAAGAAGATTTTGATACGATCCTTGCTTCTGATATAGATTTTCATGGAAAAATCAGTTTTGCAAAACCCTTTATGATAAAAGGCAATGTTTCTGGCTCTATAGAAGCGACAAGCGATCTTGTTATAGATTCTGGTGCAGTTGTTAATGCTGGTATAAATGCCAGTCGAGTTTTGGTTCGTGGCAAAGTAGAAGGCAATATCGTTGGACGTGATTTGGTTTTTGTCGCTTCGACAGGTTCTGTAACTGGCGATATAAGCGCTCGTCAGGTTGTCCTTGAAATAGGTTCCAGATTTTCTGGAAAATGCACTATGAAAGACTGATTATTTTTAAGGTGGGAAAAATGAAAAAGATATTTTTAGGCTTTGCTTTCTTTTCAATTTTTTTGTGTTCGATTTTTTCGCAGCAGAGGGCGGACGCTTTATTGCTTTACAGAAATGGAAAGTATGATGAAGCGATAAAAATTTGCGAACTTGAAATCGCAGAAAATCCTCAAAATATAGATTCTTACTGTGTGCTTTGCTGGAGTTTGGTGCGGAATCGCCAATATGCAGAAGCAGAACAAAGAACAAAAGAGGCACGAGCGGTAAATTCTACAGATGTGCGCTTGATAGAAATTCAAGGAGAAGCAAAATTCTATCTAGGTAAAAATTCCGAAGCGCTGGAACTCTTTCAGCTTTATCTTGCAAATGTACCTGTAAATGGAAGTCGAATCGGCAATGCTTATTACTACATGGGCGAAATATACATAAGGCAGGCAAAATATCAGCATGCAGACATAGCTTTTACAGCAGCTGTTCACACAGAACCTTTGATTGACTACTGGTGGACAAGGTGCGCTTATGCGAGAGAAATGGCAGGAAACTACGATTCTTCTCTGGTTGCTTACGACAAGGCACTGGAATTAAAGCCTTCCAACGAAGATGCTCAGCGTGGAAAAGAGAGAGTTTCGGCAAGACTTCGCTAACGACAAAAAAATGCCTAAAAAAATACATTTTGAAACTCTAGGTTGCAAGTTAAATCAGGTGGAAAGCGAGGGAGCCGCATCTGCGTTTAAGAATTCGGGTTTTTCTGTTTCCATGACTCCTTTTTCCGCTTCTAAACTTCAAGATGATGATATAATTCTTTGCATAGTAAATACCTGTACCGTAACTGCAAAAGCAGAACAAAAAGCTCGCAGAATAATAAGGCTTTTGCTTTTTAAATGTCCAAACAGTGCGGTTTTAGTTACAGGATGCTATGCTCAAAATTCTGCGGAAGAAATTCGCTCGATAGGTGAGCGCGTTTGTGTTTTGGGTGGGCAATACAAAGGCCACCTTGCAGATATTCCAGATTTTTTGAATAAAAACCCTTTTCTTTTTGGCAAGGCGCTTGCAAATGCAATCGATGAAAAATCAAAAAGGATAAGCGCTCTTTCAAGCATTGCAGAAATTCAGCAACCATTTAGACTTGTGCCAGACGGCTTTATTCATCATTCTCGTGCATCGCTAAAAATTCAAGATGGATGTAATTGCGTTTGTACTTATTGCGCAATCCGCCTTGCCCGCGGAAAATCTGTGAGCCTTGAAGTTGAACAAGTCCTGTCGCGGATAAAAGCACTCGAAGAAAGCGGACAGAACGAAGTTGTAATTACAACCGTAAACATTTCGCAGTATAGAGGATTTTGGAATGGCGACTATGTCAATTTTTCGGCACTCTTAAAACTCATACTGGAAAATACAAAAAAAATAAGGATAAGAATTTCAAGTTTGTACCCAGAGACCGTTGATGAAGAATTTGCAAAAATCGTAGAAAATCCCAGAGTTTGCCCTCATTTTCATATTTCTGTTCAAAGCGGAAGCGATTCGATACTTTTAAAAATGAAGAGACCGTATAAGATTGAAGCGGTTTATAAAGCTTGCTCGCTTTTAAAAAAGGCAAAGTCTAATCCTTTTTTTGCTTGTGATATAATTGCAGGGTTCCCGGGAGAAAGCGAAGAAGATTTTGCACTTACGATGAAAATGTTAAAAGACTGCGGTTTTACTTTTGTTCACGCTTTTCCATTTAGCGCTCGTCCAAATACACTTGCTTACAAAATGCGACCGATGGTACCAAATTCTGTTGCAGGAAAAAGGGTTTCGCTGCTGGAAGATTACAATTCAATTTCAAAAAATGACTATATAAATTCTTTTATAGGGGCGACTTTGATTGCAATCTGCGAAAATGTTCATAAGCCAAAAGTTTTAAAAGATAGAGTTATCGTTCACGCGGTTACAGATAATTTTCTTCATTGCCAGTTGATTTTTACAAAAGAAGAAAAATTCCCACAAAGCGGCTCTTTAATCTATGTAAAAATAAGGCGTCCTCTTACAAAGGACGAAGTTACAGGCGAATGCGACACTTTGGCGGACTTTCAAGGTTTTGTGTAAGGCTGTAATTTTTTATTTTGTCTGCTTCTTAAAAACTCACTGCACGAGTGCAGTTTTTTATTTTTGCTGTTATTTACCATATTGCCGCATAACTGCAATCCCTTTATCTTTTCTGTAGATTTATAAATCGCTATAATCGGATTTATGATTTCAAAACTTGGTCATTGCATAATACACTATTTTGACGGCGTCCCTTACGTATTTGGATACATTGGACGCACGCTTTTAAGTTCTTTTGCATTTTTAAGCACAAAAAACAGTCGAAAGATTTTGATTATGCAACTGCTTTTTACATTTATAGAAGCACTTCCTTTAATCTGCATAATTGCAACTGCGATGGGAACTGCAATCTACATAATGGGCGCAAGATTTCTTTCTTCGATTGGGCAAGCTTTTTTAATCTATAAATTTTTGAGCATCGTGATAACTCTTGAATTAGGACCTGTAATCGTTGGATTTATAGTAATCGCGCGTTCAGCAACAGCAATCGCTACAGAACTTGGGGGAATGGTTACTTCTCACCAGATAGAAAGTTATATTTCCTGTGGAGTTGACCCGATAAGCCATCTTGTTTCTCCGAGATTTTTGGGAGTTACTCTTTCTGTCTTTTTTTTAAACCTTTATTTTTCGTTTTGCGGACTTATAGGACCTGCGATAATCGAATTTTTTATAAATCCTCTAACATCGTTCTCATATTTGGATTCGCTGTTGTCGAATATTTCGCCTTCTGTAATTTTTACTTCTGTTTTAAAGAGTGTACTTTTTGGAATAATCATTTCGATAACGGCAACATATTACGGTTTAAGCGTTGAACGAGCATCTACGGAGATTCCAGTTGCAGGAATTTCTGCGGTTGGAAAATCTGTGCTTGGTATTATTCTTGCGGACATCTTTATAATTGTGCTGTATTATCTTTTGTAGGAATTATATGTCTTTGTTTAAAGTTGAATCAGTTGAATTTTCTTCGCGCAGCCAAAAAATAATTAACGGTATTAGTTTAGAAATTCAAAAGGGAACTACTACAGCGTTTTTAGGAGCTTCTGGCAGTGGAAAATCTACACTTTTAAAAATGATTGCAGGAATTTTAATTCCAACTTCTGGAGAAATTTTTTTTAATGGTCAGGATATTTTTTTAATGAATAATTCTGAAAATTTGGATTTTAGAAAGAAATGCTCCTTTGTTTTTCAAGATTCAGCGCTTTGGGCTAACCAGACGATAGTTCAAAACCTTACTCTGCCTTTGCAGGTTCATTTTCCAACGATGTCTCAAGAAGAACGGCTTTTTGCAGTTGAAAGCATCTGTGCTAAGGTGGGATATGACAGGGACTTATCGCTTAGACCTACAGATCTTTCAACTGGAGAGCAAAAAAGGATAGCCTTTGCCCGTGCAATGATTTTAGGTCCAGAAGTGATTTTTTTAGATGAATGCACAGAATCTTTAGACAGGCGTGGAACCAAAGTCATAACAGAGCTTTTGCACAATTTTTTAGAGCAGGAAAATACAATCATTTACGTGAGCCATAATCCAGCGTTCATAAATGAATTTCCAGGAACAATCTATAAAATAGAAAACGGTGTTTTAAAAGAGGAGAGCGAAAAATGAAATTCAAAATTCGCTTTGCAGATCAAATCGTAGGAATCTTTTCGATAATGGCTCTCGCAGGTCTTATTGCTTTAATTTTTGCCATAGGTGGAAGACAGCACTGGTTCGAAAAAAAATCAAATTTTTATACGGTCTTTGAATCAGGCAGTGGGCTTAGCGTTGGGATGGATTTGAATTACAAGGGTTTTTCAATCGGTAAGATAAAAAAGGTAAGTCTCGAAGGCGTTATGGTGCGCGTGGACTATTATGTTTTAGGCGAATATTCCTCATTTATAAAAGAAAATTCTTTGGTTCAACTTGTGACAAGTCCAATCGGGCTGGGCTCTTCGTTTAATTTTTATCCGGGAAGCAGTTACAATTTGCTCGAAGACGGTTCCGAAATATTTCGGGTGGACTCAGTTCCGGGGCAGTTGATAGTAGAAGAAAATTTAAACCAAATAGAAAAACAGACAGACTCGATTGGTGCACTCATGAACCAAGTTTCTACGCTTTTGGTAAATGTAAATTCTTTAGTTTCTCAGATAGATTCTGCATTTGCAGGAAAACTGCGCACAAAAGTTACTCCTATTCAAAGCATTGTAAAAGAAACCGATTCTCTCATAAAAAATATCAATTCAATCTTGCAAGCAGAAAATGGAAGCCTTTCTCAAATTTTGGGTACAGACCTGTATAAAAATTTAAATTCTGTTGTGGCAAATCTTTTTAAAATAAGTTCTGATTTTGCAAGCGTTTCTCAAAATACAGATAACCTTTTAGAAAATGTAAGTCCTCAAGTTGACGAAGCGCTCGTTCAACTCAATACACTTCTATTGCAACTACAGGATGTTATGACAGGCGTAAAAAATAATCCTTTGCTTCGAGGCGGCATTCCTGACAGAAGTAAAGAAGAGTCTTCCACTTTCCAAATGCGCAATTTTGATTTTTAATTTTTTTAAGAGGTTTTTATGAAATATGCAAAAAAGAAAAATGCGAGACAAAATAAATGCCATCTTTGTAAGCCGATTTATCGATTTGCCTTTTTATTTTTTATCGGTATTTTTATTTCAGCGTTCTGTTTTGTTGCCTGCTCGTCTTCTCCCAAAAAAACAATGAAAATTACAGAAACTTCGCAGAAAGCTTCTGTTTTGTATCAGCGGGCAAATTCTGAACTTGCTTCATTTAGTTTTCAAAACTCTTATAATCACCTTGCTCAAGCATACTCACTTGCTTTAAGCGTTGATGATGAAGAACTTCTGACTAAAATTTGTCTTTCTTCGATTATCTGCAAAATTTTTTATGAACAAAACCCTAAAACAAAGATTGAATCAGCACTATTGAAAAAAAATGATGAAGCAAAAGATGAATTGGACTTTTATTTTTATAGTTTAAGTCCTACAGATTTTTTGCAAGAAGCAGAGCAATATTCTAAAAATACTAAAAAGAAAGAATTTTATGAAGTTGTCTGTAAGGTTTACAAAACACAATTGAATCTTTTATTGCAAGGCGAAAAATCAAATTCCGATGAAAAAAAATCAGACGAAAACTCAAAAGGACAATTTTCTGAACTTGAGCAGAATCAAACATCATATTCTTCAATCTTAAAAACAGAACCTTATTATCTTGCATATTTAAAAAGAACTCTGGCAGATACATACGCATACAAAAAAGAATTTCAAAAAGCAAAGGATTCTTATCTTGCAGCCGCAGAAATTCACATAAAGAATCGTGATTTAAAAGAAATCGGTCACGATTTTTACGATGCAGCTCGCATGGCTTCTATTTTAAAACAAAAAGACGAAGCACTTTTTTTAATAGATAAGGCGCTAAAATACGATAAGGATGCAGAAAATTCAGTTGCAATCGCTTCTGATTATTTTGCATTTGCGTTGATTCTGATAAAAAATGCGCCAACAGAAGCTGAAAAAATCTCTGCAAAAAATGCTGCTCTTTGGGCTAGAAAAATATATTTATCGAATCATTTTTTTGAAGAAGCGGATTTTTGTTTAAAAACGGCTCAATCGATTTAAATTAAAATTTAATTCTTTTAGCAAAATTGTGCAGATTTTCAATTTTATTTTGAAGTCGAATCTGTTTTTTCTTCTGAATTAGGTTTTTCGCCTTTTTCTTCAACAGAGCCGGTTTTTAAAGATGCTGCATCAGAAAGATTTTCAGTTTTTTCTTGTTTTTCAGTTGATGTATTTTTTTTATCTTGAATAGCAGTTTTTTCTTTTTGAGCAATAGTTTGCTCTTTTTCTTCTGTAGAATCTTCTGGCGCTAAAACAATGCTGTAGTCGGTTTTGTCGTATGGAAGTTGCATTATCGCTTCTACTAAGGATTTTTGCAGTTCTTCAAAGATGTAAGTTCGTATGTAAGATTTTAAATTATCTGGAGTATCCGGCGTAAAAATCAGCACAGCAAGAATTCCTGTTTGCATTGCCTTTACTGTGTGAATTTTTGCATTCACTTTGATTTGCTTTGGACCTAAAACCAGCGTGAGCCCCTGAATTACGGTATTTACGCGTGCAATCTGTGCATATTTTACAGGAATTACAATGCCAACCCCAATCGAAGATATATCGATAAAATTCATCTTGTACATCATATTTCCGCTTACAAAATAAACTTCTGCATCTTTGTTATTCGCGCAGTTCAACCTTACAAACTGCCTCACGCCTTTTGCGTGCAGCGAATCTAATTTTGAAAGAACGCCTGGTAAAATTTCTGCAAATGTTTTGTCGAGTGTAAAAAATCCTGCTTCTAGTTTTAGGGCGCTTTTAAAACGCTCCCTATCTTGTCCTTTTAATTTTCCAGTAAAAACGCCAAAGGAAGTCGAAGAAAATTCAGTTGCTGTTTCAAAATACTGTATAAAATTGAACCAAGTTGAAGCGTTATTTTGGTTATCTGCATTTATATAGACTATAGATTTTTGGTTTGCCAAAAGGATGCTCTTTAATTGCCTGTAGTCTTCAACCTTGTAGACTTCGTATTCCTGTTCCATAAGACGAAGAATTATATTCGTGTTTAGCGAAAAAGTTGTGCCCAAAAAGAATATCTTTCTTCCAAAAATTTCTGTTTTTTGCGAGGGAATAGCATCCATTTTTCTTTTCCTACAAAATCATTATTGCAAATATATCGACTTTTTTAAAGCCTAGTGTTGAAGTTGTAAGCGATTATATCATAAAATGAAAGATATGGTTTGTTTACTGTTCTGCGTTGCAGACTTTTAGCATCTAATATTGCCGCAAAAAATTGATTGCGGTCATTTTTTATTTTACAAGGAGAACAAAATGAATAAGTCAGAACTTATCGACGCTATGGCAAAAAAATCGGGACTTACAAAAAAGGATTCGGAGTTGGCACTCAAAGCGTTTATAGAAACTGTTTCAGATACTCTTGCAAAAGGAGATGATGTTGCTCTTTTAGGTTTTGGAACTTTTGGAATAGGGGAGCGCGCTGCACGTTCTGGAAGAAATCCTAAAACTGGCGAAGTTATAAAAATCAAAGCGTCAAAATCGCCAAAATTCAAGGCAGGAAAAGCTCTTAAAGACAAGGTCAACAAATAGTTTTCTTTTATAAAGATTAAAAACTATAAAATTTAAAAACCCTGAACAAAGTTTTATCAAAAATCGATAAGAATGTTCGGGGTTTTGTTTTTTTTATAATGCTATTTTGCGTTTTCGATGTCTTTTGAATTTTGTTTTATCTTTTGTGCAACAATCTGGAACGCAGAAAAAGTTTTTGTTTCGGTATTAAACGTCGATATCATAACCCAATCGCCTTTTGCAAGTTCAGAAAGTTCTATTTTTTTAGATTGGGGTGGAAGAACTCTCTCATCATTTTCTTTTTTCGTTTCCTGAGAATTGAAATTTGCCCTTGGTTGTTTTTTCATTTTAAAATCGTCATTAAAGTTTATAAAAGTAAACGGACTTACTTCAACCGTAACATCTTTGCCGTCGGAATTTGTAACGACAATTTGCGAAGTTGAAAGGTTTATCGATTTTATCTTTCCAATGATGATTTCATCATTTAGCATGTCTAAATCTCGTCTTCCAAAATCTTCTCGTTCAAAACAAAAATTTTTTCGATTTTGAAACTGTGGCTCAGGCGGATTTTTAGGATTTCCAAACTCATTAAAATTTTGAGCAACCGCTGCTCCAGTGCAAAGGCACAATGCAATCGCTAAAACTGCAACATTTTTGATTTTTTTTGACATAAGGCGTCTCCTTTGTAGAGTTTTTAAACTCTTTTAATTTTGAAAAACACAAGTCTTTCAGCAATCGCAAATCGATTACGTAAACAACAATAATGCACGCTCGCATAAGAATCTTTAAACTTTTATGAGCAAAAGGTAAGAGTTTTCTTAAATTTTTTTCTGGAAAAAATATAAAAACTATAAAAAAAAGCATTTTTGCTATTGACACTTTTTAAGTAAAATCGTATATTTCTTAAGCATTCACGAAGCGAATGTATGGGCTACTAGCTCAGGTGGTAGAGCACCGCCCTTTTAAGGCGGCTGTCGATGGTTCGAGTCCATCGTAGCTCAGTAAACGGTCATCAATATGGTGGCCGTTTTTTTTATTTTAAATTTTATCTGGGCGACTTTTTGCTCTTAAAATCGCAAAAAACACGCTTTCCAAAGTTCCGCTTGCGCTCCATTCTTGTGTGGTTGCAAGCATCCCCACAAGAACCAGCTCTTCGCTGGCTTTTCCAATCGTTGTCGCATCCTTTTCTATATGTTTATTGTTTTAAATTCTTAAAAAATCTATAATTCGTGCTGATTGATTTTTAGACGGTCTGGTACGCCGTTGTTGTCAATTCAAAAAAACAGTCACTTTTCCTAAAAAGTGACAAATGTCAATTCAATTTATTTTTAGGAGAATTTTATGATCTACACTGCAGAAGTGGAACATATGTGTCCTTTGGCAAAAGGCGCATATCACGGGCCTGCTCCTATTCCTGAAGAAGGAAAATGGGTCAAGGTAAAAGAAATCAAAGATGTTTCAGGTTTTACACATGGAATCGGCTGGTGTGCTCCTCAGCAGGGCGCTTGCAAACTTTCTTTGAACATCAAAAACGGCATTATAGAAGAAGCCCTTGTCGAAACAATCGGTTGTTCTGGTATGACACACTCGGCAGCAATGGCTTCTGAAATCCTTATCGGAAAAACCTTGCTCGAAGCCTTAAACACAGACCTCGTTTGCGATGCTATAAACACAGCGATGCGTGAACTTTTTATGCAAATCGTATACGGTCGCTCTCAGTCTGCATATTCAGAAGGTGGATTAAAAGTTGGCGCGTCTTTGGAAGATCTTGGAAAAAACCTTCGCTCACAGGTTGGAACAATGTTTGCAACTAGGAAAACAGGACCACGCTATCTTGAAATGACTGAAGGTTATGTAGAAACTTGCGCAGTTGACAAAGATAATCAAATTATCGGTTACAATTGTATAAACTTTGGAAAATTGATGGATTCTCTTAAAGCTGGAAAACCTGCACAAGAGGCTATCGCTGGGGCGCGCACACATTACGGTCGTGTAACAGAAGATCAGGGTATGGTTCGTCTTATTGACCCACGCAAGGAGTAGAAAATGGCAACATTATTTGAAGATTTTGAAGGCCGTATCCCACAGATAAATAAGGTTCTTAAAGAATATGGTTTTAGCGAAGGCGAAAAAGGTTTGAACGAGGCTCGCGATTTGTGCAAGGTTCGTGGCTTTGATCCTTACGAAATTTGCCATTCAACACAGCAAATTTGTTTTGAAGATGCAAAATGGGCTTATGTTTTGGGTTCTGCAATCGCCATTAAAGAGGCAGAAAAAACAGGCGATAAAACAGGTTCCTCTGCTGCAGCAAACATTGGAAAAGGACTTCAGGCATTTTGTTTGCCAGGTTCTGTAGCAGATGACCGCAAAGTTGGTATTGGACACGGAAACCTTGGTGCTCGTCTTCTTTCTGAAGAAACACAGTGCTTTGCATTTTTGGCAGGTCACGAATCTTTTGCCGCAGCAGAAGGTGCTATAAAAATTGCAGCAAACGCAAACAAAGTTCGTAAGAACAAACTCCGCGTCATCTTGAATGGTCTTGGAAAAGACGCAGCACAGATAATTTCTCGTATCAACGGTTTTACATACGTTCAAACTGAATTTGACTATTTTAATGGGCAAGGCACGGATAAAGCGCTTAAAGTTGTAAAAGAGATTCCTTATGGTTCAAATCCAGAACGCCTCATCGTAAAATGCTACGGTGCAGACGACGTTCGCGAAGGTGTTGCAATCATGTGGCACGAAGACGTTGATGTTTCAATTACTGGTAATTCAACAAACCCAACACGTTTTCAGCATCCTGTTGCAGGAACTTACAAAAAAGAACGCTTCCTTGAAGGTAAAAATTACTTTTCTGTAGCAAGCGGTGGCGGAACAGGACGCACGCTCCATCCAGACAACATGGCAGCAGGTCCAGCATCCTACGGATTTACAGACACACTCGGACGTATGCACTCCGACGCACAGTTTGCAGGTTCTTCATCAGTTCCAGCACATGTAGAGATGATGGGATTTATGGGAATGGGAAACAACCCGATGGTAGGTTGCACAGTTGCTTGTGCAGTTGCTGTAGCAGGTTCGTTCTAAATTTAAAAAGAAAAAAATAAATTAAAGGGAGCTTCGGTTTTGGAGCTCCTTTTTTTTATAAAACGATTCAAGCCCAATAAAAAAAAAGCCAGTACTTCGATGCACATTTAAAAGCGTTGTTTTGCTGACCTTTTTATTTTTTCCAACTGCGAGTTAAAACAGGAATCAGCATGCCGCCGACAGCGTTTCCAAGCACAACGGTTAAAACAAAAATGAAATTTGCAAGCGAAAAAGTATCTTTCCCAAAAGCTGCTCCGTTGTAAAAAGAATTTGCGATTGAGTGGTCAAATCCTGCAATTATAAAAAGCGGTACATAGATAAAAAGCCCAATTTTTTGATTTTTCTTCCAGCTGTCTACAGAAAGAAACATCAAAATTCCGCACAGAATAGCAGAGATAAAGGATTTTAACACTGTTCCAGAAAGTTTTGCGGAATAGCATCTTATCGCCTGTTCTTGAATGACAGGAAAATTTTTGCCAACTATCATTCCAATTAAAAAAGTCGTAAGCAAATTAAAAACGCATATTTGAAGAACAAAAAGCGTGTATTTAAAATCAGTAAATCTAAAACCGATGTAACCGACTTTGCCTGTGTAAAGGTTAAACTCATAAACGCAGACCGTAAAAAGACCTGCAGAAAAGAGCAACGCTCCCAGCCAGTTTAGCCCCGAAGAAATGCTTGCCAAATAGCCGATGCACCCTATGGAAATAAGAATTCCCGAAATGATGGATTTTTTAATTTCGTTTATCATAATACACAAATTATATAGATTTTTTTATTAACAAAAAAGAAGTAATCAAAATTTTAACAGCACCCCAGCCAGCTTGCAGCTGGCTGGCGCTATGTGCGCCTTTCGCTAACGCTCATCCTCCTCGGTAGCCCGAAATCGTGCTACCTGCGGTGGACTAAAGAGGCTCCCAGCGCTGGTGCGGAAGGGCCTACTTGTAGCCCCGTGTCCTGCCTGCGAGCTTACAGCGGAAGGGTCTACTTGTAGCCCCGCGTCCCGCCTGCGAGCCCCCAGCGGAAGGGATAGTAGGGGCGGCGAAGCCGTTGGCGTAAGCCAATGCAGCGGCAAGCGGAACCCCGAATAGCCCGTTTTTTTCGCTACACCTTTGGTGCAGCGAAAAAATCCGCCCAAATTCTATTCTAAGTCCAAATTAAATGCACCAAATCCTGGGTAGCAAGCAGCCTGTCCGAGTTCTTCTTCTATGCGCAAAAGCTGGTTGTATTTTGCAACGCGTTCTGAACGGCTTGGAGCTCCTGTCTTTATCTGGCAGGTGTTCAGCGCAACAGCGAGGTCTGCGATTGTTGTATCTTCTGTTTCGCCTGAGCGGTGTGAAGAAATTGCTGTATAACCTGCTTTGTGTGCCATTTTTATAGCTTCCAAAGTTTCTGAAACTGAACCTATCTGGTTGAGTTTGATCAAGATTGAGTTTCCAGCTCCGATTTTTATGCCTTTTGAAAGTCTCTCTACATTGGTTACGAAAAGGTCGTCGCCTACGAGTTGAACTTTTTTGCCGAGTTTTTCTGTCATTTTTACCCAGCCTTCCCAGTCTTCTTCGTCAAGACCGTCTTCGATTGAAACGATTGGATATTTGTCTACGAGTTTTTCCCAGTGTGCGATAAGTTCGTCTGTTGTAAAATCCAGGCCAGATTTTGGCTGATGATAGAAACCTTTGCCTTTTGGAGATTTCCATTCTGAAGAAGCGGCATCCATTGCAATCATAAAATCCTTTCCTGGTGTGTAGCCAGCGTCTTTTATCGCTTGGAGGATGTGTTCGATTGTGTCTTCGTCAGATTTTAAGTTTGGAGCAAATCCACCTTCGTCGCCTACAGCGGTTGTTTGTCCTTCTTTTTTTAACAATTTTTGAAGTGAATGGAATACTTCTGTACACCATCTTAAGCCTTCTTTAAAAGATGGAGCGCCACAAGGCATAATCATGAATTCCTGTGTGTCTACAGAGTTAGAAGCGTGTGCACCTCCGTTCAATATGTTCATCATTGGAACTGGAAGTTTTGTTCCCTGTACTCCGCCTAAAAATCTATAAAGAGGAATTTGGAGTGAATTGCTTGCGGCGCGAGCGGCTGCAATTGATACTGCAAGGATTGCGTTTGCACCGAGTTTTGATTTGTCTTTTGTTCCATCGGCTTTGAGCATTGCTGCGTCTACTTTATATGTGTCGGAAGCGTTTAAGCCTACGATTGCATCTGCAATTAAAGAGTTTACGTTATGTACTGCTTTAGAAACTCCCTTACCGCCAAACTTTTTTTTGTCATCATCGCGAAGTTCAAGTGCTTCAAATTCTCCAGTTGAAGCTCCTGAAGGGGCTGCTCCAAAACCTACTGTTCCGTCTTCCAAATGAACTTCTGCTTCTACGGTTGGGTTGCCGCGTGAGTCGATTATTTCACGACCGATAACTTTAACAATCTTTGTTGATTTCATCAGTTTCTCCTATAAAAAGATAAAGTTAGTTATTGCTAACTTAAATAACTGCATACTATCACAATGAAGTTATTTTCTCAATATGCAAGCAGCGACTTGCTGTTAGTTGGTGAAAAGAAAGTTTTTGCAAAACTGTTGATATTGTCTTTAGATTGCACATCCTGTGCGACAAGTGCGGCAGGGATTGGAGGGGCGGTGAAGCCGTCGAGCGCAGGAGCGCAGCGACGAGGACGATGAGCGCTTAGCGAACCCCGCAAAGCCCGATTTTTGCTTTAGCAAAAAGCTGCCTTAAAAAAATTTATAAGATTATTTTTATTTTTTTAGGATATATTATCTCCAAAAATGATATACTCCTTTTTGGCTATAAAGACTTTGCTTGTAAGATTGACATAAAAACAGATTTTTAAGATTATATCAATTAATAAAAAATTATGGATATAAAAATATTAAACCGTTCACATTTGGAAACCCTTTCTACTGCTGATTTAATAACTTTGTGCGACGAATTTGGAATTGATATTCCAGAAAACTTGAATAGAAGTTTTATAATTGGCGAACTTTTAGAAATTGCAGAAGAATATAAAGAAGATTTTGTAGAAGATGATATTTCTACTAGCGAAGAAATTGCGCCTGTTTCAAAACGCGAAGACGCACTTCCGCAATCTTATAACGAAACAAATATCTGTGCCATTTTGCGTAATCCTGCGTGGATTTATGTTTATTGGGACATATCTTCTAGCGATATTGCAAGGTTAAATGCAGATTTTTCATTCAAATCTTTGTATCTTAGAGTTTCTTTTTGGCAGGCAGAAACAGATGAAAAACCATTGGAATCTTTTGATGTTCAAATTGGGATTTCTGACCGACAGCAGTATGTGCTTCTTTCTCCTGGGAAAAACTTTGTTAGGGTTGACCTTGTTGCCAGATATTCTGCAAAAGAAGACGAAAATCTTGCGATAACAAGAAAAATTGAACTTCCAAAAGGTTCTTCGGTGTTGAATTCTCTTCCTGGAAGGGAATTGAATTTGCCTGTGGCTCTTGAACTTTCTGATATGAAAGAATTGCTGACTTCTCATTTTGAGAATCACAGGCAGTCTTTTCTTTAGAATATAAACGGAGATGTAAAAATGTCAGTTAAAAATCTTGCGCTTGTTGTTGTTGCCCACGAACCATATATCCGTCATATATCAGGCGAGGGGGAATTTCCTAGACCTGAAAATTCAATTTTTTTTAGCGCTTTAAGCCAAACTTACATTCCGCTTGTAAATCTCTTGCATAAACTTGAAGACGAACACATAAATGCAAAATTTTCGCTGGTTTTAACGCCTGTAATCTGCGCAATGCTCGATGACGAAATGTTAAAAAATCAATATGTTGACTGGCTTGAGCGTTGCATAATTTTAGGCGAAAAAGAAATTGAGCGCCTAAAGGATGAACCACCCCTTTTAAAAAATGCACAAGAGCAATTAAAAAAGGCTGTGGAAAACAGAGAAAATTTTACACAAAAATACAACCGCAATTTGCTCGCTCAATTTGCACAATTTTCTAAAAAAGGAATGATTGAAATTTTAACTTCTTGTGGAACTCATGCTTTTCTTCCTCACTATAGCGATTTACCTGAAATTTTAAATGCACAAGTTGAAACTGGAATAATCTCGCACAAGTACTATTTTGATACTGTCCCTTATGGTTTTTGGCTTCCATATATGGGGTATTCTAGAGGGTTGGAAAATGTCTTGCGCTCTTACGGCGTAAATTACACTCTTTTAAATGCACAGAGCTTGCTTTTTTGTGAAAATCCTCCTGCTGCGGGAATTTTTGAGCCAGTTCGTTGCAACAATTCTTTGGTAGTTTTTGGAACAGATTCAAAAATTTACTCTGAACTTGAAGGCGAATCTTCTTTTTCTGCAAACAAGGTTTATAAAAATCAAAACCGAGATATTGGATTTGAACTTGATTCTGCTCAACTTTCTGATTTTATGAAGCAGAATTCTCCACGACTCGACAGCCTTTTTAGATATTGGTCAAAAGAAGATGATTCTTTGGTAATCTACGACAGTCAAAAGGCTATGGAGCAGGTAAAAATCGATGCAAAAAAATTCCTCGATTCTAAAAACAAAAAACTTGAATGCGTATCCTCTTGTGTAAACGAGCCAAGTTTGGTTTGCGCAATAAATGCAAGTACTTTAGGGCAGAATTGGGCGGAAGGAATGGATTTTTTTGAACAAGTACTGCGCTTGAATTGCGAGTCAAACTTTGCCTGTCCAGAGGATTTAATAAAAGAGCAATTTAAATTGACAAAAGTAAATCCTTATCCTTCTGCTGCCAGCGGGCAGGGCTATGGCGAAGATCTGCTTGACAGTTCTAATTCGTGGATGGTCCGTTACACAAGAAAGATGAGCGAGCGCATGGTTGACCTTGCAGGGCGCTTTCCTGATGACACAGGTTTAAAAGCTAGGCTTTTGATTTTAGGCGCAAAGGAATTGATGCTTTCTCAATCCGGAGAACTTGCAAAGATGATACACGACGGATATATGCCGGATTTTGCAAAACAGACTTTTATCTCTAGCGTTATGGATTTTACAACTGTCTTTGATTCTTTGGGCTCTAACGTTGTAAGCACAGAATGGCTTACAAAAATTGAAAAAGAACACAATCTATTCCCGTGGATGAATTATAGAATTTTTAGAAAAAAGATTTAATTTTTATACGAAATCATATAAATAAATTTTGAAATTAGAACTTGCCTTATATAAATCTTTACTGATTTTTTGAATCCAGAGTTCCGTATGAGTTTATCATATCGTGCAAATCCAAAAGGCTCTGTGCAGATTTTATCGCTTTTATAGCAGGATCAAATCTTATTCCCATGGAAGAAGAAAGTTCTTTCGCCTCCGTCCATTTTTGGATCGCTTCGATTATGTCGTTTTTTCCACCCTTAGAATAAAGTTGAATTCCTTGAACATATTTGCTTTGAACTTCATCTTTTATAAGCGAGCGACCTCTGTCGCCTAAGATTAGCCTTGCTCCTAGACTTATGTGGTTTACAGGATTAAAAGAACTTGTAAGGTCTAAAGTGTAATTTACGCTCATCTTTATGCCTTTTACTGTGAATTGGCTTCCAAGACTAAAGCGAGGATTTCCTCCAGAGATTAAAAGTCCAGTCTCTAAATCAAAAAAATCTGTGATGTTTAATTCAAGGCCAGACGCTAGTGAGAATTTTTCTGATGAGGTGATTTTTAAAAGATTTACGGGCTGTCGAAATTCGCCTGTAAAAACGAAATTTTTCATCAATCTATAAGAAAAACCGGCAGTAACCCTTGTTGGAAGCGAGTCATCGAGCTGGAATTCCTTTGAAAAACCAGTTACAGAAAGTCCTGCATTGTTTATCGTAAAGGCAAAATGAAAATTCGGCTCGGTGTCGTCAAAATGTTTTAGCAAATTGAATTGCATCAAAAGTCCAAAATCTGCCATCAAAGCGAGTGCAGATTGAGAAAGTCCAGAACCTGATTTTATTCTGTCGTTTTTGTTGTCTGTATAGTCGGGCATTTTTCGCCAGGTGGTTTTTACATTTGCACCAAGCGAAAGCCCCTTAAAATCGTAGCCGGCAAAAAAATTATACGAAAGATTGACCGCAAGCGAAGTTTCTGAATAGTAATTTTTTGCAACATTGTCGCCAAAAAGGTTGTATTCGGTAAAAGGAACGTAAAAACATTTGAATTGGAATCCCATTCCCAAATTGTTAAATCGCGTAGTTCCTTCTAAAGTTTCCATTGCAGAATCTGCAATCCACGAATTGTGAAAAACCGCGAATTCTGTATTTTTTAGCACCGAAGAACCGGCCGGATTGTAATCAAAAAAAGTTATATCATCGCAGAGGGCTGTTACCGCAGTTCCCAAACTTTCTGCCCGCCCGCCTTTTGGAATGTTTAGCGAGCGGAATACTGTAGTTCCTGCGTTGTTGTCATCAGTAAGGTTTCCAAAAATGTCTGTAAGGCGATTATTTACATCAGAAAGTTCAAGGGAAAATGCAAATTTTGTGCCAATAAAAAAAATAAGAGAAATAATTATGCTTTTTTTTATGAAAATACCTTTCATCTTATTTTTCACCGCGATAAATCCCTTAAAAGTCGAAATCTGCTCTAGTAAATTTCGGTTTTTAATCTACATTCCATAAGAAATATTACCGAAATATAATATAAGAAAAAATCTTTGAATTTTTGATTTTGGCGAAACATTCACTTTACAAAAATTGTTTGTTAAAAAGATGTACACAAATCTAAATCAATTTTACATCAAAATCTCTAAAAATTCAGTGTATAGATTTTATTAAAGTTTTTTTTGTTATAATTATGTCGATGTTCCGAAAGGCGATTTTTACATTTATTTTTTTCTCTCTTGTGTCCAGCACTTTTTATCCTCAGAAAAAAAATAGCGTTGAGGATGATGAATTATCGCTTGAACAGATAGATTTTCTCATAAAAACTGGGGATTATTCACTTGCGCTGGAAGAACTTTCTATATTTATTCAATTGTATCCTAATAAATTTGACAGGGCGCAAAAGAGAATTTCAAAAATCATAAAGGAAAGAAATCTCTTTAATCAAAAGGCAGCAGAGCTTGCAGAAAAAATGAAGCTTTCTTCCGAAAATAAAAATCTTAGCGAAAGCGAGATTGACGAATTAGACTCGCAAAAGATGGATATAATAATGGCTCTTGAAAATTCAGAATTGAATCCTTCTAAAGAGCAGATTGACCTTACAAACGATGCCCGCAGAACTGTTCGACTTTCATATTATGTAAACCGTTCGCAGATTCTTGTAAATCGCGGTAGCGAGTTCATAAAAAATGCTTCTCTGGAATCAAGCGAAAATTATCTTCGCGCTTATGAAACTTTTCAAGAAAGCCTTTCCCTAAAAAAAAGCGACTCGGACATAATATACAATGGAAGCGAGGAAATTCCTGTTACATATCCAGACAGTTTAAAACTTGAAGTTGAAAGAACAATAAATCGCATAAGAAGGCTCAATGCTTCTGTAAAACTCGAGTTTGAAGCCTGTCAGCTTGCGTTTGATTCTTATGTAAAAAGTTTGCAATCTCATTCCCTTTCGCAATCGATTCCTGCTCTTTCGCTTGTAAAAAATTCTTTTGAAAAACTTTCTTTAACGCGCAATACTCTTTTTGCAGAGGGAAATACACTTACGAAACTTGATGAACGTGCGATTGAGCTAAATCCTGAACTTTTGGATACTTCTTACATAACTTTTAGCCGTTGGGCAGTTTTGGGAACAAAAAACGAAATGGATTCAGGAATGATTGGTGCAATAGATTCTTTTTGGAATACTAGAGTTGAGGCGATGAAAGAGTTAGTTCAAAAAGAAATATCATTTCAATACGCTTTAATTGCAGATTCTGTTAAAACAGAACAACTTTCAAAAGAAAATCTTGCTGTCTTTACAGATTTTGCAAATGCAGCTTCAGATTTTTCTGTTCAAGGTAAAAACTTGCAATCGCTCTATGCAAAGATCAAAGGTTCTCCAGCAAAATCTTTTGAACGATATAATTCTTCAATGGATTTTATAGCAAATCTTTCGCAAAAAAAACTAAAAACGATATTTGAAATCCGTAGTGCAATGTATGAACAGGATTTTTCTTTGCAAAATTTGCAGGTAAACGGACGCGATTTTATGGGTTTTGCTGGGCAATGCATAAAGGTTGCTGATTTTTACGAAAATCAACTTTCGAATATTCGCTTACAAAAAGATGAAAATTTTTTAACGCAGGAAAGAAAGATTCAGCAGGAAATCGATACCAATCTTCAAAGCGAAAAATCAATTCTTGTACCTGGAATTGAACTCAAAGATAAAAGCCTTAACTGGAAGAGCGAAATAGCCTTGTACGATGAATTGACCGAGTTGAGCGAAGAAGAGTGCATAAAAAAGGCTGGTGGAACTTGGTCTAAACTTGCAAAAACCCTTTCCGATGAAGCCGATTCAAAACTTGCGTCTTTTACACTTTTAAATGCGCAGGCAAAAAATTTTTTGCTGGGAGTTGAAGAAACTGCAGGCGATGTCAAAATTACAAAGTTTTATCCGAGCCGTGCACGCGAAATCTGCATAAAACTAAATTCCGATATAGAAAAGGA
The DNA here is from genome assembly GCF_900497595.1 of Treponema pectinovorum. Lineage (NCBI taxonomy): Bacteria > Pseudomonadati > Spirochaetota > Spirochaetia > Treponematales > Treponemataceae > Treponema > Treponema pectinovorum. Next base: position 142,688 of record NZ_UFQO01000005.1, read on the forward strand.
GCGCAATGTCTTAACCTCATACAGAAATACTTTAGACGGTGGCTCTTTATATCGCACAACGGAGCAGGTTTATTCAGCAGGAATTATAAATATCGAAAAGGTTACTTCCGCTTTAAACAGTCTTATTGTAAGCAATAACGAAATAATTTCTGAGGCTAGAATAAAAACCAACGAAGCCCTAACTTATGCAAACCAAGCAAGGCAGATGTATGATGATGCGCTTTCACTTTTAAAAGCGGAAAAATACGATGAAGCGAGACAGGCACTTTCTGAAGCCGACGAAAACTACAAAAAATCTCTTGCACACGAAGAAAACGCAAGTTTGAGAAGTGAATTTGAAGCGAAAATTGCAGCAACGGACGAAAGGATAACCACTTTGCAAAACGAATGGGTAATCAAAACGGTTCGTTCTCTCATCACTTCCGCGTATAACGAATACTATGCTGGAAACTTTGAAAACGCAAAATCTTCTTTGGAGCAAGCAGGCGACGTTTGGGAAAAAACACAATCGCAGGAAAACCCGGAAATCAACGAACTTATGGTTTTTGTAAGGGATGCACTGGAGTTTACAGGTGGCAAAGAAATCGCCTTTTCTGATCCGCTGTATAAAGATATGGGGTCATTTTTGAATAACGCAAAACTTCATTACGAAGAAGGAAAAAAATTATACGAAAGCGAACAACTTGCACAAGGCAAATCATTGCTCGAGCAGGCGAGAGACGAAGTTAGAAAAGTTCAAAGAGTTTTTCCTAAAAATATTGAAGCAAACAATTTAAATCTTTTAATAAGCAAAATCCTCGATCCTCAATCTTACGAAATTGCGATAAATCAAAAAATTTCTCTTGCAAAAACAGAATCTTCTTCTGGTCGCGAAGTTGATATAAAAAATGCCCTCAACGATTTAAAGGATCTTCAAAAGGTTTTCCCAGAAAACAAAAATGTTTCGATTGCTGTAAAAGATATGGAAGAAGTTTTAGACAAGGCTGAAAAATCACTGCAAGTTAGGAGAGCAAGAGAGCGTTCGCAGCTTCTTACAGCGCAGGCTCAACGAGAGCAAAATATAGCAAGAAAAGTTGCACTTTTGGACGAGGCGTTAAGTTTAGACCGCAGAAATACGCTCGCACAAAGATTAAAAGACCAGACTTACATTGCAAATACCTCAAAAACGACGGTAAAAAACTATCTTGACGATGCAGACGATGCACTTTATGCTCGTGCGGAACGCTATTATAACGATGGCTTAAAAGAACAGGCGCAAAGCGTTATAAATGATCTTTTTGCAAGAAATCCGCAGGTTAGTAAAGTGATAAAACTCAAAAGAAGAATCGAGAATATGTGATGAAAGATTTTATTCCTTCGAAAAATTTAAAAAGATTCATTTTTCTCATCGTTGTGTTTTTTGCTGGCAGTTTTTTTGCAAATTCCCAAGAACTCTATTTTGAAAATCCAATCCCGCTTACTTCAAAAAATACGCAATTTCCGATTGCACTAAAGAGCGTTGGTCGAAATTATGTTTTTTTTGAAGAAGTTTCAGAAAACAAACTGTATATAAATTTTATTTCGCGTGGTGAAGAAGAAAATCAGTGGTCAGTCAAAAAAAATGTTGCAGGTCCTTTTGAGTTTTTAGGTGAAGTTCCTGATATATATACGGCTTGTGCCCTTGACGATGGAACTTTAACCGTTGGCGTAACCTTATCTCAATACGAAATTGGCGTTTATACCTCAAAAGACGGAGGAGAATCTTTTTCTTTTGTAAAACTTTCTATGAGCGACCAGAGAATCGTTGCTCCAAGAATTTTTAAGACAAAAAAAGGTGAGTTTGTGCTTTTTGCCTCGCTTGGAAGCGAAAATAAATTTTCAATCGCTTTTTCAAAATCGCACGACGGAATAAAATGGTCTTCCTTTACACACTTTTTGCCTTCGAGAGAACTGGACAATTCTTTTTCGCCATTTTTATGCCCAACTCCCGAAGGCGATATGGTTGTTTTTCAGGCACATTTTTCTGTTCCAAATAAGCCAAAGACTTTTCAACTCTATTCAACGCTTTCTAAAGATGACTTAAAAACTTTTTCTGTTCCTGTTTTATTGAGCGATGACAGCTCAACCGCAAATCGCAGAAGAAATTCGTTTATAGAATATTCAAATCAAAGTCCAGCACTTTTTTTTGATGGGAAAAAAATCTTGTGTGCCTGGGAAAGAAACGAAGTCCGTTCCGAAAACACTTATATCGCTCTTGCAGTTTTGGATTTCGACGGAAAAATCCCTGAGAAAAATCGCGTTAGAGAATATGACAGCCAAAAAAAATCTCACCGCCCAAATTTCTTCAATTTTTTAGGCGAAAACTATCTTTTGTGGTTTGATGAAAATCAAGGCGCATATCAAGTAAAAGAAAATTCAAACGGCTCTTTTTCGTATGAACGTTTGATAAAAAACAGCGCAAAGGCTTCATTTATCTATCCTGTTATTTCATCCTATGGAAAAGAAATTTCTTATATCTGGCAAAAAAAAGAAGGTCAAAGTCAATTATATATGGTTCGTCAGGACAAGTTTGCTCAAAAACCTGTTTTAACTCCTGTGAGTTTTAGGCAAGGCTCTAGGTCTAGGCAGGAAAAAGTAAGAGTCAATTTGACGATTCCTCAGGATACAAACGGAATTGCAGGATATTCGTGGAGTTTTTCTTTAGACGAAAATGAAGAGCCTTCAACTCAAGATAAAGACTTAATCGTAGAACGGAATCTTTCTTCTGGAAAAAGCTATTCTCTCAACGCATCTGCATTTTCTGACGGTAAATATTATTTTAAAGCGAAAGTTTTAGACATGGCAGGCAACTGGTCGGATTCTGCAAGTTTGGAATACTATCGAGACCTTACGCCTCCTAAAAAAGTTACGATAAACGACCTTCCAAAAGATGAATATTCATTTTTGCAATCTTCAACATTCACTATAAACTGGCAAAAAGATGAAAGCGACAGCGATATTGCAGGCTACAGTTGGGCTCTTACAAGAGTAGATTCTTTGGACGAAAAGTTTAAAGATTCAAAAAATCATCCGCAAAAGTCTTCCAAAGAAAAAATTGAATCTTACATCGATAAAATTAACCGCAACGAAAAAGAATATTTAAAAAGAGCAAAAGAACCTCCGCGTTCAATTCTTACAAAAAAAGCTTCGTGCGATTTTAACAATATTCGTAACGGAATTTATGTTTTTAGCGTTTGTGGAATTGATGAGGTTGGAAACGTTGGCGAAAGTCAAAAAATTCTTTTAATCGCAAACAAATATATTCCGTTCACCTTTATTTCAGGATTAAAAACTTCAAGAGATGAATTGGGCGCTCTGCAAATAGATGTCTACGGTCAGGATTTTTCAACAGAAGGCTATATCTCGCAGATATTTATCGATAGGGACGGAAAACTTCCTTATGACAGGGTTTTGAATTACAACAAAGGCGAGTTCCAGATAAAATCCAACTCTCTGATTACGGGCATTCATCTTGAAGATTTAGATGTAGGAAATTACGGAATATTTTTATATCACACAGAGCGTGGAATAAGTCCTCTAAATGCAAATTCGCGGTTGAACAGATTTAGCGTTGACGAAAGCGGAACTGTAAAAATAGAAAGGCCTTACCAAGCAGTTCCTGTGTGGAAAAGTTTTGATATTCAAAAAACGAAGAGCCTTTCTATAGTGGATTTGTTGATTTATCTTGCAATTTTCCTAGGAATTTTTATTTGCGCGTTTAGCATACGCGGAATAGTTTTTGTATATAAAGAATCAGTTTTGATACATTCGCAAGTTCTTGCTTTGTTGAATGGAGGGGATATGCCTTTAACGAAAAAAATGAAAATCGAAAAATTAAAACGCCGCCAAACTAGCCTTAAATTAAAACTTGTACTCTTTACTGTTCTTTTGGTTTTGGCAATCGTAATGATGGTTTCGCTTTCTCTTGGCAAAAATATGATAAAAACCCAAAGGCAAACTCTTTCAGAAAGCATGTATGAGCAGGTTTTGGTTTTGCTAGAAGGAATGTCAAACTCTGTTCAAAACGCAATGCTCGATGCTCGCGAAGGTGGCGGAACGGTTGCGCTTATAGACCTTGTAAAGCAGGCGGACACTTTTAAAAGCGCAGTCTATGCAACAATAATAGGTCGCGGGCTAGAAAATAATGATTCAAATCTCGACTATTTCTGGGCTTCAACGCAAACCTCTTCCGAGGTTGCTCAAAAATTGGATGCAGGCGAGGCTCTCGTAGGAAAAAGCAGATTCAAAGCGGGTACTATCGAACAAAAAATTGCAATCAGTTGTGCAAGTTTAGAATCACAGGCACACCAAAAAGTAGATTCTATTTTGCTGGATTTGGACGAAAAATATTCAAAAGAAAAAAAAGATGAATACACTCAGATACTCCGCGATTTTTCACGCTTAAATACAAAATCGTTTCCTGATTTTAATTTGGATTCTATTGCAAACGACGATTTGATTTACACTTTTTATTATCCGGTTTTCTATAGAAGCACAGAAACTTCTGAACTTTTAAATGCGATTTTGATTTTGCAAATATCCACGGAAGAACTAGTAAACAATTTGGCAAGGGCGAGGGCTTCAATCATCGTAATTGCAGTTATAGTCGCAATGATTGCAATCGCTCTTGGCATAATAGGTTCGTGGATTTTGGCATCTTTAATCGTAGAACCGATAAAAAAACTTGTTCAGCATGTAAAAATCATCACAGAAACAAAAGATAAAAAAAAGTTAAAGGATTTTACTATTTCTGTAAAATCTCATGACGAAATTGGAACTTTAGGACAGGCCGTAAACGAAATGACCGATGGGCTTGTAAAAGCTGCGGAAGACGAAGAAAAAGCGGCAGAGCAGGAAAAAATGGCTCTCGACGGAAAAGCAGTGCAGCAGACTTTTCTTCCTTTGAACGCTGCGGACAAAGGCGGCAAGCAGACAACTGCGGAATTAAAAGAAAAAAATGTAGAAATTTTTGGCTATTATGAAGGCGCGGATGCAGTTTCTGGTGATTATTTTGACTATAAAAAATTGGACGAAAGGTTTTATGCGATAATAAAATGCGACGTTTCTGGTCACGGAGTTCCAGCGGCTCTTATGATGACAGTTGTCGCAACCTTATTCCGAAAATATTTTGAAAATTGGACATTCAAAGAAAAAGGAACTTCACTCAATCGGCTTGTTGTCGATATAAACGACTTTATAGAATCCTTAGGGGTAAAAGGAAAATTTGCAACTTTGATGATTTGCCTTTTTGACACAAAAACTGGTGATGTTTACGTTTGTAACGCAGGCGATAACATAATTCATGTTTTTGACCAAAATACAAAACAAGAAAAAACAATAACACTCCACGAAGCTCCAGCAGCAGGTCCGCTTCCATCGTTTATGGTAGATATGAAAGGCGGCTTTATCGTAGAAAAAATTCACTTGAATCCTGGCGATGTTTTACTTTTGTACACGGACGGTATCGAAGAAGCAACGAGATTTTTCCGCGATTCAAATTATGAAGTAACACAATGCAGACAGGAAGGCTTAAAAGAAGGCGATGTGCATTTTAACCACAAAGTAGGACAAACTTCATCGCAGCTAGAAGCCGTTCGAGTAAAGCAGATACTCGAAGCCGCTTTGAACCGCAAACAGTTTGTTCTAACAAAATATCACAATCCAATTCCAAACGAATCTTTGATTTTTGATTTTTCAACTTTGGAAGGGACTATAGACGATTCTATAATGGCACTAGTTTCAGTTGAAAAAATCTTTAGAATCTACAAAAGACCAGATTCAAAAGGCAGCGTTCAAAGAAACGAAAAAGGCGATGTTGTAATAACAGGCGATGGAATTCGCGTGGACAGAAAAATCGACGCTTTCTTAAAAAAGACATTCAACCGCTACGATTTTTATTGTTCTTCGCTCGTGGATATGGAAGAAGAAAACTATGTTTATTACACGAACGTAAACGAAGATCCACAGGCAGACGATTTAACCTTGCTTGCGATAAAAAAAGTCTGATTTTCTCAATAAAAAATCAAAAAATTGCAAACTTGTGCTAAAATCAAAACAAACAAGAATTGGAGTGAAGTTATGGAATTAAAAGAAGAGATGAAAAAATATTTTGAAAAAGGCGTAAAAACTTCAAAAAAAGCGTTTACAAAGGCAAGCGAGGCAGTAAGCCGTTTTTCAGATGAAAGCGTTATTCGTCTGGAAAAACATCAGTTGCAGGCAAAGTTAAAAGAAGAAAAGCTTGAATTAGCGGAGCAGGTTTTAAAACTATTTGAAAATTCTGACAAAAAAACAATCTCAAAAGCCGACGAAACTTTAACGCAAATCCTGCAAAATATAAACGAAATAAAAGAAAAAATCGCAAATCTCGAGTCCCAGTTAGAAAAAAAATAGTCCTGTTTCATAGAGGCGGTTCGGCACAGCCTTTCGGCAGAGCCGTCGCTATGTACGCCCTTCGCTAACGCTCATCCTCCTCGGCAGCACGAGAGTGCTGCCTTCGGTGGACTTACGGGGCTTCCAGCGCTACCGCAGAACAGCGATTAGCAGCCCCCGTAGGCACAATTCTTTAAAAAAACATCTCTAAAACAAATATAAACACCGCATATACAATTCTTTTCAAAAAAAACATCTCGTCCAAAATCAATCATCAAACTTCGCCTGCAAAATCTCCTCGTAAAACCACATCTCGTCAAAACCCAATATCAAACTTCGCCTGCAAAATCTCCTCGTAAAACCACATCTCGTCAAAACCCAATATCAAACTTCGCCTGCAAAATCTCGTCTAAACAAAACAACAACACCGCATATACAATTCTTGTCATAAAAAAACATCTCGTCATAAAAAACATCAAACACCGCTCACACAACATTTTCAAAAGAAAGAAGAAATAAAAAAAATATTTGAAAAAGAAGAAAAAAAAAGGGAAAAGGAAGAGGAAAGTATTGACAAAAGAAGAAGGAGGGTGATATAGTCATTCTCACCCGCTACAAACACTAGCGGACAGTTCTTTGAAAAGAAAATTAGTGAAGGAAAAAAGACAAGACAAAGCACTAAAAGAAAGGCAAAGAAATGAGTTTTTCTT
>NZ_UFQO01000006.1 GCF_900497595.1 Treponema pectinovorum
TTATAATGTCGGGCGTTCAATTATCCCCTCCCACCCATTGGCGCCCGATTGCCTGATGGGCATAGACCGGTGCAAGCCGGTCTTTTTTTTTGTAATTGTATTTTTTCCCGACACAAACACTCATAAATCAAAAATACAAAACATTGACTTAAAGCCCTTAATTTTTTATTCTGTAAAGAATATGAATAAAATCAAAAAGTCTACCCGCGTCGCTGTTTACAGCCTTTTTTTATGTGCGGTTTTATTTGGAGCAGGGCTTGGACTTGCACTTGCAAGCACAAAATTCATAATAGATAACGAACAATTTACTCAATTCAACACCGCTTTACCAACAAAACTTCTCGATATAAATGGCGAATTGATTACAGAACTCGCCTCGGAAGAAAAAAGAGAGATAATAAGCATCAAAGAACTTCCTCAATGTATGCTAGATGCGCTTATATCGCGAGAAGACAGGCTCTTCTATGAGCACAGGGGATATTCGACAAAGGCAGTTTTTCGCGCTGTTGTAGGAAAATTGACAGGAATGTCGCTTGGTGGCGGCTCAACTTTAACACAGCAGATTGCAGGAACTCTTTATTGTGACCGCTCTGATATGTCTATAAAAAGAAAGTTAAAAGAGCTTTGGTGGGCAATCCAGATGGAACGACGCTACACAAAGGATGAAATTCTTGAACTTTATTTGAACAAAATTTACTTTGGTGGCGGAACTTATGGAGTAAACGCTGCATCAAAATACTATTTTAATCACGATGCAAGGGCGATTACACCGGCAGAAGCGGCTATTCTGGTTATTCAACTTTCAAACCCAGCATTTTACAATCCTTTTGAATATCCAAATCGTGCAATGGACAGGCAAAAAGATGTTTTAAACACGATGGTAAGCTCTGGCTACATAACTAGAGAACAGGCAGATGAAAGTTTCGATTCCTACTGGGCGAATTTTGACTACACCCGAACTTCAAACGCAACAGTATTCAATCAAGATGATAAAGCCCCTTGGTTTTCTGAATACGTAAGACGTGAACTTGGAAAATTGGTATACGGAACAGAAGACATCTACACTTCTGGTTTTACTGTAAACACAACTTTAAATTTGAAAAATCAGCTTGCAGCACAAGATGTTATGGACCGCTACATAAGCTACGCAAACAGGACTTACCAGCGTTCTACAGGAGAGCGCACGAATCAGGCATTTTCTGTTTACACTCCAATGACAGAACTTTTAGCGTTGACTTTTAACCTTGGCGGTTTAAAGGTTAGCGAACAGAGAAACGAAGCGATTTCTAAAGCAACATACACAAGCCAGTTAAACCCAGTTTTAGACGTTATGTCGTTGATGTTTTCGATGGACGAATTAAAACTTGCCGCAATAAACAAGGCAAATCAGCAGGCAAAAGTAAAAGTCAGCAAAACAACAATCGAAGGCACAATGGTTGCCCTAGAAAACGAAACTGGCTATATAACCGCACTAGTCGGTGGAAGCAAATTCGACAGCGAAAATCAATTTATTCGCGCAGTGCAGGCAAAAATTCAACCTGGCTCCTCGTTTAAACCTCTATATTATTCTGCCGCAATAGATTCCAGGAATTTTACACCTACTACAATAATTTCAGATACACCTGTGGTTTTCCACACGGCAGACGGAAAACCATACATTCCGCAAAATTTCCGTGGGGAATGGAAAGGCGATGTTCAACTTTGGTATGCACTCGCACACTCAATGAACGTTCCTTCTCTAAAAGTTTTAGACGGAATTGGATTCGATGCTGCCATAAACCGAGCAATTTCGCTTTTGGGAATTCCAAAAGATGAAGTTCCAAGCAGAGGCTTTGTTCCAGGCTATCCTATAGGGCTTGGAGTTTGTTCAGTGCGTCCTATAGAAATGGCACGCGCATATTCTGTTTTTGCAGGAGGCGGAAAAGAAGTAACGCCAATCGCGATTCGCTCTGTAGAAGACAGAAATGGAAATGTTTTCTTAAATCCAGAAAAAGAAGTTAGAGCAGCTCAACAGCAAAAAGGAAGGCAAGCACAAGTTATTTCAGAGCAAAATGCTTTTGTTATGACAGAATTGCTCAAAAACACAGTAAAATCTGGAACTTTGGCAGGACCAAGTGCAAACGGAACTAAATTTCGCTATACAGATTCAAAAGGAAAGCAATATCAAATTCCAGCTGCTGGGAAAACTGGAACAACACAAAACTGGGCAGACGCTTGGACTGTTGGATTCACACCTTATTACACTTCTGCGTTTTGGTTTGGGTTTGACAAGCCAGGTCAGTCATTAGGGCTTCAATTAACAGGCTCAACGCTTGCAGGTTACGCTTGGACGGACTTTATGAGAAAAGTACACACAGGTCTTGCAATGAAAGAGTTTCCAAAACCGGCAACAGGTGTAATTCAAGCGACAGTATGCTCTGTAAGCGGCGGAATTTTAACAGAAGAATGTGGAAATCATAAAGTTACAGCGTGGTATTTGGAAGGAACTCAGCCAACAGAAGTCTGCACAGTTCATTCAAGAACAAATTCCAGCCGCACGATTGGAATGTATCGCCTCGAAAAAGAGCTTTACGGTGCAGGTTTTGCAAGCGATTTGATAATCCGTGAAAACACAAATGCACCTTTGACCTTTGACCTTACAAAAACTCAGCAGGCAAATGACCGCAATAGTTTTGACAATTTTGCAGATTACCAAAACGACACCTTAGATGAAAATGGCACAGCTCCAGCCTACAACTATTTAATGGACTAAAAAAAATGCCTTCGTTTTATTGAAGGCATTTTAACATTCATATTTTTTTATGATTTTATGGGCGGCTTTTTGCTCCACTTGCGTTTCGCAAAAAACGGGCTTTGCGCCCTTCGCTAACGCTCATCGTCCTCGTCGCTTTGCTCCTGCGGTCGACGGCTTCGCCGCCACTCCAGGCCCTGCCGCATTGTCGCACAAGGATATACAACCTACAAGCAGTGTCGGCTGTTTTTATTTAAACAAAACTCTGCAAAACTTTTTCTTTCCTGCGCGCAAAACGAGTTCTCCGTCCGCATCCAAATCCTTTGAAGTTACAGTGTATTTTACGTCTGTTATAAGATTTGAGTTTACAGAAGCCCCATTTTGCTGAACAAGCCTTCTCGCATCCGCATTTGAAGCTGTCAATTTTACAGTTGTAAAGAGATTTAAAAGTCCTATGCCATTTTCCAAATCCGCTTTTAAAAGTTCCACTGTTGGCATCTGATTTTTATCACCTTCGCCACTAAAAGCCGCTTTTGCGCCAGCAAGTGCTTTATCCGCTTCGTCTTTTCCATGAATCAAAGCGGTTACTTCATAAGCAAGCCTCTGTTTTGCCTCGTTTATATCGAGCGAACAGATTTTTGAAATTTCACCGAGTGGAAGGAAAGTAAACAATTTAAAGAATTTTTCAACATCTGGGTCTGCAACATTTCTCCAATACTGGAAAAAGTCGAATACAGATGTAAGCTGTGGATCCAAAAAAATTGCACCCTTTTCTGTCTTACCCATTTTCTTTCCGTCTGAGCGAGTTATAAGAGGAAAAGTAAGACCGTAAACCTGATGTTCAGCATTCAATTCTGTTGTGCCGCCGAGTTTTCGCCTTATCAAATCAACTCCAGCAGTTATATTTCCCCACTGGTCATCGCCACCAATCTGCAAAGCACAGCCATGCCTTTGGTGAAGCATATAAAAATCGTAAGCCTGCAAAAGCTGATAGTTAAATTCAATGAACGAAAGCCCCTTTTCAAGACGCTGTTTGTATGCTTCAAAAGTGAGCATTTTATTTACAGAAAAACACGAACCAATATCACGCAAAAAATCTATATAGTTCAAGTCCGCAAGCCAGTTTTTATTGTTATCGCTAAATGCAGTTTTTTCGTCAAAACCGATAAACCTGTCGAGTTGTGCCTTTATCTTTTCCACATTTGAATCTATTTGCTCGTAGGTTATCATCTTGCGCATTTCAGTTTTCCCTGACGGATCGCCAATTCTTGCAGTTCCGCCACCAATCAATGCAATTCCGTGGTGTCCTGCATCTCTTAAATGACGGAGCGCAAAAAACGGAACCATGTGCCCAATATGAAGCGAAGGACCCGTCGGATCGCAACCTACATAAAAAGTTATAGAACCTTTATCCATCAAATCTGAAAGCCCCTGCACATCCGTGCATTGAGCAAAAAATCCTCTCTCTTTTAGAGTTTCAAGTGCTTTGTTCATATTTTATTCCCCTTAAAAATTTCGATACGATATAAAATTGATATACAAAATAGATGTTCGCAATAAAAAATTGCACAAAATGAATGCAATTCAATCTTTAAAATTGTAGATTTTTCTGTAGCAAATCTGATAATCCAATTTATTCATGCTTTAATTTTACTGAAAAAATAGAGGCTATTCAATTACGAGCATTTTTGCAGTATCATTGAAAAAGAAATATGCTAAGTTATATACACGCCTACCACGCAGGAAATTTTGCAGACATCTTAAAGCACACGGTATTTGCATACACATTGGAACACCTGCTAAAAAAAGAAAAACCTTTTACAGTTATAGATTGCCACAGCGCTTCAGGAAAATACGCTTTTGATGATGACAGGCTTGAAAAAACTGGAGAAGCAAAAAACGGAATAAAAAAACTTCTCAACAAAAACGAAAAAAATCTTCAAACGATGTTTGGAAATTCTTTTTCGAAAATTCTCGTTTCGTATGCAGAAAAAGGATTTTATCCTGGAAGTCCAGAAATCGCCCGCTGTTATTTAAGAAAAAATGATCAACTTATTTTAAATGAACTTCACCCAAAGATAAAAATTGAACTTGAAAAAAATTTAAGTCAAAAAATTCTGATTCAAAAAGATGAACTGCCCCACATTCAAGTTCTTTCAAAAGATGCGGCAAAAATGTTGAATGCTGTTTTGCCACCAAAAATAAAACGAGGATGCGTTATTATTGACCCAAGTTACGAAGATTCTGACGATTTTTATTCAACAGCGCAGTATTTTATCGCCTCGTATAAAAAATGGATGACAGGAACTTTTTTGCTTTGGTATCCTCTTTTAAAAGACAGAGAAAACGAAGCGGAATTTTTAAAACAGACGATTTATTCAAATGTAGAAAAACAAAATAAAACAGATGACGAAAAATGTATTTTTTTTGAATTGCAAGCAAAAAATGCGGAAGATGTGGAAGGGTTTTCTAAAATGTATGGTTCTGGAATGCTGGTAGTAAATCCGCCCTTTGATTTAAAAGAGCGGATTCAATTTTCTCTCAACGCAATGGAAGATGCATTAAAGGAATAAAACTATCTAAACCACCAGCGAGCACCTAATTCGATAGGAAAGTGGAATGGGCGAATCATCGCACTCACTCCATTTCTATCCTCGACCCCAAGATATGGATTCCACGACATCTGCCAATAAAGTTCGAGTTGTCGTTTCTTGAGTAAAAATAAATCAAGGCCAGCTCCCAACCTCGGTCCTGCGGCAATCGCAAATTTGTTGAACCCAAGCCTTGCACTCACTCCCCAAAATAAAAAATACCTTAAAGGAGCGGACAGAGTTTTGTTTACAACCCAATTATCAGCATTTGCAACAAATTGCGAATCAAATGGGAAGAAATTCACAGAAAAGCACCAAGGAATTTCATTACTTCGGAAAGTTGCACTTACAAAGCCTCTTGAATAAGGCTTATAAAATACATCGCTTTCAAAACCCAATTCTGCACCCAAGCCAATATCTGCACTTGCAGAAAAAATCGTGAATGCAAAGAATGCACATACAATCAATATTTTCTTTTTCATAGGACTATACTACTGTTTTTTAGGCGAAATGTAAGCCTGTTTTATCTCCTGTAACTACAATTTTTGAATTTTCACCAAATTTTCCAGCAAGGATTTCCTTTGCAAGCGGATTTTCAAGATAATTCTGAATTGCGCGCTTTACAGGTCTTGCACCAAAATTAGGGTCGTAGCCAATATCCGAAAGGAAATCGATTGCACTTTTTTCAAATGTAAGCGTGATTCTCCTGCCTTCCAAACGTTTTTGAACGCGTTCAAGTTGATTTTTAACTATTCCGCCAATCACATCTTTTGAAAGCCTGTTAAACATGACGATTTCATCAATTCTGTTTAAAAACTCAGGTCTAAAAGTTGATTTTAAAAGCGAATTCAACTCCCCTTTTAATTTTTTTAAATCAAAATTCTTATCATCGCCAGCAGCAAGAATCAAATCGCTTCCAATGTTAGAAGTCATTATTATTATCGTATTTTTAAAATCGACAACTCTTCCCTGCCCATCTGTAAGTCTTCCGTCATCCAAAACCTGTAACAAAACATTGAATACATCTGGATGCGCTTTTTCAACTTCATCAAAAAGGATTACGCTGTAAGGTCTTCTTCTAACCGCTTCTGTAAGCTGACCTCCCTCGTCGTAACCAACATATCCTGGAGGCGCTCCAATAAGACGCGATACGCTATATTTTTCCATATACTCGGACATATCGATTCTCGTAAGAGCTTTTTCATCGTTAAAAAGAAAATCTGCAAGCGTTTTTGCTAATTCCGTCTTTCCAACTCCTGTAGGCCCAATAAACATAAAACTACCCAAAGGTCTGTTTGGATCATTTAAACCTGCTTTATTTCGCCTTATCGCATCGCTTACAACCTTTACCGCTTCGTCTTGGCCGATAACACGCTTGTGCAATACGCTTTCCAGCTCAATATATTTTTGTTTTTCGCTTGTCATCATTTTGCTTACAGGAATTCCTGTCCAAACGCTTACGACGCGAGCGATGTCTTCTTCTGTAACTTCCTGTCGCAAAAGAGATTGAACATCTTCGTTGAGATTTTTCTGATTTGAAGCTTCGCTTGCAGCAAGGCTTTTTTCCAATTCAGGAATTATTGAATACTTGTATTCTGCTGCCTTTGCAAGATTGCCTTCTCGGCTGAATTTTTCCTGTTCAAATCGTGCATTTTCAAGCTGTTCCTTTAACTTTCGCGATTTGTCGATTTTGGCTTTTTCGTTTTGCCATTCCATCTTCATCGCATCGCGGCTCGCAGTTATTTCTGCAAGCTCTTGTTCCAGTTTTTTTAAACGTTCAAGGCTTGCCTTATCGTCTTCTTTTGAAAGAGACTGCTTTTCAATTTGAAGTTGAAGAATTTTTCTTTCAAGTTGATCCAAGGCTGTAGGCTCGCTTTCAATTTCCATCTTGAGTCTGCTTGCCGCTTCATCGACCAGGTCAATCGCCTTGTCGGGCAAAAATCTATTTGTGATATATCGATTTGAAAGTTCAGCCGCACTTACCAGAGCTTCGTCGTTTATCTTTACACCGTGATGAATTTCGTATTTATCGCGCAAGCCACGCAAAATCGCAATCGTGTCTTCAACCGTAGGCTCTGCACACAAAACCTGCTGAAAACGCCTTTCCAATGCAGAATCCTTTTCGATATATTTGCGATATTCGTTTAGAGTTGTCGCTCCTATAACATGCAATTCGCCCCTTGAAAGAGCAGGCTTTAAAAGGTTCGAAGCGTCCATGCTGCCTTCGCTTGCACCTGCACCTACAATAGTATGCAATTCATCGATGAATAAAATTATCTGACCTTCGCTTTTTGAAACTTCGGTTATAACGCCCTTGAGCCTTTCTTCAAATTCGCCTCTAAATTTTGCACCTGCAACGAGGCTTCCCATGTCAAGACTTAAAAGCCGCTTGTTTTTTAAGCTCTCTGGAACATCGCCACTTGCAATACGACGCGCAAGTCCTTCGACAATCGCTGTTTTTCCAACTCCTGGCTCACCAATTAAAACAGGATTGTTCTTTGTGCGACGAACCAAAACCTGCATAACACGCCTGATTTCTTCATCACGACCGATTACAGGATCGATTTTATCCTGTCTTGCCCTTGCAGTTAAATCTGTACAATATTTTTCCAACGAACGCATTTTGCTTTCTGGATCTTGGCTATCGACAGTTTGATTTCCCCGAACCATTTTAATGCTTTCAAGAATTGCTTCGCGTGTTATTCCATTTTTTCTCAGGAGTTCACCGATTTTATCTTCGCTTTCGCTCATGGCAAGAAGCAAATGTTCAACAGAAACATACTGGTCTTTTAGAAAAGCCATCTCTTTTTCTGCACGTGCCAAAACTTTTTGCGCAGAAGATGAAAGAGTTAAATTCACGTTTCCAGAAACCTTAACTTCACCCTGCAAAATGTCGTTTACACTTCGAATCAAATCCTGCACATTTACTCCAATCCTTTCTACGATTGGGCGAACAAGACCGTCTTCTTGCTGGAGCAAAGCGATTAAAATATGACCAACAGAAATTTCAGAATTATCGTTTTGAGATGCTAGCGAGGAAGCTTCCTGCAACGCATCTTGAGATTTTAATGTAAATCGTTCTAAATTCATTTTTTACCTCTCTTTCCACTCTATAAATTCAAGATAATCACAAAAAAAGAAAAGGTAAAATTTAATCAAACAATTTTAATGATTTTTATTCGTCGCCTTTGTCAACAGAACCGTATTCGCAAATGCAATCCAGAACATTTGCGTGCTCAATGAGTTCAAGGTTTTTTTTGACTTTTCTGAAAATCTTAATTTCGCCAAAACCACTTCCGCCGCCTAAAACCTTTAACAAAGACCTTTCGCCCTGAGGAATTTCATAATCGCGGACAAACATTTCGGAAGTTTTGCAGTAGAGGTCTAAATCGATTACATATTTTTTTCTGTGAATGCTGATTGTCCAATGCAATTTTTCGCCGTCAGCATCAACAGGCATCTGCGACCAGGTGTGGATTTCAGAATATTTATCAAAAAATGAATTTGCATTTAAAGCGATTCTCTGCCCTTCAAATTTTATAAAAACGCTGAGTTTTTTATCAAATTCTCCTTCAAGCGAAAAACAAGATTTTGTCAAAGGCTTGCCAGAAATCAAACTCGTAAGATTTGAAGAAGAAAGATGATAAAACGGATTTGCAGGGCTCACACCCCAGGATTTATCTATGTAGCCTGAAGAATTCCGTGGAACAACAGAATATTCTTGACCGTCAAGCTCTACAGTTCCAGCAAAAACGGTTTTTGCACCAATAGGAATCCAAAAATTTGTTTTATTAGCGCAAAGTGGCGGAGATTCAATATTTTTTTCAAAGTGAAGATTCCATTTCATCCTACCAGAAGCACAAAGGTATTCAGGATGCTCCCTTACTTCTTGTGGCAAAAGTTCAACTTCGCCCAGTAATACATCTGCTCCAAAGATACAAGAGCCAACTTTAAAATTTTTTTCATTTTTTTGATGCACAAGCGAAGAAGCTGGATTAAAAGAATTGAATTGTCTTCCGTCTTTTCCGTATGCACCGGCTTTTACAAGTGCATAACTTGGAAGCAAAGCGACTTCTTGAGATACATTTTCAGCAGAAATAGTGCCTGCCAAAGCGTATTGCAAATCCGAATCTGAAATTTTTAATTGAGATTTTTGAGAAAGCACAGGTTCTTTTGGAGAAACAAGCGGGTTTACATAATAGAGTTCTACAAAAAAGGCTCGCTGTTCTCCTGTTGATTTATTTATTCCTGTAAAAACATATCGCCAGTGTTCAAATCCGTTGCGCTTTAATTTTCCTTTTAACAAATAAGTATCAAAGCGATTATATTTTTTTGATGATAACATCAACGCATCCCACCTTGCCAGATAAAAATCCCTCTCGTATGATTTTCGGCATACGGTGGATTTCTTTAAACATTATCTGAACATCCCATTAAGAGTTTTATCAAAATCTTCCTTCTCTCCAGGGAAATTTTCATCAAGGTATTCAAAACAGTCAACTGCCGCTTTTTGAACATGCTCATACCAAATTTTATAGAGCTCGAGTTCAAATTGTTCACTTGGATAAGGAGCTCCCTGTATATCGGAAACAAGTTGTCTCATCATCTTTACACATGTATCAATTTTCTTGTTCATAATATCGCTTCCTTGTCAAAACTAAAACATTATAGCGTAGATAATTATAGTGGCAAATATATTTTTTTTCCACTTACTCCATCTTTTTCAGAGCCTATTATAACACGATATTTCCTTTGCATAGAGAAATCAGAGAGTTTTTTTAAGGTTGATTTAAAGTCTTCGTTTGAGCAATTCAAAATTTCAAAGAGTTTATTTTCCCTATCTCGCTCATCAATCGCATATAGAGTTCTTAAAAGTTCGATATATCCCCTTGCTTGCGGAGTTTTAGGCGCTACAAACTGAGAATAAGTTCCCATCACCGCTTTTTCAACCTCGCTTTGGGAAAATTCCATTTGAGAAGCATCTTTTAAACAGGAATCAAAAACATCGTTTGATTTTTCTGGCGAAGGATCTCTATAAGTTGCAAAAAGAATTCTTCCAGAGATTGAGTCCGTTTCACAATATGCCCCATAAGCACCACCAACTGTGCGAATTCTTTCCCACAAAAGAATATTTGAAAGCCAATGAGTGCATACGTCGATTACGGCATTCCCTTTTTGCCCATAAGCAATTCCTGAAAACGCTTGCGCTGCAAAACCGATTTGTCCTGGAATTACAAAATATTCATCGCCTTCAAAATCGCCAACACCTTGGATTTCTGTAAGCGAAACAAAGTCTTCCAAAGTTGATTTTTTCGCCTCTTTAAGTTTTGTAAGCGAAATATCTTTTACAAATTTTTTTATGAGTGGCTCAACTTTTTTTAAAGTTTGCTCTTCTGCTGTTATGTGAACAAAGCCTCCACCTTGTTTTATTTCCTTAAATATTCTATTAAATATTTGCGCATTTTGTGTTTGAGAATTTTCCGCCTGAGTGTGCAGATTATAAAAAAGCGTAAGTCCATTCCAAATTTCATCGACGGCCGCAACTTTTGAAAATTTTCTTGCAGCTCTTAAAATCGCATACTGGTGTCCGCCGGGAATTATGCTTGAATCGATATCGTTTCTTGCTTCAATTGCAATATCTTTTAGGCGTTTTGTGTCTTTAAAATCCACCAAATTTATGTTATCACTCAATAATTTTAGACCTTGTTCGATTTTTTCATCTATAACTTTCAATTTAAAAACAAGCCAATCGCGACCGCAAAAATTATGTTCGTTTATAAACGAAAGTGAATTTTGAGTTTTGCAAAGTTCACCTGGTAAAAGATTTGCCGAAATTCCGCCTGTATTTAACGCCGTTATGGACGCCGCTTTTATCCAATCCAAATTTCCCCAACCACAATCTGTAATTGTATCTGCTAAAAGCGGAAGCCAGACGTAATCTTTTGCATCCAAAACATCAACTGGAAAACCAACTTCAAAATAAGTTATTCCATTTGTATTTTCTGAACTCACAAAAAAATCGACAGGTTTTGAATCGCTTCCTTCAAGAGTTTTTATCTTTAAAGCGTAATTGTCAGAAAGTCGTTTTCCGTCCTTTATAAAATCTTGTGGTTTTAAATGAGGCAAACAGGAAGAATCATCTTTTTTTGTTTGAAATGATTTAAGAGCGGCATTTTGTTCTTTTATTTTTTCTACAGAAGTTTTTTTGAGCAAGTTTTCTATCAATTTTTTTTCACATTTTTCTCGATTTCGATTGTATTTTTTTGAAGGAATAACTTCTGTAATGATGTAATTATCGTTATTCAAAAAAAATTTATTTATCAGTTGCTCAAGATAGCCTTTTTCAGACTGAATTTTTATCCTTACTTCTTCAATAATGCTTCTAAGCCTAAAACTTTTTTCTATATCATTTCCAAAAGCCCAAGCGTTGATTGGCGACTGCATAAGCGAAATCGCATAAGGTCCATGACTTCGCCGTATTTCTCGGTGCGAAAATTCTAAGGCCATCAAGGTTGAATCTATATCGTCTTTTTCTATTCCTTTTTCAACGATTTCCCTTAGAGTTTTAAAAACGACATCTTTAACTTTTTCTACCGCATTTTTTTTGACACCGCGTAAGCCAACAGTAAACAAGACAGAATAAAAAGTATTTAAGCCCATGCCTGGAGCGGTATCTTCTCCAAGACCAGATTCAATCAAAGCTTTTTGCAATGGAGAACCGTCGTGATTTAAAAGAATGCCTGTAACTAAAACTTTTTCCATCGTTTCAAACGCATTACAAGAAGGTCCAAGATTCCATGTAAGTAAAACAGTGCTTCCCTTTTCATTTTCTTCGCCTGAAGGTCCATATTCTTTTACAAACAGTGGAGCTTCCAGATTTTGAGGGGTAACGAATCCAAAATGATTTTTTAATATTTGAGATTTCACATTTGGATTCCATGGGATAAAATCTTTTTTTTGCTGTAAGCGATTCAAAAAATTTTCCTGCAAAAAATCTAATTGCTTTTGAGTGGGAATATTTCCATACAAAAACACAAAGCAATTTTCTGCTCTATACCATTTTTTGTGAAATTCCAGATATTCTTCGTAGGTCAAGGTTGGAATTTCAACAGGGTCTCCTCCAGAATCTTTCTCGTAAATTGTTCCTTTTAAAAGATTTTTTGATGGCACTCCACTTGCAACTTCTTCAAAAGACGAATAGACCCCTTTCATTTCGTTGTATACAACGCCTTGTATAGATGGCTTTTTTTCATCTGCAAAATCCAATCTATACGCTTCTTGTGCAAAAATCTCTGGAGAAAGTTTTGGAAAAAATACTGCGTCTCCATAAACGCTCATCAGGTTAAAATAATCTGCTTCGACAGTTGAACTTGCAGGATAAACCGTCTTGTCTGCATAGGTAGCAGCGTTTAAATAGGTTTTTACGCTTTGGTTTGAAAGTTGAGTAAACGGGTCTTTTAACGGATATTTTTCTGAGCCGCAAAGAACAGAATGTTCCATTATGTGAGCAAGTCCGTTTCCTTTAAAATTTGGAGTTCTAAACGAAAATGAAAAAAGATTTTCAGTTTCGTCATTCAATAGATGCAAAACCTCTAAGCCTGTTTTTTCGTGCCTAAGATAAAAAGCCGTTGAATGAAAATCGTTCAATTCAAATACATTCAAAACGCTAAATCCGTTATAAGTGCTCCCCTTTTGTAAAATTTTATTTTTTTCAGACATAAACTTCGTCATTCCTTCCATTTATAATGAGTTTCCCTTCTTCAAAAGCATGACGGAGTTTAGAAAAAAACAACGCGGTAACTTTTTCACACTCCTGTTTGCTCAAAGGTTTTCGATTTTCTTCTTCATCGATTATCATATTTTTTCGATTCATAGAAACGTTTTTTAAAATTTTATTGCGGAACTCTTCTTTTTTTCCAAAAATCAAATATGCGATTTCTTTTGTTTCCATCTTTGAAAGCATAGTTTGAATGAATCTGTCATCTGCAAAAATCACATCGTCCAAAGTGAATAAGCGCTCTCGTAAATCTACGCTCAAATCTGGCTCTTTTTCCGCAATCCTATTTAAAAGCTCTTCTTCTGTTTTTCCGTCCATGCATTTAAGGATATGCGCAAGGATATTTTTGCCGTCTATCGAATCCGATTTTTGAATCACTAGAGAGTTCATTTTTTTTTGAATAGCCTCATCGGTCTTTGCTACTATAAATGGATTCATCTCTTTTAATTTTGCAAGTCGAAGTACGAGTTCTTTTTTTTCATTTTCTGGCAAATTTTGCATAAAAAAAGCCGCTTTTTTTGGTGGCAGATGAGAGCATACCAATGCACGAACAGGCGCAGATTCGTCTTTTAAAAGAGCAAAAATCTTTTCGTTTTCTGCATCTGCAAGATATTCAAAAGGTTTCCCGTTTTTAAAAGGAACCGCTTTTTCTAAAACTTCGTTTGCTTTATCTTTTCCAAACGCTTTTTCCAAGATATTTTTTGCTGTGCTTACTCCGCCGTTTTCGCGGGCTTTTGCAGTAAGATTTTTAAATTCTTCAAGAATCTGGCTTGCTTCTTCGCTATCTATAGAAGTGATTTTTGCAAATTCTGGGATTATCTTTTCTGTCTGCACTTCGCTAAGGTGAGGAAGAATTTTTGCCGCTTCTTCAACTCCTATGAGCATTAAAAATTTTGCAACACGCCTGTAAACGCTGTCCTGACTAACCTGCTTTTTTAAACCTGCTGTATTTTTTTCAACAGGATAAGGAACTTTTAAAAGCCCCTGATTTTTTAGCGAAGATGCAACAGCAGAAGAAGATGATAGTAATGATGATGAAGGTTTAGCGCTAGAAAAAACTGCGTCCGCAGAATCTTCGCTTTGACTGGAAGATTTGGAAAGAGGTTCCTGAGATTTTTTATAAGCATTTAAAGTAAAATCTGTAAACTTCATTTAACGCTTTTCTTTCCCAAATACGCTTCTTTTACAGTGTCGTTTTCCAAAAGGTCTTTTCCGCTTCCGCTTAGCACTATTGAACCGGTTTCCAATACATAAGCCTGATTGCAAATCTTTAAAGCGAGGTTAGCATTTTGTTCAATCAAAAGAATTGTAACACCCGCTTTATTTATTTCGCCGATTATGTCAAAAATTTGCTGAACTATCAGAGGCGCAAGTCCCAAAGAAGGCTCGTCGAGCATTAAAAGTTTGGGGCGGCTCATCAAAGCCCTTCCAACCGCAAGCATCTGCTGCTCTCCACCAGATAATGTTCCTGCATATTGCCAGCTTCGCTCTTTTAATCGAGGAAAAAGTTCATAAACCCAATGCAAGTCTTTTTCTATCTGAACTTTATCTTTACGTAAATAGGCACCTATCCGCAAATTTTCAACAACTGTCAAATCCGCAAAAACTTTCCTACCCTCTGGGCTTAACGCTATAGCATGCTCACATATTTTGTTTACAGAAAGTCCCAAAAGTTCTTTTCCATCAAAGATGACTGAACCGCTTTCTGCCTTTACAAGTCCGCTTATTGTCCTTAAAAGTGTGGATTTTCCAGCACCATTTGCACCAATCAAAGTTATGATTTTTCCATCTGGAACTTCAAAATCAATTCCGCGCAGAGCCTTTATTCCGTCATAAGAAACAGTTAAATTTTTTACAACTAGCAATTTTCATCCTCCGTTTCTCCAAGATATGCACTTATGACTTCTGGATTGTTTTGAATTTCTGCTGGAGTTCCACTTGCAATCAGCGAACCAAAATTTAAAACATAAATTCTATCAGAAATATCCATAACTAAATCCATGTGGTGCTCTATCATAAGAACTGTAAGCGAAAAATCTTTTTGAATCTGCTTTATAAAAGAAGTAAGTTCAAGAGTTTCCTGAGGATTCATTCCTGCAGCAGGCTCATCGAGCAAAAGGAGTGAGGGTTTTGTTGCAAGCGCACGCGCAATTTCCAACCTGCGTTGCAAACCATACGGAAGCGAAGTGCAAATTTCGTCCTTTACCTCATATAAACCTAAAATTTTTAAAAGCCGTTCAACTTCTTGAATTTGCTTTTTCTCTTCTTCAAAATTCAGTCTAAATGTTGCCGTAAAGATGTTGCTCGTTCTTCTCAAGTGCATCGCCGTTAAAACATTAAAAAAAACAGACTGGCTCTTCCAAAGCCTTATGTTCTGAAAAGTACGCGCAATACCGAGTTTTGTTATCTTGTCTGGAGACGGCTCTAAATGCTTTGAATAAAGATTTGCCTCACCTCCGCCGTAAAGTTTTTTCATCTTACCACGAGGATGATTTTCTACAATTTTTTCACCGTTAAAAAACACCCTTCCGTTTGTTGGCGAATAGACGCCAGTTATAACGTTGAACGCTGTAGTTTTTCCTGCTCCATTTGGACCTATCAAAGAAACGATTTCTCCTTTGAAAACTTCCAAAGAAAGAGATTTAACAGCCACAACACCGCCAAACTGCATCGTTATGTTTTCAAGTTCTAAAACCTTATTTGCCATCAGTTTGCTCCAAAGATTTTTTGCTTTTTTTAGCATGGAAAAGCGAGTTAAAGAATTTTATTATCGATTTTATATTGAATTCTTTGTCGCCCATAATTCCTCTTTGCCAATAAAGAACGATGCACATTATCGCAATCGAAAAAACAACTTTCCTAAAGCCCGGCCGCAAAAGTGGAACGGTGAACGAGCCTATGGTAAAAGTCCTGTCCAAAAATCTAAGCCACCATTCCGAGCAGGCGATAAACAAAAATGAAGAAATACAACTGCCTGTAATTGAACCCATGCCACCAATCACAACGATAAGCAAAATCTCGTAAGTCAGGCTCGACTTAAACTGGCTTGCCTGTATTGTCGTCTGGAACATAGCAAGCATCGCTCCGGAAATTCCTGCAAAAAATGAACTTATAACAAACGAAAGCTGTTTGGTTTTAGAAAGATTGATTCCCATCGCTTCGGCTGCAATTTCATCATCCCTAACTGCAATAAAAGCCCTTCCATAAGTCGAATTTAAAAGCAGGACAATCAAAGCAATGCACAGCGCAGAAAGTGCAAAATAAAAGATGCAGGTTTGAAAAACCGGATACTTTCTTAAAAGATTTGAACCATTCGTTATTGCGCCAAGTTTATCCCACTGAAAAATCGCCCTTATTATTTCTGCAAAGCCCAAGGTTGCAATCGCAAGGTAGTCGGATTTTAAATGGAGAACGGGAAGTGCTATAAGATATGCAAAAGCACAGGCTACAAGTCCAGAAAGTATTAAAGCCACAGGAACAGGAAGCGCAAATTGAATAAGACCGCCATTAAAATACTGATACACTTGAGCGCGTGCTTCGACTGGAATCGTAAAAATTCCATAGGTATAGGCACCCAAAAGCATAAAGCCCGCCTGCCCCAAGCTAAAAAGCCCGGTAAAGCCGTTTAATAAGTTCATGCTTACAGCAACAAGGGAATAGATTGCTCCCTTTTTTAAAACTGTAAACAAGATAGAAGTTTTTGGCAAAATTGCTTCTAAAACAACAATCAAAATAAAAATGAATGCCAAAAGGCAAAAAAGCGAAATAAGATTTTTTCGTTTAGATATGTCTGTGTTTTTTAATTTATTTTCAATTTTTGTATTCATAAAAAATCCTAAACTTTATCGGTCTGTTTTTCACCAAAAAGACCTGTAGGCATAAACATCAGCACTATTATCAACAGGAAAAAAGTAAAGGCATCGCTAAAAGTTGTCCAGCCAATTCCTTTTATTAGATTTTCACAAATTCCAATTATAAATGCACCAATCACCGCTCCTGGAATAGAGCCAATTCCTCCAAAAACTGCAGCAACAAAAGCCTTTAATCCAGGCATTCCCCCAACGGTTGGAGTAACTCCAGGATAGTTTGAAAAAAACAGGATTGAACCTATAGCAGCCAAAAACGAACCGATTATAAAAGTTGAACTTATAACCGAATCGATTTTTATGCCCATAAGTTGAGCGGTCTCAAAATCTTTAGAAACGGCTCGCATAGCCATGCCAATTTTTGTCTTTTTTATCAGCAAAACCAAAGCAAAAACCAATACCAAAGTCAAAACAGGAGTTATAAGAGTAACGCGTTTTGTTATCGCTCTACAAATCGAAACAGAATCAGAAATCCAAGGAATTGTAGGATATTTTTTTAGCAAGCCGCCTGTAACATACAGCGCAAAATTCTGCAAAAGATACGACATTCCAATCGCAGAAATCATTATAGACATTCTAGGTGCGCTTCTAAGAGGCTTGTAAGCAAATCTTTCTACAGCAAAGCCTAACAGAACCGTAAGTATTATCGTAAGTGCAACAGAAATCCAAAGCGGCATTACAGTATAACTGTAAATCATTATAAGCCCAGAAGCCATAAAGACATCTCCGTGGGCAAAGTTTATAAGGCGAAGGATGCCATAAACCATCGTGTAACCAATGGCAATGAGCGCATATTGACCGCCAGTC
This sequence comes from Treponema pectinovorum, assembly GCF_900497595.1. Classification (NCBI taxonomy): domain Bacteria; kingdom Pseudomonadati; phylum Spirochaetota; class Spirochaetia; order Treponematales; family Treponemataceae; genus Treponema; species Treponema pectinovorum. Next base: position 17,773 of record NZ_UFQO01000006.1, read on the forward strand.
GATACTCCAGCCAAAATGTACGGCAGATTCCCCTGTAAAAAATTCATCAAAGTCCCTTTTAAAGAAAGCAGACACTTCTATAAAAAGTGCCTGTTTCTTCATATCGTTTTATTTTACAGACTGCTGGGCAACAAATTCCCATTTTCCAGTCTTAGTGTCAACTTTTTTTATAAAAGCAACATCTCTAATCGCATCGCCAGTTTTGTCAAAAGCAATGCTACCAGAAACGCCATTTATAGATGTAGATGGAAGAGCGGCTTTTACAGCTTCAGGCTTGGTAGAACCAGCATTTTTTAGCGCTTCAAGTGCAGTGTAATAAGCGTCAAAGCCCATAGCAGACATAGCAGAAATTTCATCATCGCCACCGTTGTTGGTTTTTGCAGTAGAGTTTGTATTCAAATAGTTTTTAAAGCCGTTTACAAATTCCAAAACTTTAGGATCAGAAGAACCTTCAACAAAGAAAGTTGTAACATAAATTCCAAGATTTGTGTTTTTTGCAGAAGCAAGAATTACATTAGAATCCCAGGTGTCAGAAGAAAGGATAGGAATAGAAAGCCCCTGAGTATTTGCCTGCTCAATAATCAAAGCGGCAGCCTCAGTAGAAGAAGGCGCAAAGAAAACATCTGCACCACTGTTTTTGGCATTCGCAACATAAGCCGCAAAATCGCTGGTTCCGTCTGGGAAAGTTTCGTAAACAACATCTATTCCAAGTTTTTTTGCCGCTTCGATAAAATAATTGCAAAGACCAACAGAATAGTCATCGCCTAGTTTTGCCAAGGCATAAGCTTTTTTAGCATGAAAATAATCTTTTGCAAGGTTTGCGTGAACAGAACCCTGAAACGGATCCAAAAAGCAGATTCTAAAATAGTGGTCGTTGCCAGCGGTAACCTGAGGATTTGTGCATGTAACACCGATAACACTAAGGTTTGCCGCAGCAAAAGTGTCAGAAGCGGCAATAGAAACACCAGAGCCGTAAGAACCCAAAACAACAGAAACACCTTTGGAAATAAGTTCAGAGGCAGCGCTTACAGCCTTGTCGTTAGAAGACTCGTTGTCAACAATTTCAAGTTTTACCTTGTATTCAGTGCCGCCAATATTAACGGTAGGCGTTACAGTGTTGGCATATTGAGTTCCAAGAGTTTCCTGTTTACCGCCAGCACCGTTATCACCAGAAGCGGGCTGAAAAACACCAATTTTTACAGTAGGAGATTTATCTCCACAACTAACAAAAGCTAACGATGACAAAAATAACGCCATCACCAAAGGAAAAGATTTTTTCATTTATCCTTAAACCTCGCAATAAAAAAATTAACACACTATTATACAACTCTTTATAAAACCATTCAAATACAATATCGAATACAATATTATTGATAAAATTTTAAAACTGGGGCTTCCCCGCTAACGCGGGTCGGGCTACTACAGGTTGCGCTTACGCTCCAGCCTCCTCGCCTCTTTGCTCGACTGCGGTGGCCAAGCCTTTCGTACCCCTAAGCCTATAAAAAAATAACAGTATGCTATCCTTTTTTGTAATGTTATAAATGTTATACTTATAATAGAATAACTAAAAAACTCGATGGGAGAAATTATGAAGAAAATCATCACAAGCCTATTCTTAGCAGCATTTTGCATTCTTGCATCTTTTGCTCAAATTTCATTAGACAGCAAGATATATTCAAAAGTTCTTGGCAGCGTATTTGAAGTTGTAGTAGACAAAATAGAACAAGACGAAGTAACTTACGAAAAAGATTTGCCTTTGGAACGCCTGCCTTTTACTATCAGAAATGATAAATTCATTCCAATCGGAACAGCATTTCTCCTAGAAGACGGCAATTTTTATACAGCGGCACACGTTGTAACACTTTACGGCGACACAATATACAAAAACTTTTACATACGAGACCAGGAACAAAACACATACAAGATAGAAAACATAGAAAAGTTTTCAACTTCAAGAGATTTCATAAGGTTTTCAGTTCCATCATACAAAATAGACAAAACAAAAGGGCTTAAAATTCAAAAAGATATAGAAGTAAACACAACAGTATTTTCTGTCGGCAACGCCCTTGGCGAAGGAATAATAATCCGCACAGGAACATACACAAGTTCAACTTTCGAAGAAAAAGATGGAGCGTGGAAGTGGCTCAGGTTTTCAGCTGCAGCAAGCCCGGGAAATTCAGGTGGACCGCTGATAACAGCAAATGGCGATGTTGTTGGCATAGTTGCAATGAAAAGTGCAAACGAAAACCTAAACTATGCGCTTCCAATTCAAGAAGCACTGGATTCGCCACAAAACAAAGGAATAGTCGATTCTCGCTACTATTACACAATTCCAAATATAACAACAGAAAGATTTTACACAGAATGGAAGTACGAATGTGAACTTCCAAAACCTCTTTCTCAACTTCACAATGAACTTACACAGCTTTACAAAAAAAATATTCAAGACAGAGTCGAGCAAATTCGCGAAGAATACAATCCTTTTGGCAAAAAAGGACTTACAAATTTAAAAGGCAAAGCAGAAATCATGTATCAAGCGTATGGAGCACCTTTTCCGCTCACTTTCTATCTAAAAGATTCTGGAACTTGGGATTACGCACAGCCAAAAACGCAGCGCGTTCAACTGGAAAATAACGGATTTGTAGAGATTGGCCAGATGATGAACTATTATCTTTGCCGCATACACCGTCCAGATGATGTAACTATAGAAGACTTGGTAAAAAATCCAAAAGTCGTTACAGATTATTGCTTAAAAGCCTCAGGTCTTTATAGAACAGTTGCAAACGAAAACATAAAAATAACCTCACTTGGCAATCCAGTAAGAAGCGATACCCACAAAGACGTTTGGGGGCGCACTTGGCTCGTAAATTATTACAGAATCGATTTTTATGACGGCACTCTAGTAACCTACGCCCTGCCAATCCCAACAGGAATTTACGTAATGATGATGGCAAGTTCAAGCAGTTCTATCTACTCAGCCGACTATCTCGACTTAAATTTCGTAACAGACCATGTATACATCCGCTATGGCGGAAAAGTTAAAGACTGGAAACTCTACACAAAAGCCACAAAAGCTCTACAAGAATTAAAAAGCGAAAACGAAAAAGAGTTTAAAATTGCAGAAGAGTCAAAAAAACTAACTTTCAATTCAGCAGTGGCAGAATTTGAACTACCTTCAAAACTCATAAAATGGGACGACGAAACGCAGATAGTTGCAATTCAAGGCTTTGTAAAAAATCAAAATGGAATCGACTTAAAGACAGTAGCAACAGGAATATACACCGACGCAAAAAAGGGCGACTATCGCGGAATCTACGTACGAAAGATGTTCGCTCCACAAGAGGACGCACTCGAAGAAACAAAATCGGCTTGGAACAGCATAGTAAATGCAGTCGCTCCTTTTGACGGCACTCCATATAACGAAGAAAAACTCACCTACATCGACACAAGAGAATTTGCACAAGGATCTTCTCAACAAGATCCAAAAGAGTTGTATCTTTGGGCAGTAGAAGTAGAAGGTCAAAACAAATTTAAAGAAGCACAAAATTTCATCACAAAAATAAAAAAGAGCATAAAATTAAAATCATAAGGCGGCTCCCCTGCGGGTCGGGCTACTACAGGTTGCGCTATCGCTACAGCCTCCTCGCTCGCTTTGCTCGACTGCGGTGGCCAAGCCTTCCGTATCCCTAGCCGTAAAAAAAGGGTTTGCCACAACGACAAACCCTTGAATCTTTATATGAATAAATAAAACTAAGCTGCCTTAGTTTTGTCGCGATTTTTATCCATTGCGTCAATTATAAAATCTGTGGCGCTATCGATTTTTACACCAAGCCAAGAAAAAACAACACATCCAACTAAAATACAAGCAACTGTAATCAAACCTAATATCATATTTATCTCCAAAAAAAAATTCAGTATTTAAACTTAAAATTCTATAAATCTCACCGTTTTTATTTATCATTAAAAATTTTCAAAATCTTATCTAAATAAAACAATACAAACCACGGTGGACACAACAAAAATAGCTATAACAATACCAAAAGCCATTTTTCACTCCTGTATGCGATAATTTTAAAGATTGTCTGTGATTTTTTTTAAGAGAATCTAAGCAAAAGTTTGCTCAGTTATTAAAAAGGTTAGAAATTTATTTAAAGATAGGGGAATAAAAGAATCAAATTTTTTAATTCCAATAAAAATTGAATTTTTAGTAAAAGATTTTTCTTTTAAAGAAATAAAATCGGGAATGTTGTCCCAAGAGCGAAAATTCTGTCGGTCAACTATTTTTGTGTCTTTTATAGTCGGCAAAATCAAAAGAGTTTCATCATTTTCGGGAACACTCACAAGCTGAACATAATTATCGCTTGTAATTTTTGCAGTTTTCTTTACAGAACTGTCAAAACAAGCAAAGAGCAATAAGAGCGAACAAAAAATATGAAAAAAAACAGTCTTTCGCATAAAATTTCGGCAGACATAAAAGTCTGCCATTTTCTATTTATAAAATAACAAGTTATCGCAACGCAAATTTTAAATGCACACGATAACTTGCCTTTGTGGATACGACTAGCGTAATCCTCCGTAAGTTGCAATGAATACACCTGCGGCAATCGCAGTTCCAATTACACCTGCAACATTTGGTCCCATCGCATTCATAAGGATGAAGTTGCTTGGATCTTCGCTCTGTGCAACTCTATGCGCAACGCGAGCAGCCATTGGAACAGCAGAAACGCCTGCGGAACCGATGAGTGGATTGATTTTCTTTGATTTTGGCAAAAAGAGATTCATCAAATGAGCCATGCAAACACCGCCAGCAGTAGCAACGGTAAACGCAATAAGTCCCAAAAGGATTATACCAAGAGATTCTCCGCGGATTATCTTTTCTGGAGTCATCTGAGAACCAACACCCAAAGAAAGCAAGATAGAAACTATGTTCATCAATTCGTTTTCCATTGTTTTAGAAAGACGAGTTACAACACCAGATTCTTTTACAAAGTTTCCAAATGCAAGCATACCGATTAAAGGAGCAGCAGGAGGAAGCAAGAGGATAGTTATCAAAAGCAAAAGCATTGGGAACAGAACTTTTTCTGTTTTAGAAGGAGTCCTTGGATTTGGCATGTGAATCATTCTCTGCTTTTTTGTTGTGAGTAACTTCATAACAGGAGGCTGAATCATAGGAACAAGTGCCATGTAAGAGTATGCGGCAACAGCGATAACTGCCATCAATTCTGGGGCAAGTTTTCCAGAAACATAGATAGAAGTTGGACCGTCTGCTCCACCAATGATTGCAATAGCACAAGCCTGCATCATGTTGTAGTTAAGCCCCAAGAGATTCAAAACAGCAACACCAAAGAGTGTAAAGAATACACCAAACTGTGCAGCACCACCTAAAAGAGCTGTTTTAGGATTTGCGATAAGCGGACCAAAGTCTGTCATCGCGCCAATGCCCATAAATATCAGCATTGGGAAAAATTCGTTTCCAACACCAGCTTTATAGATTATTGCAAGCATTCCGTCGGGTAGATTACCCATTCCAGCACCTACGGCATTTACCAAAACAGTACCCATTCCAATCGGAATAAGCAAAAGAGGCTCAAATCCTCGGCCTGCACCTAAGTATATGATAAGGAAACCTACACACATCATCAGGAATGACTGCCAGCCAGGAGAAGTTCCCCAATTTGTGTTATTTGAATGTGCTACAGCATGTTCAAGTTCTTTTGCGTTGGCATTTTCAGCCATCACATCTTCTTCACTCTCAATGAACATTTTGTAAAAGCCAGTTGATTTTCCAATATTCTGTATAAACTGAATCGGATTTATGTTGAATTCGTCACCCCAAGTTTCAGTTCCTTTTATAATACGGTCAAGACCTTCACCTTCATGAGAATTAGTTGGTAAAACAGATGTTGTTTTTTCCTGAGCAACTTTTGTCTGAGCCAAAACCTTAGTTCCGGCACTCAAAACAAAGGCAACTGCAAAAATTGCAAGGCAAACGCTCATCACCTGTTTTCTATAATTTTTATTCAAATCAATCATTTTAACATTTCCTAAAAAGATTTAAGCAAGGAGAAATCCGTCTGAAAAACATTTTGATTTCTCCTCATTTTGCTTACTGGATAGAAGCAACTGCCTGTCCGTTAGAAACTTGAGTTCCTGTTGGAACAGTAAAGTGAACTTTACCCTGTGCACCAGCTTTTATTTCAAGTTCCATCTTCATAGATTCTATGATGATGATTGTTGTTTCAGCTGTTACAGTTGCACCTTCAGCTACTGCATATTTGAGCAAAGTACCTGCAACAGGAGCAGTTACAGTCTTTCCACCAGAAACCGCTACGGCAGGAGCAGCAGAAGCACTAGGTGCAGGAGAAGGAGCTGGAGCTGCCTTAACAACACCGCCAATAGTTGCAATAACCTGTCCGTTAGCAATTTGAGTTCCTGTAGGAACTGTATATGTTATTGTTCCGTCTGCTGGCGATTTTACTTCAAGTTCCATCTTCATAGATTCAACTATTATTATAGTCTGACCTTTAGAAACTTTTGTTCCGTTTGCAAAGCAATGTTTAAGAAGAGTTCCTGCAACTGGAGCTTTTACATCTTCTCCGCCAACGCTAGGAGCGGGAGCGGCAGCAGGTGCAGCGGCATTTGCACTAGCAGCACCAAAAGAAACATTGTAAGGAACACCGTCAACAGTAACAGAGTCTCCGTTAGAAACTACATTGTAAGCCTGGCCGTTTACTGTAACAGTGTATGAACCGTTAGAAGAAGCAGCGGCTTTTGGAGTTTCTTTAAGACCAAAAGTCTTTTCTGCATCAACAGGACCATTTGCCCTTGTTTCAAAGAATTTAGTAGCAACCTTAGGGAACATAGCATAAGTGAGTGTATCTTCAACAGAGCCGTTTCCACCGTTTTTCTTTGATTCTTCAACCATTTTATCCCATTCAGGTTCAATCAAATCTGCTGGGCGACATTCAACAGCTTTATCCATCTTATTGAGTTCAAGAGCCTTTTTAACGAGATCTGGATTTGGAGCTGCTGGAACTTTACCGTATCTTCCTGTAAGGAGATCGCGGAATTCGCCAGTCATATTGTTGTAACGTCCAAACAAAACATTAAATACAGCCTGAGTACCTACAATCTGAGATGTTGGTGTTACAAGTGGAACATAACCAACGTCTTTTTGAACAAGCGGAATCTCTTTTAAAACTTCGTCCATCTTGTCAGAAGCACCCTGCTGTTTTAACTGACTTTCAAGGTTAGAAAGCATACCGCCAGGAACTTGAGATTTTAAAATGCGTGTATCTGCTCCAAGGAATTTAGATTCCAAAGAAGCATAGTGATGACGAATCTCGCGGAAATATGCGGCAATTTCAAGCAAAGCAGAAATATCAAGGCCAGTATCAAACTCTGTTCCCTTGAGCATTTCTACAACAGTTTCTGTAGGAGAGTGAGAAGTTCCCATCGCCATAGAAGAAATTGCAGTATCAAGAACGTCAGCGCCAGCTTCAGCAGACTTCAATAAAGTTGCAACAGAAAGACCAGTTGTTGCATGAGAGTGAATTTCAACAGGAAGGTCAACTTTCGCTTTAATCGCTTTTACAAGGTCATAAGCTTCAAATGGTTTTAAAAGGCCAGACATATCTTTAATACAGATAGAATCAGCACCAAAATCAGCATAAGTTTTTGCAAGGTCTGCATAAATTTCTTTTGTGTGATATGGAGTTGTCGCATAAGAGATTGCCATCTGAACGTGTTTGCCAGTTTTTTTTGCAGCTTTAGTAGCGCGTTCAAGGTTACGAGGGTCGTTGCAAGCATCAAAAATTCTAAAAACATCAACGCCGTTTTTAGAAGCAGCCTCTACGAATTTATCAACAACGTCGTCTGCATAGTGGCGGTAACCAAGCAGGTTCTGTCCACGCAAGAGCATCATGATTTTTGTATTTGGCATTGCCGCATGGAGCTTTCTAAGGCGCTCCCAAGGGTCTTCATTCAAAAAGCGGATACAAGAGTCATAAGTTGCTCCACCCCACGCTTCCGCAGCCCAATAGCCGATTTTGTCAATTTTAGGAGCGATTGGCAACATATCTGCCAAAGTCATACGAGTTGCATGAAGCGATTGAGTTGCATCACGCAGTACGAGTTCAGAAATTCCTATTTTCTTAGCCATTTTATTTTTCCTTTTTGCTTTTAGTTTTTATTGTGCAAGGCAGTTGCAATAGCAGCAACCACAGCCTTTTGATCTGTTGCAACAGAAGTAGCAGGCGCTGCAACAGTTTCTGTTTTTGTTTCTTCTTTATCAAGGTTAAAAGCACGAACTGCAATTCTAAGCAAATTCATGCATCCAATCATGATAATGAGAAAACCGAAAACGACACACATCCCAAGCAGAGTAAGAATTGCACTCTGACTTAGCATAGAACCAATTGTCATATTTCCCCCATGAAAAATGAAATTCAAATAAATATAATTTGAACGATTATAAATAAATAAAGGGCTTTATTCAATATGACAAAAAGGAGCAAACAGTTTGATATATTTTATCTTTAAGAGAAATTACAATGGCTTGCTCGCCGTAAAAACTAAAAAATCGCGACGAATCGAAAAAAAATTGCGTCAAATCCGCCAGCAAAACAATCGCTAAAAAAGGTCTTGCATTCCGTAGAGTTTACCTTTTAAAAGTTCACCGCTTTTCAATTTTGCAACGAGCTTTTCCAAAGCAACAACACTCCCCTTTGCAAAACCTTCGCGATTTCTCGCCCTGTGCGTAAGTTCAATTTCATCAGCAGGAGAATCAAAAAATACAGTGTGCGTTCCTGGCACAAATCCCACTCGAGTTGAACTTACATGCAGTTCTTCAACCTTTGGCCGCTCGTGAAAAGCGTCAAAAACCATTTTTGTCTTTGTTTTATTGCCGGTCATTATGCGCCTTGCAACTTCGAGCGCAGTTCCAGAAGGGCTGTCTGCTTTTTGATTGTGGTGCGCTTCCCAAACCGCAACATCATATTCGCTGTATTCGGCCATAATTTTTGCAGCCTCTTCCACAATCTTATAAAACATATTGACACCAATCGAAAAATTAGAGGACCTCATAACAGTGCCTTCATTTTTTGCACATAAATCAGCGATATAATCTTCTTTTTCAGCCCAGCCAGTAGTTCCAACAACAACAGGAAGTCCCAGCGGAATCAAAGCCTCTAAATTGCCGATAACGCTCAACGGATGCGAAAATTCAATAATGCCCTCGGCTCCACTTTTTTTTACAGCTTCAAAAACCGCCCTGCCGTCGCCCATGCCAACAATACAAGAAGCATCCTTTGCAGAAATGTCGACAGTAGCAACAATCTCGTTTCCGCTTTCCAAAGCACATTTTTCAATCATGTGCCCCATTTTTCCGTATCCAACAAGTGCAATTTTCATAACAAAACTCCCTAAAATGAATGCTCATTATATTTTTAATTTGGGCAATCCGGCAGAAAATCTGCCGTCGCGCTCTTCGCACTTACGCGCATAAAGCGCTTCATTCGACGCGCTTTTTTCAAAGTCGCTTACGAACGCAAAGCGGTGCTACGATCGCTATTGCGTTTTATATCTACAAGTCAAAAAGAGCAGAATGCAAAATCTGCACAACCTGATTCGACTGACTCGTGTCAACCAAAAAACTTATATTAACTTTGCTCGCCCCCTGAGAAATCATCTGCACATTGATTTTTGCTTTGTTCAACGCGGTAAAGGTATCTTCAAGTATGGAACTGGAATTTGAAGCATCGCAGATTATCGTAACAATAGCCTTATCTTTTTTTACAGTTACAGCAGCAGCATTTTTTAAATCTTCGACAAGTCCTGTAAGATCACAACTTCCGTTTACAGTAAGAGAAACAGAAACTTCAGAAGTTGCAATTACATCAACACTTACATTCCATTTTAAAAACTGGTTGAACACGTGTGCCAAAAATCCTGAAGCTCCAAACATATTGTTAGACTGAATATCGATTAAGTTTACGTTTTTAACGCTTGTTATAGCGATAACCCTAGGAGTTTTTCCTGTATGTTTTTCTAAAATAACAGAGCCGGAACTTTTTATGTTGTAAGAGTTTTTTACTCGTACAGGAATTTTACTCTTTGCACATGGCACCATAGAGCGTGGATGCAAAACCTGAGCTCCAAACATTGCAAGTTCCTGCGCTTCTTCGTAAGTTACTTCCGGAACAGTGCGAGCCTCTTTTACGATGCGAGGATCAGTGGTCAATATACCATCAACATCTTTCCAGGTTTGAATTTCATCAACGCCCAAAGCAGAGCCAAGCATTGTTGCAGAAAGATCGGAGCCTCCGCGCCCTAAAGTTGTTATAACGCCGTTTTTATCTTTTGCTATAAAACCCGTAACAATAGGAATTTCTTTTTGAATGCCTTTTTTGTAATCGCTAAATTTTTGAGGAATCGTCTGCCAAACATCGCTTAAAAGCTCCGCATTCATAAAATTGGAATCGCTTACAAAACCAACATCCCACGCATCATAAAATTTTGCAGGAACTTTTAAAGTGTTTAGATACGAAGCCATCATACGAACAGACATTCTCTCGCCAAAACTCACAAGATAATCCCTTGAGCGTTTTGAAAGTTCATGCAACATGCTTATACCAGTAAGCAGGGTTTTAAGTTCAGTTAAAAGTTCTTTTATTTCAGAAACATCTATGCCGAGTATAGAGGCAGTTTCAAAATGCAGTTTTTCAATCTTATCGATGTCGACTTTCCCATTTACAGCAAAATCCGCCGCTTCCAGAAGATAATCTGTTGTATCGCCCATAGCACTTAAAATGACTAAAGGCCTCTCGTCTTTGTATTCACTAATTATAGAAGCAACGTGCTTTATTCTTTGCGCATCGGCAACGCTAGAGCCGCCAAATTTCATTACAATCATAGTCGAAAATTATAACGAAATGTTCACACCTGCTCAACTTAAAAATTAAGACGTGAAAAAAAGTTAAGACTCTTCACAAGAAGTAAAAACCACTTCCAATTTTGGAAGGTCTATCTTCTGAACTTTTACGCTTATTTCGCCGTTTAATTCGCACTTAATTCCTGCTATCGAAGTTTCTATCCCCAATTCTTTTATAAAAAATACAGTCTGCTTTGGTTCTATAGAAAGGCAAACCGCGGTTCCTTTCCAAGTGGGATTTTGCAGGAGATAAACAAGAGTCCAATGGAGATTGCTATTGCGTTCCGCCTGTTTTGCAGCTCTTGCCGCAGCGTCTCCTGCACTTACCCTGAGCAAAACTTCATCCTTATCGAGCAATTTTTCTCCCTTTATAAACGCCCTTAACTGTTCGTGAACAAGCAAATCCCCATAGCGTCTTAAGGGTGAAGTAACCTGAGTGTACATACTCAATCCTAAAGCGGCATGAGAAGAAGGCGTTACTCCAACATTTCGTTTTCGCATGCACCTTCTAAGGCGATACTGCCCGGCAAGCCCAGAAGGAATATCCGATGGAATGTCGCTAGAATCCTGGCTTATAAAAGGAATCGGAATGGAATTTTTAAAAGCGAAAAGGCTCGCTCCTTCTCCTGCGAGAATCATCGCTTCGCGAACAACTTCTCCGCTTTCGTAGTGCACAACTTCTTCAAGGCTAACTTTTTTGGTTTGGCTATCAACGCTCACATGGATCTCTGGCATATTCACGCTCATTGCACCTTTTTTTGCCCTGCGCTGTGCATTTTTTTTTGCAATCTCAAAAAGTGGCTTTAATTCTGGACTATCCTTTAGTTCATCTGCTTTTTGATAGGTGAGGCGTTTTACATTTACTATTGTTCTAAGCACCGTGCAATCTTGAATTTCACAATTTTCGTCTAACTTTATCTTAAAACTTAAAGCAAGGCTTTTTTCTTTTAAACCCAAAGCGTAATCTTCTATGCTATCTTCGCAAAGCATGCGGGCTGCTCCTTCAGGAAGATACAAAGTTGCACCTCTGTTGCGGGCAGATTTTTCGATAGGGCTGTCTGGAAAAACCGTGCTTGCAGGATCTGCAATGTGAATCCACAAAAACTCACCGTCAAAACCTATAGCGTCGTCTGGATCTGTAGACCATGGGCTGTCTATCGCATAACTAAAGCCTGGAACTGTAAACCTTTCTTCTTCTGGCGGAGTTTTTAATGTTATATCCGCACTCTTAGCACTCAAGCCCCACCTTAACGGATAAGGATTACGAGTTATATCCCAGATTTTTGTTTTTAATAGGATTTCATGAGCTTTTTCTGGAGTTTCTTTAAATCCCGCTTCTTTTAGGACTTTGCATTTGTCGCTCATTCCAAGAGCAAAGGCTTCAACTTCGCCCATAAAACGAGAATCTGAAGGTAAATCCAAAGAAAAATTTCTAAGGCGCTTTATAAAAAGTTCCCTCAACTCTTGCGAGTGCTCTTTTTCAAAAAGTTTATTTTTAATCTCTTCAATTTTTTCCAGCGAACGTGGAACAAAACTGATTTTTACATTATTTACGTCCGTAGAATCAAGTTTTTCTTCAAAAAGCAAACTTTCTTTTGCGGCACGATACACACCCCAAGATTCATCTGGCTTTTTTGTTCCTCTCAAAAGTTCAAAAAAATCATCAAATCCTATAGGCGAAGACGAAGTATCTTCTTCGCTCAAAAGCAATTCGTGAAGTTCTTCAAGCTGCTTAAAAACTTCACCTTCTTTTTTTAAAGCGAGTTCTTCAAAATCAAGGCAAGAGTCAAGGCTTGTCGCAGAATCTTCGCTCAAAACTACGACATCGCGGCTCCTAACTTTTTGACTTGCAAAAACGACTTTTTTTCCAGTTTGGCAGGCTCGGCTTACGCACCAAGTTACGCTAAATTTTTCACCTTCAAAATCCCCAACAAGCGAACAAGCATTTTTATATATTACAACGGAATTTTTTTTCATACGCCCCACTTTCAAGCGAGGATTTTACAGGATAAATTCAGCTTTTTCAATTCAAAATACAAAGACAAAAAAAATCCCCGCCACAAACGCAACGGGGATTTACTTAAAAATCAATTAAAGGTGCAAATTACCACTTCTTTTCGATTTCTGGTTCGCAGATGTTTATCTCTGTATCCATTGCAAAGAACTTTGCCTTTTCCATATTTGGAGTAAAGTTTACAGTGTCGCCAAGGCTTGGATTTACATTAGATTCACAGCGGGCAACGATGTTCACATTTTGAATCTGAACAAATACGTGAGTTTCTGCTCCGAGTGGTTCTTTGTTTGTAACTTTTACAGACATATTGTTTTCTGAAGCAGGAGCTGCGTGATATTCGAGGTCTTCTGGGCGAACACCAAACCAGACATCTTTTCCAACGTATGCTTTTAAATGCTTCTGCTGAGTTTCTGTTGGAACGAGAGAGAATGTTCCTTCATCTGCTACAACTTTGCCGTTCTTTTCTGCAATCTTTACTTTAAAGAAGTTCATTGGAGGGGTTCCGATAAAGCCTGCAACAAATTTGTTGATTGGATGATTGTAAAGATACAATGGCTCGCCAATCTGCTGGATGCGTCTGTCTGACATTACAACGATTTTTGTGCCCATCGTCATCGCTTCAATCTGATCGTGTGTAACGTAAATCATTGTAGCCTGCAAGCGATGATGTAAATCTGCGATTTCTGCACGCATTGAAACTCTCAACTTTGCGTCGAGGTTAGAAAGAGGTTCGTCAAACAAGAATACTTTTGGTGAGCGCACTATTGCTCGTCCTACTGCAACGCGCTGTCTTTGTCCACCAGAAAGAGCCTTTGGCTTACGAGTTAAATAATTGTCCAAATCGAGAATGCGAGATGCTTCTCGAACACGGCGTTCAATTTCTGCCTTGTCTACCTTGCGGATTTTTAGACCAAAAGCCATGTTATCGTAAACAGTCATGTGCGGATAAAGCGCATAATTCTGGAATACCATCGCAATGTTGCGGTCTTTTGGCGGAATATCGTTCATCAACTCGCCGTCGATGTAAAGTTCACCACCAGTGATGTCTTCCAAACCTGCAATCATGCGGAGTGTTGTAGATTTTCCACAACCAGATGGACCTACGAATACACAAAATTCGCGGTCTTCGATAGTTACATTTGATTTTTCTACAGCAAGAACATTGCCGTCGTAAATTTTTGTAACGCCTTTAAGTTCAACCTTTGCCATTTAGTTTCCTCCTCGTGGCAATAAGAAAGCAAACGCTCTCTAAGGGATTATATTATGAATGTCATCTTAAAAAAAATGATGGATTTTTTCAATAGAAGAAATAACGATAGGCTCAAGTGCGACAAAAATCACAGAAAACAAAACGGCAGGAATGTAGTTTGCAGTTTTTATCTTTTTTATTCCCATCAAGTTTAGTCCGATAAAAAATACCAGTATTCCACCGCTACCTGTAAGCTCTGCAATCAATTTTTCGCTTACAAAAGGTTCAATCAAAACAGAAAGCGCCGTCAAAGCTCCCTGATATAACAAAATTGAAACAGCACTAAAAACAGTTCCAACTCCCATTGCAACAGCGATTCCAATCGAAATAAAACCGTCCAATACGGATTTTAACAAAAGTATTGAATAATCTTTTTCTATGCCTGCTTTAAGAGAACCCACTATGGCCATTGCACCAACGCAAAACAAAACAGAAGAATTTAAAAAAGCATACGCAAAGTTTTTTTTAGGTTTACCTTCTGCAAATTCTGTAAGTCCACGATTTATCTCTCCAGAAGTTTGAATTTTTGCATCTTCATTTGTATCTTCACTTTCCTGTTTAAATATGCGAGCCAAAGCTTTTCCAACTTTTAAAACCTTCCCATCTATGTCGAGCGCAGTGCCTAAAATTCCGCCCAAAACCATAGAAAGAGCAAGATAGACAACATTTCGATATTTAAAAGCCATCTGGATTCCCATAACAATAGTAACTCCACCACAAGCAAGTTGAATTGAATCCGTTATTTTTTGAGCAATGCGTTTTGAAAAAAGAATTCCAATCAAAGAACCTAAAGCAATAGAAAAACAGTTTATAAAAACAGCAATCATAAAAACTCCGATACAGTCAGACTAAAATAAAAAAGGACTGCTCAAAATGAACAGTCCCTAAAATTGCGGAGAAGCTGACTTGAACAGCCACGACTTGCGTCACCAGCACCTCAAGCTGGCGTGTCTACCAATTCCACCATCCCCGCAGGTGAATGACATATTAGCCAATCACTTAAAATTGGTCAATATAAAAAATTGCTTTTTTTTACAAATTTACTTTTATAAAATTTAAAAAATAAAACTTTTATCAAAAAGAAGAATTATCAAGTCCTCCCTGTTTTATCTGGAAATGCGAAAATTCCATGCTAAAACTTGCCCTTCCTTGAGTTACTGAACGCAGATTTGTTGAAAATCCAAACATCTTTGCCATGGGAGCAGTACAGTGCACTATTTCTCCAGACGATTTTGAATCTTGACCGCTTATAATTCCTCCTCGCTGTGTAATCTGGCTTATCGCTTCGCCAACAAACTCAACAGGACAAGTTATGTCGACGCTCATAACAGGCTCTAAAACTTGAGGATTTGCCTTGCGTGCGGCTTCGTCAAAGGCTTGCGCTGCACAGGCAGTAAATGCAAAAGGAGTTCCAGAAATTTCGTTATAGTCGATTTTTGTAACCTTTACGCCAACATCTGCACAAGGATAGCCATAGCGAATTCCTGCTGCAAATGAATTTTCTATTCCGGCTTTTACTGCATCAAAAATTTCTTCTGGAATGTTTTGATTTCTTGCAACAGCACATTCGTAAGTGTTTCCTGTTCCTTGAGGATTTTGATTTATAGTTAAAGTAAGGGATGCGGTATTTTCTTTTCCTGCAAGCACCTTTTCCCAAACGCAGGATTCTTCTGCCTGTGTACTTACGGATTCTCGATAAGTAACTTGAGGAGCGCCAACATGTGCTTTTACTCCAAAATCGTCTTTCATCCTCGTAACTAGAACGTCGAGATGAAGTTCGCCCATACCGCTTATTATAAGCTGACCTGTTTCTGCATCTTCATGGCTTGTAAAAGTTGGATCTTCGCGACTCATGATGGCAAGAGTTTCTGTCAACTTATCTTTATCCGAAAGAGTTTCTGGTTCTATCGCGATAGAAATTACAGGCTCCGGAAATTTTAGATTTTCGAGCATCACTGGCATTCCTTCTGAACCTAAAGTGTCGCCAGTTGAAGCGAGTTTTAATCCTACAAAAACTGCAATATCGCCAGCACTAACGCTATCCATCTGCTCCATTCGGTTTGCATTTACACGCAAAATTCTGTTTACGCGCTCGCGTTTTTTCTTTGCGACATTTAAATATTGGCTTCCTGCTGTGAATTTTCCTGAATATACGCGAACAAAACACAAAGGTCCCATTTCCCTGTCCTGCTGAATCTTAAAGACAAGTCCTAAAGGCATCTTTTTTTCGTCGCAGAAAACTTCAACTTCTTCCTCTTTGTCTTTTTTGATGTGAATCCCTTTTGCAGGCGGAACATCGGTTGGACAAGGCAAATAGTCGATGACACAGTCTATTAAAGGCTGAACTCCCTTATCGCGTCGGGCAGAGCCCAAAACGCAAGGAACGATAGAGCGATTGATAGTTGAGCGCCTTATTGCCGCTTTTAGCATTTCATTAGAAATTTCCTTTCCTTCAAGATATACATTCCCAAGTTCGTCATCGCTTGAAGCAACATCATCTATGAGTTTTTCGCGCCATTTGTTTGCATCTGCAAGTCTTTCATCAGCAATATCTGTTTCTGTAAAAGTTTCGCCTTCATCTTCCTGATTCCAGCGGATTTCTTTCATTTTTATTAAGTCGATAAGGCCTTCAAAATTTTCTCCCTGCCCGATAGGAAGCTGCAAGGCAACGGTATTTGCTCCAAATTTTTCTTTTACATCGTTTATCGAATAGAAAAAATCTGCACCAACTCTGTCCATCTTGTTTACAAAACAAAGGCGAGGAACGTTAAATTTGTCCGCCTGGTGCCAGACTGTTTCTGTCTGTGGCTGAACTCCGTCAACCGCACATATAACCGCAATCGCACCGTCCAAAACTCTAAGCGAGCGTTCAACTTCTGCGGTAAAATCCACGTGCCCCGGAGTGTCGATTATATTTATCGTGTAGCCTTTCCACTGTGTCGTTATGGCAGCAGAAGCTATCGTTATGCCTCGTTCTTGTTCCTGCTTCATAAAATCCATAGTTGCAGCGCCATCGTCAATTTCGCCAATCTTGTGAATTTTTCCAGTGTAAAAAAGTATTCGTTCTGTTGTTGTAGTTTTTCCAGCATCTATGTGCGCCATGATTCCGATATTGCGCATCTTTGAAAAATCTTGTGCCATCTTCTTTAATCCTAAAAATAAAATGTGAAACGAGTATATCGAAAAAAAAATGTCCTAACAATAAGGATCTAAAAACGAAGGAAGTAAATCTATTGAAGGTAAAATTGAAAAACACATCTTTGAAATTTCTTCTGTGGGTTTTATTAAATCTGGAATCATCACAACTTTCATTCCTGCCCCAAATGCAGAGCGAACGCCGTTTGGACTGTCTTCTACCGCAAGGCAGTTTTTTGGCTCTACAGAAATTGAATTGCACGCTTTTATGTAGATTTCTGGGTCTGGTTTTGAGTGAGCAACGCTGTCGCCGCAGGTAAAAGTCTTAAAATAATCGAAAAGCTCTGCTTCTTTTAACTGCCTTAAAACCGTTTTTCTTCTTGTAGAACTTGCTACAGCCAAAGGAATTCCTGTTGAAAACAGACTTTTTAAACAGGAATCTACACCTTTCATCTTTGGAATTCCGTCTGTTTTTTCTACTTCTTTAAAAAGTTCTACAGAAGAAAGATAAAAATCTTCTGCATCAAAATTTTTGTCTTGTGGCGAAAAAAAATCCGTAAGCGTTGACAGCGTATCCTGCCTAGCCTGACCTACGCACTTGTAGTAAACTTCGTCAACATTTTTTAAACCGCGCTTATCTGCTTCAATTTGCCAGCATTTTTTACAGATGCTTTCCGTATCCAAAAGAACGCCGTCCATGTCAAAGATAACAGCTTTTAAGTTAAAACCGATTTGTTTCATAGTGGAAGATTTTAGAAAAATCTCTTTTTTACTTCAAGAACAGTTGACACAAAATACCTGTTTTTATATATTGATAAAACCTTGCATTCCCCGATTGTGTAATGGTAGCACTTCAGATTCTGGTTCTGACTGTGGGGGTTCGAATCCTCCTTGGGGAACTAAAAATGACTGACCGCGAGTCAGTTTTTTTTTCGGCTCCATCGAATATCGGTTTAGTTCATCGCCCTCTCAAGGCGGAGAGACGGGTTCGACTCCCGTTGGAGCTATTAAATTTCTTTTCTATCAAGACTATTCATAAAACAGATAACTTTTTATAAACAAAAATTGGCAAGTCGCACCGCGAAGTGAGCGCCGATGCGGCAGGGTCTACTTGTAGCCCCGCTACCCACCTGCGAGCTTCCATCGGCAAGGGATTGGCATCAAAGAAAAACCTCCGTATTTTTCTTTGATGGACAGTTTTTGCAAAACTGTCAACATTGCTTGTAAGTCGCACCTCCGTGTGCGACGATGCGGCAGGGATTGGAGTGGCGCGAATGCGGCCACCGCAGCGAGCGTAAGCGAGTGAGGAGGCTGGAGCGCAAGCGAAACCACGCAAAGCCCGATTTTTGCGAAACTCAAGTGGAGCAAAAAGCCGCCCGAAATCTTTGAAAAAACTTCATCTTCTTGCAAAAGCCGCTTTTCTCTCGTAAAATCAAAAAAGTATGAATCTATTGACTGGCACCGTTTTAAACGGTTCTAACAATGTTTTTGAAGTTGAAACTATTTCACAGGAAGATAACGTCGCTTCTGTTCGCGCATGCACCTTAAAAAGCAAAAGGCTTAAATCCGATAAAAAATATTACAATCCGCTCGCTCCAGGGGACATTGTTGAAATTGAAGTTGACAAACTTGAAGATAAAAAGGGACAGATTGTGAATTTGCTGCCTCGAAAAAATACCTTTGTGCGCTGGAATGTAAAAGGCCGCGCTCCTCAACTTTTGGCCTGCAATTTGGATTACATCCTTTTGATAACAACGCCCGAAGAGCCTGATTTTCGACCTCGTTTTATAGACAGAGCACTTGCACAAGCAGAAAAGCAACAAATTGAGCCTGTGATTATCGTAAACAAATGCGATCTTCCTATGGCTCAAGACAAGGATTTTTTAACGCGAATCAATATTTGGCAGGAAATTGGATACAAGGTTATGAAAGTTTCTGCTAGAACTGGCGAAGGTTTTGTTGAACTTTCTGAATTGATATTGAACAAACTTTGTGCCTTGGTCGGGCAATCTGGTGTTGGAAAATCTTCTATGATAAATGTTCTAGACAATTCTGTCGTATTAAAAACTGGGAGCCTTTCTAAAAAATACGGCAAAGGAAGCCACACAACAACAAAAGGCTCTCTTTTACACATTAAATTAAACGAAGCGTTGACTGGTGGAATTCACGGTTCGGTTGCGTCAATTATAGATACTCCTGGTGTAAGGCGCTTTGTTTTGGACGATATTCCTTACGAAGATTTAGCACTGTATTTTAGAGAGATGGCGCCCTTTGTTGGCAAGTGCGATTTTGGAATGAGCTGCACGCACACTTGTGAGCCTGGATGTAAAATCTTAGAAGCGGTTGAGTCGAAAATCATAAGCGAAGAAAGATTTGACAGCTGGAAAAAAATATCGCAAGAGATAAAAACTGGCAGTTGGTCTGATTAAAAAATGTGGCATACAAAAACTCTCGAAGATTTAGCATACTTTAGAATCAGGGATTCGATTGCAGTTTTTTGTGTTGCAAGCGAATCTCAAGAACTTTTTAAACAAAAACTTCCTCTAACAGATTTGTCAAAAATTGAAGAATTAAAGGATTTAAGCAGAGAATGGGAACTCACCCTTACAAAAAATCCTTCGCTTGCTGTAAAACCTTGGGAAAGCATTCATTCTTTTTTTAAAATCTTAAAAGTTCAAGGTGCAACCTTAGACCAAGAACAATTTTATGCGATTTTAACTTTTACGCTTTCTGCATCCTTTTTTGCTTTATCGATAAGCGAAGTTTCAAAAGAATTAAACATAAAAAATTTGCTTTGCCTTTCTCAAAAATTGCCAATTAGCGAAGCAGAGCAAGTTAGAGATGAAATCTTAAAAGTTTTGACAAAAGACGGGAAATTAAAAGACCTTCAAATTCTAAAAGAAATCCGAAATCAAATCGCAGTTTTGCATTCAGAAATTGCTGGTGCGCTAAAAAAATACACGAGCGATTCAAGTCTTTCCCAAGTCCTTGCAAGCTCTGTTCCTGTTTTTAGGGCGGAACGCCAGCTGCTCGCAGTAAAAGCGAATATGAAGTCAAGAATCTCTGGAATCATTCACGAAGTAAGTTCCACTGGACAAACTATTTTTATAGAACCCAATGAAGTTGTACGAAAAAATAACGAACTCATTCAAAAAGAATTTGAACTTCAAATTGAAATCAAAAAAATTTTTACTGAATTAACCCAAAAAATTGCACCGTTTACAGATTCTCTGCGTTCCGCTTTAAAAACTATGACGATTTTAGACCAAACTTGTGCTGTTGCACTTTGGGGAATCAAAAACAACTGCACTTATGCCATTCCATGCTTACAAAATGACAAAACATCACTTCCGCCACAACTCATCGCTGCACGCCATCCGCTTTTAGGAGAAAAAGCAGTTCCCATAGATATGAAATTTCTTGAAGGCAAAAACATCCTTATTATAACAGGACCAAACACCGGTGGAAAAACCGTAAGTTTAAAAACATTTGCTTTGTTTTCGCTTTTAAATCAGACTGGTTTTCCTCTTCCTACTAAAGACGGAACAAGGCTTCCTGTGTTCAAGTCGCTTTTTGCAGATATTGGCGATGAACAATCGATTGACCAAAGCCTTTCAACCTTTTCTGCCCACATGAAAAACATTGCCGCCGCTGTAAAAAATGCGGATTCATCTAGCCTTGTTCTTTTGGATGAACTTGGAAGCGGAACAGACCCTCAGGAAGGTGGCGCAATCGGAATGGCTGTACTGGATCAGCTTATTGAAAAAAAAGCCTTTGTCTTAGTTACGACCCACCATGGAATTTTAAAAAATTATGGATACACAAATGCAGCCTGCATAAATGCGAGCGTAGATTTTGACAACGCAACTTTAAGCCCAACATACAGGCTTTTGATGGGAGTTCCAGGCGAAAGCCATGCCTTAGACATTGCAAAACGCGCAGGACTTCCGTCTTGTACCGTCGAAAAAGCGAAATCTTACATAAACAATGAGCAAGCAGATGTAAGCACCCTGATAAAAGGCTTAACGCAAAAATATGCCCAGATAGCAAAGACAGAAATGGAAATTTCTTCGAGAGAAAGACAGCTTACTGAGAGAGAATTGAAATTTGAACAAAAAAATCTCCAGCTCAAAGAACGAGAAATAGAATTAAAAGAGCGAGAGAAAATTGAATCCAACGATTTTGTTGCCGAAACACACAAGACGCTTGAAAATCTTGTAAGGACACTGCGCGAGGGCGAAATAAATCGAGAAAAAACCTTGAGTGTAAAACATTTTCTGTCTTCACTTTCTAAAAAATTAGAGAACGAAGAACTTGCACTCCAAAATGAAAAACAAAAATGGGAACAGAAAAAAGACGCTTTTGAAGAAAAATTAAAAGAAAATTCAATGCGAAGCGAAAACGGAATTTTAATCTCAAAAGAAAACTCAAAACATTCTTCAAGCAAAAAAACAAAAAAGAAGCTGAGCAACAAAGAAGCTTTAGCCTTTGCAAAAGTGAGCGACATAGAAAATCCTTACGCACAAAAAAATATTGAAGAAAAAATCGCTCCTCTTGTGTTCAAAGAAGGAGCAGAAGTTACTCACCGGCCTACAAAAACAAAAGGAGTTTTGGTGGAAAATGTGCGAAGGGGACTTTGGGCTGTTCAAATCGGCTCTATAAGGATGAACATAAAAGAAAAAGACCTTGAACTTCTGCCGCAGTCAAAAAATAAAGCGAGCGTTAGCATTGAACTTGCAAGCGGCACTTTTGGAAAAGCAAAACCGGAATTTGAGCTTAGACTTTTGGGATTACGCGAAGAAGAGGCGATAAAAGCACTTGAGCGGCAGCTAGACTTGTGTCAAATTCACAATTTTAAAAATTTTTCGATAATTCACGGAAAAGGCAACGGAATTTTGCAACAGGCAGTTCAAGACTATCTAAATCAATATCCTGCTGTAAAAGATTTTCATTATGCAAGCGCAGAAGACGGTGGATTTGGAAAAACTTGGGTTGAATTAGATTAAATAAATTTTAAAATCAGCAATTAAAAACGATAAACGAAAATCTCGTAAAGTCAAAAATTTGCATATAAATCATTTAATAAAAAAAATCGACAAGTTTACCCTTATTTGACAGGGAGTGCATTTTTATACATAATTTATGCATAAATATAAAAAAAAGGAATGCAAGATTGAAAGAACGCACTACAAGGCTAAAATCTATAAGAAAACTCATAAAAAACAACAGGATAAAAAGTCAAGAAGAACTGCTTTCCCTTTTGAATAAGGAAGGTTTTGAAGTTACTCAGGCAACACTTTCGCGCGATTTAAAACTTTTAAAAGTCGGAAAGGTAAGCGACGGCAATTCAGGATATGTGTACAGCCTTGCAAGCGAAGAAGAACGAAGCGAAAACGAATCTCTTTTTGTGCAGGATTTTTTGCGTGGCTATGTGAGCATAGAGTGGAACGAAAGCACTGTTGTAATAAAAACTTTTGGAGGACAAGCAAATTCTGTTGCAAACGCTTTAGATAATCTAAATATGGAAGAAATTTTAGGAACAGTCGCTGGCGATAACTGCATTTTTGCAAGCCTTAGAAAAGGAATTTCTGGCGAACATTTTATAAAGTCTTTAAAAAAACACATCCCAAATCTCGATGACTAAAAATTCAGGAGCACAGTTTTATGATAACACTAACTATTGAAGGCAAAAAAATTGAATGCAAATCAGGAATTTGCGGAAACGAAATCGCTTCTAATTTTAAAGAAAATCCATTTCCTCTAATGGCAATTTTTGTAAACAACGAGATAAATTCACTCACTTCAAGAATAGATGTAAACGCAGAAATAAAGCCTGTTTATCTAAACACAAAAGATGGAGCACTGATATACAGGCGCTCGCTTTGCTTTATACTTGCAGCTGCTTCTCATGCTCTTTTTCCTGAAAAGAGGCTTTTGATTGGTCACAGCCTCGGCTCAAGTTACTACTACACCTTTGACGGCAAGAGCGTTACAGAAAAAGAAATTGCAATGCTCAAAGATAAGATGAACGGAATCATCTCTAAAAACGAAACGATAAAAACTCAAGTTGTTTCCTATGCCGATGCCTGCCGCCTTTTTGAACGGCAAGGGCTTGTTGAAACACGCCACCAACTAGATTTTAAATGCCCGCCAAAAGTTGTAATAAATACGCTTGGAGATTTTTCGGATCTTTATCAAGGACCATTTGCGGAATTTGCAGGACAGATAAAACTTTTTAATCTTATCCCTTATGACGACGGATTTTTGCTTCAATTTCCGGAAGAAAAACATCCCGATGTTTTGGGAGCATTTATCGACAATCCAAAAATTTTTGAAATTTACAAGCGCTACAAAGCGTGGGGAAAACAAGTTGATGTAACTTCGGCTGCAGACATAAACGAATTGATTTTAAAAGGGAAAATCAACGATTTTATCGACATAACAGAAACTTTTCAGGCACAAAACTATGCGCAGGTTGCAAAACAGATAAGCGAGCGAAAAAATGTAAAAGTCGTGCTGATAGCAGGTCCTTCTTCGTCTGGAAAAACAACTTCTGCAAAAAAACTTGCACTTCATCTTCAGGCACTCGGATACAATCCAAAAGTTATAAGTTTAGATAATTATTATGTCGGAAGGACAAAAAATCCAAAGGACGAAAACGGAAATTACGATTATGAATGTTTAGAAGCGTTGGATATTCAGCATTTAAACGAAAATCTTAACGACCTTTTTTCTGGAAAAGAAATAGATGTGCCTTCGTACAATTTTGACATTGGCGAACGATATTACACAGGCGAAAAGATGCGGCTCGAAGACCACGATATTCTGATTATGGAAGGCATTCACGGTCTAAACGATAAATTAACGTCAAAAGTAAAAAATGAATACAAATTTAAAATCTATCTTTCGGCTTTAACTCAGTTAAACTTAAACGATCACAACCGCCTTGCAACAAGCGACAACCGTCTTATAAGAAGAATCGTGCGGGATTCAAATTACAGGGGAAAAAGTGCGGCAGACACGATTGGAATGTGGGAAAGCGTGCAAAAAGGAGAAAAATTACACATCTTTCCGTTCCAAAACAATGCAGATGCAGTTTTAAACACCGCTCTCGACTACGAAATTCCAGTTTTAAAAGTATATGCGAGTCCTCTTTTGAGAGCTGTAAAACCAACACAGGCAGAATACAGCGAAGCATGCAGGCTTTTGCGATTTTTGGATAATTTTGATTTGATTCCAGAAACATATATTCCAAAACAATCGATAATAAGAGAATTCATTGGCGGTTCAAGTTTCCGATATTAGAAAATTAAAACCGTCATTTTTAGTAGATATGAAAATCTAGCTCCGCAAAATCTTTGAATTGTTTATGTCGTCGGTTTCTTTTTCTTCTTTACGTTTGTTTTCTGCTTTCCATTCTTCTTTGCGTGCTTGTTTTAGTTTTTCTAACGCTTTAACTTTCATCATCGCATCTTTCATCACTTCGCGTTTTTGCTGCGTTACAAGTTGCGCCTGTGTTTTTTCCTGCAACAATTTTTCTTTGCGCTGCTCTAATAGATTTAGATACTGATTTGCGGTAAAAAGTTCATTTAAATCAGAAATGCTATCGGCTTCTTTTACCGTAGAAACTTTTTGTCTTGCAACCATTTCGAGAGTGTTGTCGATTGACGCTTCATGACTTATCGCTTTTCCAAGTTCAACTTGAGCCTGTTCCTGTTCAAATTCGCGTAAATCAAGGATTTTTTGCATATTGAAGGAAAATTTTTTCAATTATGAGCCTGCTTAAAGTTTTTCTTGAGGACTTACTCCACCCATCAGTTTTATTGCATTTGCAGTCTGCTCGAGGGAAGAATTTTCTGTAGAGTCGTCGAGTGTTTCTGTCGAAAAAGCATTGGTATTGGAAACATCGTCAATCTTTTTTTCGCGTACTATCTGCGCTGTGGTTTTCTTTCCCTGTGCAACATCTTCTTCGTATTCGCTTTCTGGGATTGGAATTTCTGCAACTGCACTTAAAATCTGCAAAGTATTTTCTATAGTGCAGTGGTCAGTTTTTTGCTGAGTCAAAAGTGCTTCGATTGCAGAATGTTTATCTATCGCTTCGTCAATTTCAGGATTATTTCCCTTCACATAAACACCAGCATTTATCATATCTCTGTTTTCTTCGTATATAGAAATTAAACGACTTACTTTGTTTACGGCTTTTTGAGTTTCGACTCCTGTAACATCGTCCCAAAGGCGACTTATTGATGAAGTTACATCGATTGCAGGAAAATGCCTTTCTTTAAATAGGCGACGGCTTAAAACTATATGGCCATCCAAAGTTCCACGAACTTTATCGCTTACTGGCTCGTTTAAATCATCGCCATCAACCAGAACTGTATAAAATGCCGTTATTGAACCTTTCTCGTTGGTTCCGCTGCGCTCCAGAAGTTTTGGAAGCATATCCCAAACGCTTGCAGGATAGCCGCTTTGGGTTGGAGGCTCGCCGTTGGCAGTTCCAATCTCTCTTTGTGCATGGCAAAAACGAGTAACGCTATCCATCATCAGCATTACGTCTTTGCCCAAATCTCTAAAATATTCGGCAATCGCAGTTGCTGTATACGCTGCACGCAGACGACAGATTGAACTTTGATCACTAGTTGCCACAACGACAACAGAACGCTTCATTCCTTCTGCGCCTAAGTCGTTTTGAATAAAATCCATAACTTCTCGCCCACGCTCGCCTATAAGACCTATGACATTGATATCTGCATTCGTGTTTCGCGCTATCATAGAAAGCAAGGTGGATTTTCCAACTCCAGAGCCTGCAAAAATTCCGATTCGCTGTCCTTTTCCGCAGGTTAAAAGTGAATCTATCGCTCTAACTCCTGTTACTATGCGCCTGTTTATTTCTTTTCTTTTGTAAGGATTAGGAGCTGGTGCAACAGCAGGATAAAATTCGTCGTTTTCTAAAGGACCTTTATCGTCATACGGATGACCCAAGGCATCTATTACGCGCCCTAAAAGACAACTGCCAACAGGAACCCTCAATTCTTTAGCGCTTGCGACAACTTCGCTTCCAACCATTATGCCTTTGGTTTCGCCATAGGACATTAAATTTACAGCGTTTTTTTCTTTGTCAAAACCTACAACTTCTGCAATAACATTCGTACCGTCAGAATTTTTTATAGTGCACAGCTCTCCCACTTTTGAATACGGACCGCAACTTTCAATCATCAAGCCTTTTACGCTTGTAACAGAGCCCGTATATAAAATGGTTTCCGCATCTACAACGGTTTTAAGATATTTTGTAAAAAACTGTTCCATAAAAATTCCCACCCAAAATCTTTTTATGAAAGAGGATCAGGCTTTTGCATGGTCTTTACAGGAGAAATTTCTAATATCTTATTTTCAAGTTCAGAAAGTTGACTAGAAATCCTTGCGTCAATTGCTCCAAAATCGGTTTCTACAATGCAACCGCCCTTATCAACAGAGCCGTCTTCCACAACCGTTATTCCTTTGATATTTTCCACTTGAGCGATAAAATCTTTTATGTGTTCTGTTGTAAGTTTTACATCTTCTATATTTACGCGGATTGTTACATCTCCACGCCCTTTTACCTTTTTTAATGCGGAAAGAACGTTTGCCATTACAACCTGCTTTTGATTATCGGACATTATCTTTACGACTTTTCGGCTCATCAACAAAACCAATTCAACAATCTGCTGTTCAGTTTCGTTTAAAATTTCTTCGCGCCTGTTCATCACCGCTTGGAGAATTTTATGACTCCGCTCGATTAAGCGAGAAACCTCTTCTTTTCCAGAAGCAAAGCCACTTTCTTCGCCGTTTTTATATCCGTCTTCGTAAGCATTTTTGCTGATTTCTTTTTTATCTCCTTCAGCTTTTTTAAGAATCTCACTCGCCTCGTATTGAGCATTCTTTATTATTTCGTCCGCTTTTGTTTGAGCCTCGGTTTTTATAGTTTGAGCTTCATCGGTTTGTCTTTTTACTTCTGCAAAAGCGGCTGTTTTAGCGTTTTCAATTATCGTGCTCGCTTCTTGATTTGCTTCATCGAGCATGCTCTGCTTTTCAAGTTCCCATTTTTCCTTGTAGTCATTAGCCTGTTTTTCAAGCTCTTCAATAGTTGGACCTGTGTATTGTGGAACTTCTTCAACTTCAACTTCTTCGACTGGTGGTTCAAAATTATGCACAAGCGCAAGTTTAAAATCGCCATCTTTGTTTTTTACTTCATTGGGCTGAAACAAGTTTTTATTCATACACTAATCCCTCTACCTAAAAACAACCTTATTTATACGACAAGCTCATCTTCGCCTGAACGTGCAATTACGATTTCGCCTGCATCTTCAAGGCGGCGGATTGTAGATACTATCTTCTGCTGTGCTTCTTCAACATCCTTTAAGCGGACAGGTCCCATAAATTCCATATCTTCTTTTAACATGCTTGCCGCACGCTTTGACATATTTCTGAATATTTTGTCTTGAACTTCTGTATCGACAGATTTGAGCGCCTTTGCCAATTCCTGAGTATCGACTTCGCGAAGAACTTTTTGAATGGCACGGTCGTCGAGCATAACGATATCTTCGAATACGAACATTCTCTTCTTGATTTCTTCTGCCAAGTCAGGGTCATCTTCTTCCAAAGATTCAATGATTGATTTTTCAGAAGAACGATCAACAAGGTTCAAAATTTCTACGATAGATTCAACACCACCGGCAGCAGTGTAGTCTTCTGAAGAAAGTGTTGAAAGTTTTTTCTCCAAAACGCGTTCAACTTCACGCAAAACATCAGGCGAAGTTCTGTCCATCGTTGCAAGACGACGCGAAACTTCCGGTTGAATTTCTGCCGGCAAATTCTGCAAGATAACCGCTGCCTTGCTGGGCTCGAGATACGCCAAGATAAGTGCGATAGTCTGCGGATACTCAGTTTGAATAAAGTTTAAAAGGTGTGCAGGGTCAGTACGGCGGATAAAATCAAAAGGACGAACCTGCAAACTCGAAGTGAGGCGGTTTATTATGTCGATTGCTTTTTGAGAACCAAGCGATTTTTCAAGGAGTTCTCGAGCGTAATCTATACCACCAGTAGAAATAAAGTTTTGCGCATTCATCAAATCCTGGAATTCTTCCAAAACCTGATCTTTAAAATCTGCATCGACAGTTTCAAGCCTTGCAATTTCAAAAGTTAAAGTTTCAACTTCGTCTTCCCTTAAGTGCTTCATAATCTCGGAAGAAACATCGCTACCCAGCGAAACAAGAAAGATTGCCGCTTTCTGACGCCCTGTAAGATTCTTAAAATCTTTCGCTCCGCCTTTTTTAGAAGCACCTGCGGGTTTTAAATTGCCACTTTTTGCAGGCGCTTTACTTGCTGTGGATTTTTCATCTGCCATAACTCTATTCCTCCATCAACCAAGTGCGAATGAGCATTGCAACATCTTCTGGATGTTCTTTTGCCATAGCGATTGCGTTTTCTTGCAATTCTGCACGCTTTCGCTCTTCAACAGACATAGTAACTTCCATTCCTTCCTGTTTTGCATCCCAAAGTGCTTTTTCTCGTTCAGCCTGCTGGCGACGCAAAATCTCTTCTTCGCGCAGACGACGACGCCTTTCCATCTCGCGGCTTATAAATCTAAATATTATAAAGGTTAAAAGAACAACCGCAGTTCCTGCCAATACAAGTAAGATGGTCGTTCTGGTTTGTCGGCTGCGGAAATAATCATCTTCTTCGCTCTCCCATTGAATATCCCTAGGAATTGCAAAACTCGTTATGGTAACGCTGTCGCCTCTTCTCTTATTGTAGCCGATTGCGTCTTGAACAAGAGAAGTAACCTGCTCGATTACAGTTTGCGAAACAGGATGATACACGCGGAAAAAATGCCCAATGCTTAAACGAGAATTTTCAGGAGAAATGTTATTTTGAGTACAGTATTCGCGCCAGCGTTCAAGGTTTTCGTCGCTTATGATAATAGGCTTTCTGTTTTTGTCGAGTTGAGTTTCCCATTTGCCGTCGATATTTGCAGAAGCGGTTATGCGAACCAAAGTTGAATTTTGGTCTGTGTGGCGAACTTCCGTATTTACAACATTATTTTGAGTAACTCCAGTTTCTGTCGATTTGCCTATAACGTTTGACATATCAGAATAAACTGGCGGATTTTGTCCTTCAACACCAGCAGGTCCTTCTGGATTGTAACCTGTTCCAGTCCATTCCTTTGTAACAGTTTGCGAAGATATAGGAAGATAATCCCGTTTTTCAGTAGTATCGTAAGGCTTGTCTGGATCTTGTTCTGTAATTACAACTGGAGTGTAAATAGTCTGGTCGCGGGTAACCTTAGACATGTCCTTTTCAATTTTTATATTTAAATCTCTAACGCGCTCAGCACCGTTAAAGTTTTTCTGCAAAAATTCAAGGACTTTTTTCCGCATTGCGTCTTCTTCAGAAGAAATTTGCTTGTGTTCTTTACGGATATTATCGAGCCTGTCGCTTTCAGCCATTCCTTCAAAATCGTTTAAAGTGTTTCCGTAGTTATCGACAAGCACTAAATTTTCAGCATAAAGTCCAACAACAGAGCGCAAAATCAAATCCTGCAAACCTTTAAGCTGCTTTCTATTTGAAGCCATCTCGCTATTGGGTTTAAAAGTTACGGTTACAGAAGCGGTAACAGGTTTCTGGTCGGAAGCAAATAGCGCTTTTTCAGGAAAAGTTAAAATTACGTTTGCATCTGCAATGTCTTCTATCGCAAGGATATGCTGCCTGACCTGTTTTGTAATCGAACGCTGGAGTTTAACGTTATTGCTAAAATCCGTATCAGTCCAACTTGTTTGGTCAAAAAGATTAAAAGCGTCAACTCCAGAAGGAACAAGCCCTTCCAAAAGCAAAAGGCTTTTCATCTTATCCGCAACTTTTTTATCATCAACGATTATAAGACCGCTTTCGTTAACAGAATAATTAACGCCTTCTTGATCCAATCTCAAAGTTATCGCATCTCTTGCACTTTCGTCGCGGATAGCAGTATTAAAAAGCGGAACTCCAGTAGGAGCTGCAGAAAGTCTAAACATTAATGCAACCGCAACAATTACGGCTACAACGATTGCGATTAGGATAGCCTTTTGAACAGGCTTCCATTTTGTCCACATTTCTTTGAGTTTGGCTGGTAAAGCTTTAAGCCATTCGATCATCTGACCCCTCCCGTGACCGAATTTCTAAAAATAAATTCATATTAGATTAGCACATTTTTTATGTAAAGAAAAGCATATCTTTTTACGGCGTAAAAAATTAACGTTTTACCAGCTGTGCGGGGTTGCGCTTTCGCTCCATTGGCGACAAGTCGCCAACGGCTTACGCCGCCCCTACCATCTGGGCTAAGATATTTAAAAACGCCCACTAACGCGCTGTCTGAATTTCAGACCAACCGCTAACAAGCCTTTCAATCACAGTTTGAGCAAGGGTCAAAGACATCTGAGCCTTAGCCATAGCGGTAGTAACATCGTGAATATCAACAGAATCTGGGTCAGTAATCAATTTCTCCTGAAGTTTACCAACTTCAAGTTGATTTTCATTTACATGATTTACCGCTTCCAAAAGATAAGACTCAAAAATTCCAGGTTTCTTATTTGTATCTCCAATCTGCTCTTGACCTGGAATCATTTTTGTAAGAGGTGCCGTTCCGCTATGAGCAGAATTCGTTCGCGTCATTACAGGAGACGCCATAATCTGCATTGCATTCATAAAAATTTATCCCCCTTTTGTAAATTCCCACTTCAAAATTTTATAATAAAAAATTTGCAGTGTAAAGAAGATAATCAAAAATCAACCTTAATTTCTTCCAATTTCAAGTGCTGCAGAAAACATATCCTTTGCACCCTGCACAACTGTCGAATTTGCCTCGTAAGCGCGGCTTGCAGAAATTAAATCCACCATTTCGTTTACTATATTTACATTTGGATATTCAACATATCCCTTGTTTGGTCCTGATTGAATTGCATCTGGATTTGTAGGCTCGTATACAAGTCTGCCCTGCGTGGTATCTTTTACAATTTCTCTAACTCTAACGCCTTTGCCAGGTCCGTTATCCTGCTGTGCACTTACAAAAGGCATTCTCCAAGTAGGATGAGTAGAAGCGATAGGTTCAATTATAACTGAAGACTTTTTAAAAGCACCGCCTTCTTGAGTTCTTGTTGTAGAAACATTAGCGATATTGTTGGAAATAACATCACTTCTAAGGCGTTCAACGCTCATCCCCGTAGCAGCGATATTTATCGAAGTAAACATACCCATAACAAAAAACCTCCAGTTTTTATTTACAAAAATAAAAGTTAAATTTCAAAAATTACTTACGCATTGCAAGTTTTACTTGGCTAAACTCAAAATTTTGCAATTGTGAAAGAAGTCTGTAATTCATCTGTATTTTTAATATGTTTGTCGCTTCAAATTCCGCATCAACATTGTTGCCATTTGCGTTTGCGGTTGTAGTCCAATCTGTAACACGCCTCGGTTCAACTTCTCTCCAATCGTAAGGCTCTTTTAACTGAATATGTCGATTATCTGTCGTGGTAAGCAAAAAGCGATTTTCAGAATTTGCTTCACTTTCAAATGCGCGTTTTAATTCACTTTCAAAATTAACCTGCTGCCTCTTATAATTTGGAACTTCTGCATTTGCAATATTATTTGCAGAAACCTGATAACGAAGAGAATTAACGTCAAGTGCGCGATGCAATAATTCAACAGAACGTGTAAAAGTATTCATATTAAAATTATCGGAGAAGGATTTTTTATATTTAGAAAAAAATGTGCAATAAAAAAGGAGAGATATGAAATTTTACGAAAACACAGCAGATTCAATATTGTGTAAAAACACAACAATTTAATAAGAGAATCGCACGCTCGTGCAACAAAAAACACAAAAAAAATCTGCAATCTCAATATTCGCGATACACAAATCGCTGTGGAAAAATTTGTATTGCAGATAATATCAGAAAATCAGTCTGGTTGGCGTTTATAAAATTGACCAATTATATCTTTTGATTCAATAACGTTGATAAACGAATTTGGATCTACTATTCTAAGTTCTTTTTCTAAACGGCGAGTTTCTCCAGAGGAAACAACCGTATAAACCATTTTACGAGCCTTTTTTGAAAATTCTCCCCGCCCTTCAAAAACCGTAGCCCCGTGATTCGTCAATTCTTTTATCTTTGAATAAATTTCATCAGATTTATCGGTGATTATCAAAAGCGTTGTCTTAGAATATTTTTTGTACAGAGCGTTTGTAACTTGCGTTGTCGTGTATTGCAAAATTATAGAATAAAGCGCCTTATCCCAACCAAAAAGAAGCCCTGCAATCACCAAAATAAGACTGTTTGCAAAAAATATTGCATTCCAAGCGGATTTTCCAGTTTTTTCAGAAACATATATCACGATAAAATCCGTACCACCAGAAGAACTCTCTGCAAAAAGGCAGCACACAACAGCAATAGAATTTAAGATTCCGCCAAACACAGAACACAAAAGCAAATCATCAGTAAGATGAAGCCAAGCAAAACCGTCAAGCAAATCCGTAAAAATTCCAGAAATGAAAATCATCACGACGCTAAGAAAAGTGAATTTTTTTCCAATATATTTAAAACCAATCCAAACAGGAAAAACATTCAAAACGTAAACTAAGACAGAAAAAGGAATGTTTATGCCAAAATATGTGGAAAATATGTTCTGTAAAAGAAGTGCAATCCCAGAAAGACCTCCAGGAAGCAGAGATGCGGCGCGAACAAAGACAACGATGTTCAGCGCCATCAAAAAACCACCAAGGCTAACCAGTAAAAATCGCTTAAAATCGCGAACAAATGACTTTTTCATATAGACCTCATTATAGCAAATTTTTTCAGCCTGATGGTAATCTTAAAATCGTCTATTGCAGAATTGCACCTTTGTCCGCAGAAGATACGAGTTTTGCATAGCGAGCAAGGTAGCCTGTTTTTACTTTTGGTTCTGGAGCAACCCATTTTTCTCGACGGCGAGCAAGTTCTTCATCAGAAACTTTAAGATTTATCTTGTAGTTATTTATATCAAGTTCAATCAAGTCTCCTTCTTCAACAAGCGCAATAGGACCTCCAACAGCAGCCTCTGGAGAGCAATGCCCCAAAGAAGCACCTCTAGTTGCCCCAGAAAATCTGCCGTCTGTAATCAAAGCGACCTGTTTGTCCAAGCCCTGTCCTGCAAGAGCCGCAGTTACAGCAAGCATTTCTCTCATTCCAGGGCCACCTTTTGGACCTTCGTAGCGAATTACCACAACATCTCCAGGATGAATCTCGGATTTTTGAACCGCTTCCATCGCTCCTGCTTCATCGTCAAAAACTCTGGCAGGACCTGTGTGGTGCATCAATTCTTTTGCACAAGCAGAACGCTTAACAACTGTTCCGTCTGGAGCGAGGTTCCCAAACAAAATTGCAATGCCGCCGTTGTCCGAAAAAGGATTTTCAATCGGACGCAAAATTTCAGGGTCTTTGTTTTTTACACCCTTAATATTTTCTGCAATGGATTTTCCTGTTACGGTGATAAGACTTGTATCTATCAAATTCTTTTTTGCAAGTTCTGCAAGCACTGCCTGAACTCCACCCGCATCGTCCAACTCGCACATAAAATTGTGACCTGCCGGAGCTAAGTGGCAGAGGTTTGGAGTTCTATCTGAAATTTCATTCACTTCGTGCAAATCAATTTCAATTCCTGCTTCGTGCGCAATAGCCGGAACATGCAACATCGTGTTAGAAGAGCAGCCCAAAGCCATATCAGCCGTTAAAGCATTTCTAAAATTTTCTGCTTTCATCATAGAATGAGCAGTGATTCCTCTATTGTACATTTCCATAACCTGCATTCCAGCGTGTTTTGCAAGTGCAATTCTTCTACCAGTTACCGCAGGAATAGTTCCATTTCCTGGAAGGCCAAGCCCCAAAACTTCGGTAAGGCAGTTCATAGAATTTGCGGTAAACATGCCAGAACAAGAACCGCAGCCAGGACAAGCGTAGTGTTCCATTTCCGAAAGTTGTGCTTGTGTAACCTTACCAACTGCAAGCCCTCCAACCGCTTCAAACATATCGGTCAACGAAAGATTTTTTCCAGAATAAGGATTTGTTTTATCATGGCCTGGAAGCCTTCCTGGCATCATAGGTCCGCCAGAAACAAATACGGTAGGCAAATCCAAACGAGCTGCCGCAATCAGCATTCCAGGAACAACTTTATCGCAGTTAGGAATCATTACGATAGCGTCAAACTGATGAGCCTTTGCAACGCATTCAATGCTGTCTGCAATCAACTCTCTGGTTACAAGCGAATATTTCATTCCTTCGTGTCCCATAGCAATACCATCGCAAACCGCAATCGCAGGGAATTCAATAGGAGTTCCACCAGCCATGCGCACACCAGCTTTTACCGCCTCAGAAATTCGGTCAAGTTCAATGTGGCCGGGAATCAATTCATTTTTAGCACAGATAACGCCAACCAAAGGCAAATCCAATTCTTCATCAGTAAATCCCGATGCATAAAAAAGAGAACGGTGAGGAGCACGCGCAGAACCTTTGCACGCATTGTCAGATTTTTTTGCCATAATAACTCCCATAAAAATCAGCACAGGAATTTTCAACTTGCGCTTTGATTTTTACACTGATTTGCAAAAAGCAAAATCAGCCTTGAATAAAAAAGTTTGCAACGCAAACCAGCGAACAAAAACTTCGACAAATTTTCGGGCAAAGTTTTTATTGCATCTCTGAAATTTTATTTTGGAGCAAATCCCTTTACTCCACCGGCTTTTCGTGGTTCCGGCATACGCCTGCATCCTGTTAAGCCTTAAAACAGAATGGCTTAACAGGACTTCGCCACTACAATCCGGGCTAAGATTATTGTTCAAAGTATATAGTTTTGAGTGTCGCCTGTTAACATCAAAATTGTTATTTATTTAATTTTATTAAATATCTTCAGTATAACTAAATGCTTTTGTTGACAAAACAAAATTCACTCTTCATAATTTATCTATGTTATACGCACCTTCGGTCAACAAAATCATTTTCCTCTAAAATAATAAAACTTTACGGAGGCACATCCTATGAAAATGACTGGAGCAAAGATAATCACAACTTTATTAGAAAAACATGGAATAAAAATAGTAGCAGGAATTCCAGGTGGCTCAATATTGCCACTCTACGATGAACTTTCAAAAAGTTCTATAAAACACATACTTGTGCGGCAGGAACAGGCAGCAGGCTTTATTGCACAGGGAATGGCACGCACCACAGGCAAACCTGCTGTATGCATGGCAACTTCAGGGCCTGGAGCGATGAACCTTTTAACAGCGATTGCAGATGCTAGATGCGACTCAATTCCAATCGTCGCTATAACAGGTCAAGTAAACACATCTTTAATCGGAACAGACGCTTTTCAAGAAGCAGACACCTTTGGACTTTCGTTTCCAATTTCAAAACATTCAATCGCAGTAAAAGACGCAAAAGAACTGATTTATGCAATTCCTAAAGCATTCAAAATCGCTATGGAAGGTCGACCCGGTCCTGTTTTAATCGATGTTCCGCGCGATGTTCAACTTCAAGAAGTAGAAATAGAAGATGTATTTGAAGGTATGAAAAAAAATGAAAATCAGAAAGTGCGTTTTGAATCTTCAAAACAAGAAATAGAACAAAAAATGAACGAAATAATCAGCCTACTTTCAAATGCTCAAAAGCCAGTCTTGTATATAGGCGGAGGTTGCAATTCCCCAGAAGGTCAAAAATACATAAGGCAATTCAAAGACTTGTACAGACTTCCAGTTGTAACTTCGCTGATGGCGCTTGGTATAGTTCCATTTTACGACAGGGATAACGCAGGCATGGTTGGAATGCATGGCTCTTATGCTGCGAACTTTGCAATGTACGAAAGCGACCTTGTATTTGCGCTTGGAGTGCGCTTTGATGACAGGGCGACCGGTGTTGTGCAAAAATTCTGCCCTTTAGCAAAGATAATCCATATAGACATAGACGCCGCAGAGATAAATAAAATTTTAAGTGCAAGCGTAAGCATAGTTTCCAAGATGGAAGAAGTTTTACCTGCCGTAACAAAAGCGTTAAAAGAAAATTTTACAAAACAGGAAATCCCTTTTAAAAAAGAACGAGAAATTTGGGCAGAAACGATTTTTAAAACAAAAGAGGAAAATTTTTCTTTTGAATGCGGCGCTCCCAAAATCGAAGAAAAACGACACGGCTTTTCAAATTCTATAAATCCGCGCAATTTTTTGTCGCAACTTCCTTCTTTGGCAAAAGAAGTTGGAGTTTCAGAAAGCGATATGATTTTAACGACAGATGTAGGTCAGCACCAGATGTTTACTGCTCAATATTATCCTTTTACAGAGGCTAGAACATTTTTAACTTCGGCAAGTCTTGGCACAATGGGCTTTGGACTTCCTGCGGCAATCGGTGCTGCTCTTGCAAACGATAAAAAACGAATCGTCTGCATATCTGGCGACGGCTCAATTTTGATGAACATTCAAGAACTTGCGACCTTGAGCGAAAATAATCTTGCCGTAACCGTAATTTTATTTGTGAATAAAACGCTGGGAATGGTTTACCAGCAGCAAAAATTCCTGTTTCAAAAAAATTACTCAGCAAGCACTTTCTCTTTAAATCCAGATTTTCTAAAAATTGCAGAAGGATTTGGAATCGAAGGAACAGATGCAAACACCGATAAAGACTGGTACAAAAAAGCATTCGATTCAAAACGAAAAAACAAACCTTATTTCGTAACAGTCCAAATAGACCCAGAAGAAAATGTTTTACCTTTTGTTCCGGGCGGCAAAGCAAACGTCGAATCTATAAGATAGAGCAACATTTGCCTTTTTATTAAGCTCTAAAGGATGTAGCGAGAAATATCTACATCTTTTATAACACCATTAAGTTTTTCATCAACAAAGGCAGAATCTATCTTTAATACTTCTCCTGAATGTTCATCCGCGCTAAAACTTACATCTTCTAAAACTTTTTCCATTATAGTGTGCAAGCGGCGAGCTCCAATATTTTCGCTTCGGCTATTAACATCTTCTGCAAGCAAACTCATTCTCTCAATAGCATCCGCAGTAAACTCTATATTCAAACCTTCTGTAGACAGGAGAGCGGTATATTGTTTTGTCAAAGCATTTTTTGGCTCCAGCAAAATTCTCTTGAAATCATCTTTTTTAAGGCTTTCAAGTTCAACCCTAAGCGGAAACCTTCCCTGCAATTCTGGAATAAGATCGCTTGGCGCACTCATGCTAAAAGCCCCTGCCGCAATAAAAAGTATATGCGTCGTATCAACAACACCCCACTTTGTGTTCACCTTGGAACCTTCAACTATTGGAAGAATGTCTCGCTGAACACCTTCGCGGCTGACCTGCCCAGATGAATTTTGATTTTTAGAAGCAATCTTATCGATTTCATCAATAAAAATGATTCCACTCTGTTCAACCCTGTCTTTTGCAATGTCGCCAACTTTATCTGGATCAATCATAGAATCCAGAATTTCTTCTTGAAGGATTTTTCTTGCTTCTTTTACGGTTACAGCCCTTTTTTTGTTGTTCCGCCCCATAAGCATATTTTGCAAATCCTGCATTCCGCTTTGAAGGTCGTCCAAACTTCCGCCAGCAATTATTTCCATGCTAGGACCGCGCATCTGCCTTTTTACATTAACTTCAACTTCGCGCTCTTCCAGCTTGCCTTCGCGTAGCATTTGACGGAATTTTTCACGAGTGGAGTTTTCATCGCTTTCGGCAGGTTTTAAACTTGCAGGAATTATCAAAGCCCCTTCAGGAATCGCTTTATCTTTTTTTTCAGATTCAACTTTTTTTTCTGTTCCTGGCAGAAGCAAATCGAGCAATCGCTCTTCAACTTTAGGAAGACTCGACTCCTTCATCTGCTCTTCCATCTCTGATTTTACATTGTTGTAACCAACGGCCATTAAATCGCGTATCATCGACTCAACATCGCGACCAACATAGCCAACTTCTGTGTACTTTGTCGCTTCAACCTTTATAAACGGTGCATTTACGAGCTTTGCAAGCCTGCGTGCAATTTCTGTTTTTCCTGAACCTGTAGGTCCAATCATCAAAATATTTTTAGGAGCAACTTCATCTCTTATATCTTCCGCAAGGTGAATGCGGCGTAAGCGGTTTCGTAAGGCAACGGCAACCGCTTTTTTTGCTTTTTCCTGCCCAATTATATATTGATCGAGTTTTTCAACAATCTGTTTTGGTGTAAGTCCTTCAATAGCCATATTTTTTCCTTAAACTTAGTCTAATTCTTCCACTGTTATATTGTGATTTGTATAGATGCATATATTTCCTGCAATGTTTAGAGATTTTTCTGCAATCTGTTTTGCATCGAAATTGCTTGACTCAAGATATGCAAGTGCTGCCGAATAAGCGTAATTTCCGCCAGAGCCAATCGCAATAACGTCGTTTTCTGGTTCAATAACGTTTCCATCTCCGCTTATCAATAGGATTTTTGATTTATCAGCAACAATCAGCATCGCTTCCAGTTTTTGAAGCATTCGCTCTGTTCTCCACATTTTTGCAAGTTCCACTGCGGAGCGAGTTAAATCTCCATCAAATTCTTTTATCTTTTCTTCAAATTTATCAAGCAAGGTAAGGGCATCGGCTACACTACCTGCAAAACCTGTTAAAATTTTACCATTGTAGATTTTCCTGACTTTGCGCGCATTGCCTTTACAAACTGTATTTCCTAATGTAACCTGACCGTCGCCAGCCATAGCAACTTTTCCATCTTTTTTAACAGCGATAACCGTTGTACTTCGTATTTCGACCTTTTCCATATTTTTTAATATAAGAAAAAAAAATTAAACGGGCAAGTTTTTTTTATTTTTTGTCGCCACCGTGCGGATGAGCTAAATTATACATATAGATAAGGTGAGCTGTAGAAATATGAGTGTAACGTTGAGTCGTGCTGATTGAAGAATGCCCTAAAAGTTCTTGAACATGCCTTATATCCGCTCCGCGTAAAACCAGACCAGTCGCAAAAGTATGTCGCAAAGAATGAGGATTTACATGGCGTTTTGTTCCAAAAATTCCTGAATACATTGAAAGTATAAAACTTATTCCATGGCTGGTTAAATGATTCCCTCTCTGGTTTACAAAAACATAATCGAGCGGATTTTTTACCTGCCTGTCTGGAAAACGAGAATTTCTGTCTAAAAGATATGCTTTTAAAGCCTTTTTTGCATCCTCTTGAAAGTACACAATCCTGTATTTGTTGCCCTTACCTCTAACCTGTGCAGCAGAAAAATCGCTAAAAAAATCTTTTACTTTTAAATTTTCAAGTTCTGAAAGGCGGCAACCAGACGAATACAACGCTTCAAAAATCGCTTTATCGCGAGTTTCCCACAAAAGAGGATTTTTATCCGGCTCTGCACAAAACTCGTCAACTTCTTCTTGCGTTAAAAATCTAGGTAAAACTTTTTCACTTTTTACAGACTTTACCTCTGGGGCAGGATTCGTTTTTATGTAGTTGAATTTTAGGCAATATGAAAACAGACTTCTAACAGCAGACAAAAATCGATTTATAGACGAGGATTTTCGTTTTTGAACGGAAAGGTTTCCTATGCAAAGCCTTATATCTTCTTCTGTTATTTCTTGAATTTCGCGATTTTGGCCTATGTGCTTCATATTAGCGAAAATTTCAAAATCGCTCCTGTAAGCACCTACAGTTTTTGGCGAAAAGCCCCGCACAGATTCTATGTATATTAAAAATTCTTCGGATACTTGTTTTACAGTCAATTTTATTCTTTAGGAGTAGAATCCACCTCTGCAAAATCTTCCTCGCCAGCGGAATGCAAATAGTCGCAGGCAGGATTTATGCAGGATTTGTAATTGCCGTTTTTCTTATCAAATTTTTCGACCAAAAACCAGCCGCATTTTGGACAGGTTGCATCAATCGGTTTAAAATGACTTATAAAACTGCACTTTGGATAATTTGTACAGCCGTAAAAAGATTTTCCTCGGCCTTTAGATTTTCTTTCTACAATATCGCCGTTGCAACCTTCTATAGGACATTTTGCAAGCGGAATAGATTTTGTGTTGTAGCACTCTGGGAATCCTGAGCAGGCAAGAAAAAATCCAAATCGTCCGAGTTTTTTAACCATCGGTTTGCCGCATTTTTCGCAGATGATATCAGTTTTTTCGTCCAAAAATCCTTTTACGCTTTGAGCCGTTTTTTCTACTTCATCAACCTTCTTTTTAAAAGGTTCATAAAAGTTTCTAATCATTTCGTTCCAGACAACTTTTTTCTGCTCAACAGCATCCAATTCGTTTTCAACATCCGCGGTAAATTCTTCGTTTATAACTTCTGGGAAAGACTCAACTAAGATTTTAGAAATCATCTTACCCAAAACCGTTGGCATTAACTGTCTGTTGTTTCTCGTAACATAATATCTGTCTAAAAGAACGGATATGATTGGTGCATAAGTTGAAGGGCGACCAATTCCTTTTTCTTCGAGCATTTTTACGATGGAAGCGTCTGTGTATCGTGCAGGGCCTGAAGTAAAATGCTGCTCCGGATAGAATTTATGTGCACTATCCAAAACCTCGCCTTCTTTGAGCGTTGGAATATTTCCTGTAACCTCTTCTTTTGAAGACAAAACTTTCATCACGCTGTAAAAACCTTTTTCTACAAGTTTTGATGCGCTAACTCTAAAAATTGCTTCTCCTGCTTCTATATCAACGCTTGTCGTTCTAGTTTTTGCATTGTTCATCTGGCAGGAAAAAAATCTTTCCCAGATTATTGAATAAAGCCTTAATTGGTCGCGAGTTAAATATTCCTTTATCGAATCTGGAGTGTATTCTACATAGGTTGGGCGAATACATTCGTGTGCATCTTGAGCACTCTTTCCAACGGAGTAGACAATCGGTTTTTCTGGCAGTTGCTCTGGATAATTTTTTAATATCCACGCACGGACGTCGTCCAAAGCGCTTTGTGCAATTCTTACGGAGTCGGTTCGCATATAGGTTATAAGACCAACGCGACTGTTGCCGATTGAAACTCCTTCGTAAAGCTGTTGCGCAACCTGCATCGTTTTTCGTGAAGTAAAGCCAAGCCTGTTTGCAGCATCCTGTTGAAGTTTGCTCGTTGTATACGGTGGCTTAGGGCGGACGGTTTTATCGCTTGTTTTTATTTCTTTTACTGTACAAGTAGAATTTTTTAATTCTTCGATGATTTTATTCACTTCGGCTTCGTTTTTAAGCTCTGGTTTTACGCCCTTATATTTTACAAGCTGAGCGGTGAATTGAGTTTTTCCTTTTGAAAAATCAGCTTCCAAAGTCCAATACTCTTCTGGAATAAAATCTTCAACTTCTTTTTCGCGCTCGCATATCAATCTAAGAGCAACAGATTGAACTCTTCCTGCGGAAAGTCCATTCTTCACTTTTTCCCAAAGCAAAGGACTCAAATTGTACCCTACGAGTCTGTCTAAAACCCTGCGTGCTTTTTGTGCATTTACAAGGTTTTCATGAATTTCGCGAGGATTTTTTACAGCCTCTTTTATCGCATTTGGTGTAATTTCGTTAAAGACAACTCGTTTTATATCGGCATCTGTTTTATCTTTTATCGCATTGTTTAAATGCCAGGCAATCGCCTCTCCTTCGCGGTCTGGGTCGGACGCAAGAAAAACATGGTCGCTTTTTTTTGCATCTTTTTGAAGTTCCTTTAAAAGTTTTGCTCGCCCTCTAACTGTTATGTATTCTGGTTCAAAATTATTATCAATTTGAATTGCCATTCGGCTCTTTGGCAAGTCTATCAGATGTCCCATGCTTGCCTTGACTGTATAACCCGAGCCCAAGTATTTTTCGATAGTTTTTGCCTTAGCTGGAGATTCCACAATTACGAGGGTGGTTTCTTTTTTTGACTTCTTCTTCGATATCATATATTCCTCTAAAATTAATCGGTAAACAACTCACGTTGCTCGCCGTGTCGTACTATCTTTTTTTCACAAGAGTCCTGCCGCATAAGATAACGGTATTCTTCATAATCATTTACGATTGGAGCACCGTCTTCCACATAAGTTGCAGGAGAATTCTGCATTTTATTTTTAAATCCTTGTTTATCTAATTTTTTTTCATTTGCTGCGTCTAGAAGTTTTGACTCTTCATTAAAACAGACCTGACTGAAAAAAACATATCTGTTGTAATCCAGCGCGAGAGAGACTGTTATCATCGCCCCACTACCGCGTGGTGCTTGAATTACGACTGTTGCAGGACTTAAAGCTGCTATTATCCTGTTCCGTTGAACAAAGCGAAATTTCATTGCAGGAGTTGAAGGCGTATATTCACTCAACAAAAGTCCACCTTGTTCTATAATTTGACTGGCAACTTTTGTATGCGAATAAGGAACAATCGTATCGATTCCGCTCGGCAAAACCGCAACAGTTTTTCCGTCTTTGACGCTAACCGCCCCTCTATGTGCACAGATATCTATTCCAAATGCAAGCCCCGAAACAACAGTTTCGCCACAAAGGCAGGCCGATTTTGCAAAATCAAACGCAGCCTTTTTTGCAGTGTAAGTCGCTCGCCTTGTTCCTACAACCGATACACAAGTGTTTTTAAGGCAATCCAAATTTCCGCGATAAAAAAGCGCATACGGTGAATCTCGCATTTCTTTTAACATCTGAGGATAATCTTCAAAATCAAAGAAAGTTGTTCCAATTCCAAGTTTTTCCAACAGATGTAATGAAACCTTCGCTTTTTTTATTGCAGAATCGGCATTCCATTTTACTCTGGATAAATTTCTTCCTATGATAGAAGAAATCTCAGATACTGACATTAACGCAAGGTCATTAAAACTGTCAAGATTTTTTTGAAGGAGGAGTTTTTCGGCTGTAGTAAAAAATGAAGCGTCCGCTAAAACCAAACGCTTTAACATTTGTTTTTCATCAATTTGCATAGGAAGTATCAAGGACAATCTTTTTATTTGCCTGTGCTTCTTTCTTTTTCTGCTCCGATTTTGAAGTAGAAATTATCGTGTCGTAAAGTTGCACCGCTCTGTCATAATCGCCTTCAACATAGCAGGCTCGTGCAAGCACAAACATTATATCGGTATTTCTGGTTTCTATGGAAAGGGCTGTTTCCAGATAACCGATTGCCTTGTCGCACTGGTCAAGTTCAAAAACATACAAAACGCCCAAACCGTACAAAGCGCGAACATATCTGGGTTCAAGTTCTATCGCGCGCAAGTATGCGCTTTCTGCAAGTTTTAAATAATTAAATTTTTGAGATGAAGTTGAACCTGTCGCGTTGTAATCCAAAGAAGCTTTTGCCATGTAGCCGGCACAAACTCCAACATAATAAAAAAGATTTTGATTTGAAGGATAATATTCAATCGCTTTTTGAAAATTAGTTAAAGCTTTTCCATACATTTTTGCATCAAGATAGCGTGTTGCAAGTATCTTGTACCAAATTCCAATCTGTGCATCCGCAATTTGAATATCTGCAATTCTATTTTCATATTTTTTTATCGCTTCTTTTAATTCTTCTTCTGTAGTTGGAGAATGAACTCCTGTTTCTAATTTTTGCATTCTGATTATAGTTTTGCTAGAAGCTCCCGAACAACTTGAAAAAATTAAACATATAAAAATGAATGCTGTAAACGAATAAAAAAAGTTTTTTTGCTTTAAATAAAAATC
This sequence comes from Treponema pectinovorum, assembly GCF_900497595.1. Lineage (NCBI taxonomy): Bacteria > Pseudomonadati > Spirochaetota > Spirochaetia > Treponematales > Treponemataceae > Treponema > Treponema pectinovorum. The sequence continues at coordinate 61,780 of NZ_UFQO01000006.1, forward strand.
TTTCATAAAAATCCCCCAATTTTATGTTAGCACTATTTTTTGTGTCCCGGAAAATATTTTTTATGTGCTTCTTTTAATGTTGAATTTTCAACATGAGTATACACGGTTGTCGTTGCAAGGTCAGAATGCCCTAAAAGCTCTTGAACCGAACGCAAATCCATTCCTCCTGCAAGAAGATGCGTGGCAAAACTATGTCGCAAAGTATGGACTTTTGCATCAATTCCACTTAATTTCTCATATTTACAAAAGTTTTTCCATATTCCTTTGCGTGTTAAAGGCTTTCCTGCATAATTTAAAAAGACTTCATCGACAATTTTATCACCAACCAAAAGAGGACGAACTTCTTCAATATAAACTTTCAACCTATCTCTAGCAACTTCTCCAAAAGGAATCATCCTTTCTTTTCCACCTTTGCCTTGAACTATTAGCCAGCGCTCTTTTAAATGCACAGAAGAAATTTTTAATGATGATGCTTCGCTTATGCGAAGGCCGCAACTATATATAAGTTCAAACAATGCTCTGTCGCGCCTTCCAAGCGGAGTAGACAAATCTATTACCGCTAAAAAAGAATCCACTTCTTGAACGCTTAAAACCTTTGGCAGGGGAGATTCAAACTTGGGCTTGTCAAGCAAAAGGCATTTATTATTCTCCCAAACACCTTTTCTTTTTAAATATGAACCAAAAGAACGCAGTGCCGATATATCTTTTGAAATAGTACGCTCATCAGTTCCATTTGTCTTTCGCCAGACAAAATAATAAACGAGATTTTTTGTATCAACTTCTTCCAGCTTTATTTTTTTTTGATCAAGCCAATCGAAAAAAAGGCAAACGCTGTCTTTGTAAGTGTAAGCCGAATTTTCACTAAGCCTTCCAACAGTGCGCAAATCGCTATAAAAGCGTTCAAGCAACAAGTCTTTGTCCATCTTAAATTATTTTTTAGTTAAATCGATGGATTTAGGAAGATTTCTCCAGCACGCAGGTTGATTTATATCGCCTGTGTTTTTAAAATTTGGTGGAGGTTGAATGGCAGCCGAAGCTCTTGAACTGGAATCCATTGCTGAAGAATAATTCTCGTTTTTTTGAACACCTGCAATCGCCGCCGCAGCAGAAATTGAAGGAAGAACTTTTTGAGAACCGTTATTTCTGGAATCTTCGCTCATTCCAGTTTTTTCATTTTGAGAAGATGAAAATCCTCCATTTAATACTTTTTCAAAAGAACCTACATCCAAAAAGTCAGAATTTGCAGCTTCTTTTTCTTCTATATGGGGCTCATCAAAATTTTCGAGCACTGCATTAGGGGAATTAAAACCTGTGGCAACTACGGTTACGCTTATCTTATCGCCCAATTCTGGTTCTATATAAAGTCCCCAAAGGAGTTTTACACCTTTTGCAGCACTTGCTGTTATTCCGTCTACAATTTCGTTACATTCTTCCAAACCTATATTTTCGTTTCCGCTTATCTTTATGAGGATATTTTTTGCACCGTCGATATGAGTATCTGCCAAAAGATTGTTGTTTATAGCTTTGTTTGCAGCATCAATCGCGCGGTTTTCACCTTCTGCAACTCCAATTCCAAGGAGCGCATCTCCCTGTCCCTTCATTACGGTTTCTACATCTTTAAAATCGCGGTTTACCAAACCTGTTTTTGTGATTATTTCAGAAATTCCTTGAACTCCCTGACGCAAGATGTCGTCGATAATTTTAAATGCCTGTGGAACAGATGGTTTTTTGTCTGGACCTTCAAAAACACGCTGATTTGGAATTACGATTAGAGAATCGACTTCTTTTCTTAGTTTTTTAATACCTTCGCTGGCAAATTCCGCACGAACATCACCTTCAAAATCAAAAGGAGTTGTAACAACAGCAACTGTTAAAATTCCCAATTCTTTTGCAATGTTTGCAACCACAGGAGCAGAACCAGTTCCAGTTCCGCCTCCCATTCCAGCGGTGATAAAAACCATATCGGTGCCTTCGAGCAATTTTTTTATGGTTTCCAATTCCTCTTTAGCGGCTTCTTCGCCAATTTCTGGATGCATTCCAGCTCCAAGCCCGCCTGTTATTTTTTTCCCGATTTGGATTTTATAGTCTGCTTTTGAAACAGAAAGGTGCTGTAAATCTGTATTCAATGCGATAAACTGAACGCCTTGTATTCCAGCGTCAACCATGTTGTTTACAGCATTTCCGCCACAGCCGCCACAACCTACGACCTTAATTTTTGTGGGACTTACAATTTTTTCATTACCTTCATCATTTACATCTAGAATTTCAAGCATATATTCCTCCCGCCCTTATAAAAGCGAATCCCCTTTCGCCTTTTTCGTAAAGTTTTATAAAACTAAAAAAATTTTTTAAGCAATTTTTTCCCAAAGCTTTCTTTTTGACCGCCAATGCTTTCTTTCTTTTTTTTACTTCGACCCGACTCTTCTTGATTCATCTGCCCTTCAACAAAACCTTGCACAAGTCCTACCGCAGTTGCAAAATCCGGTCTTTTGTAGTCTTCTTGAATTCCACCTAAATCTTTTGGAACGCCAACCCTTACAGAACTTGTACCAAAAACGTCTGAAGCAAGTTGAATTGCACCACTCATAAACGCTCCACCACCTGTTAAAATGATATTGCCAGAAAGTTTTAGATTCGCTTTGTTCATGATTTCGTCACGAACCATTGTAAAAATTTCTCTCATTCTAGGTTCAATTATCCCAAGACAAATTTCTGAGCGTGGACAAATTTCAGGGGCACGTCCGCCAGCACCTGGAATTATAACTTCGCTGTCGCCATCCATAGCTCCTGCCCAACAGCAACCGTTTTCGATTTTTATCTTTTCCGCAGTTGCAGTTGAAACTCCTTTTACGATTGCAATATCGTTTGTAACCAAATTTCCGCCAACAGGAACAGAAACAGTACAAATTGGAGCGTCATTGTTGATTACTATAGCATCTGTAGTTCCGCCGCCCAAATCTATTATTATAGACCCCAATTCCCTTTCATCTTGAGCCATAACCGAATACATACAAGCCAAAGTTTTTAACATAACGCCGTCAAGCGTGTAGCCTGAACGCTCTATGCACTGCGTCATATTTGCAATAGCAGTTTGAGACGCTAGAACGAGATGAACTTCCGCAGCAAGCCTAACTGCAAGGTTTCCTTTTGGATTTTTGCATTCTGCTGTTTCGTCTATTATGTATTTTTGAGGAATTACATGGAGCAGTTTGCGTCCCATTTGAATATATATCGCATTTGCAGAGTCTAAAACCCTGTCTATGTCGTCTTGATTTATCTCTCTTGGACCTTTGCCGTGGGTTGCAATCGCAACTTCTCCACGAGAATTGCGGCTTTCTATCTGCATTCCGCCTATTCCGCATACACAAGAATAAACTTCATAACCAGCCTTTTGCTCCGCTTCTTCTATGCAAGCTTTTATGCATTCTTTTGCACTTTCGCGATTTACAATGATTCCATTGCGTAAGCCTAGCGAGGGTCTTTGAGCAGTTCCTATTATTTCTATCCTTCCCTCGCCAACATCTTCGGCAATCACGGCGCGAACAAAACTTGTACCAAGGTCAAGACCGACTATAATGTTATTCAAACAAAACTCCTGTATTAACTCCCCTCGAATGATAAGAAACAGAACCGTATCGAAGATCAATCACATCGACATTTGGGTCAAGCCCCTTTACAACATCCAAGGTTACCATCATTTTCTGAAGTGTTTCTTCGTTTAGAATTCGGTCTGCAAGAACTTTTAAATGCGCCTTTACAGGAATAAGCACGAGTTCAAAGTTGCCGTATTCTCTTGGAACAACCCGAATTTCAGAGACTGCTGCAAAATATTTTCTGTTTACAGATTGAATTTTATAAATCTGATCTAGCAGAAGGTGATATTTTGAAGGAAGCCTCATGCCTTCAGGAATGTTTTCTACAGGAATCCCAGAAATAATTGGAACAGAGCCATCGCTTGGGATAAATGCAGATTTTAAAGGGAATAATACCCCATTTCTGTCTATTTGAATAGGGATTGTGCGCTCACTATCGTTTATAAAAGTTACGGCCACAGCTTGTCTTTCTTCAATATCTATAAAAACTCTATTCGGGAATCGCAGTTTTATGCTTACGTTTTCAATTCCTGCAACGCTTGAAATTAAAGATTTTATTTTAATCTTATCGATTTTGAAATAATTTTTTTCAAGTTCTCCACCGCACGCTTTTACTACTTCTTGCTGAGAGAAATTTTTAAGTCCGCTAAAAGTGATTTTTACAGTTTCAAAACTAGGAAACGCAAAAAAGTAGAGAAACATTTCTACAAATAAAATACAAATCAAAATTGAAACGAGAATAACGAGGGCTTTTCCTTTTAAATCTGTTTTTCGTTTTTTTGATTTTGATTTTGTAATCCCTTCAAAATTTCCAAACCTGTCAAAGATAACATCACTCATAACTCAATTCTCTCTACGATATAATTTTCACTTTCATAATCTTGTTCTATTCTCGACGCATTTATCATAAAACCGCACATCGCAAGCGTGAATACTATTGAAGAACCTCCCGAACTAAAAAATGGAAGAGGAATTCCTGTTGAAGGAAGAACGCCGCCAACAACCGCTACATTTAAAATTGACTGGCAAACAATGCTCGAACCAAAACCAAAACTTGCAATCGAAGCAAATCTGTTACCACAATACATAGAAATTTTAAAAATTCTGTATATGAAAAATCCCAAAAGGATAAAATATATTGCAACTCCCAAAAGCCCCATAGCTTCGCTCCAGCCTGCAAAAATGTAGTCCGATTGAATTTCTGGGACGCTGATTAATTTTGAAAGTCCAGTGCCAATTCCTTTTCCCCAAAATCCACCATCGCTTATTGCAGTTTTTGCATTGTTTATCTGCCAGTTAAAAGTTTGTTGATAGGAATCTTGGGCAAAAAATCCAACCAAACGATTTACGCGATATGGTTTTAACAAAATCATCAAAGCTGCAAAAGGAATTCCGAGCGACGAAAACGGAATAAACCAGCTCAATTTTGCACCTGTCACAAAAAAAAGAATCAATCCAATTACAAAAACAAAAAGCCCAGTGCTAAAATCCTGCTGAGCAAAGATTATCAACGTAAAAATTAAGAGCCCGACAAATGCTGGTAAAACAGATTTCTCTTCTTCAGGAAGCTTTTCTTGCTTATCAAATAGATTTGCAAGATACAAAACCATGGCAAATTTTATCGCTTCTGAAGGTTGAAAAGTCGAAAAATATGGAAGTTTTATCCAGCGTCTTGCACCGTTTCTTTCAATTCCAATTCCTGGAACAAAAGTAAAAATACATAAAACGATTGAGCCCAAAACGATTATAGGAAGCAACTTTCGCAATTTTTCAACATCGATACAAGCTAAAAATGTCATAAAAATAAAACCAATCGCAGAACTCACAAGTTGTCTTTGTACAAAATAAAAAGGATTTCCAAAAAATTTTTCGGCATAATTTGTTGAACAAAAATAAAGACTCACGATGCCAATTCCCCAAAAGAGCAAAACCAAAACAATCAATACAGAGTCGCTTTTTTTGTATGAAGAAATTTGTCTTTCTGCAAAAAAATTAAAGCTATGCATGCTTGCCCTCCGTCTGCGCATCGTGCAAAAGAGGAACAAGCCGCTCGAGTGCAATGCTGTGGCTTCCTTTTAAAAGTATAAAACTGCCATCTGGTGCAGAATTTTTTATCTTTAAAGCGATTGCGTTCATCACTTCGTCATCAGTTTTTTCAAAATAATTAAGATGAATATTTTTCCCAGCACAAGCGATTTTTGCCTCTTCGTAAGCGAAAACCATCTCTTTGCCGACAAAAAATATTTCATCTGATCCGCATTGAACTGCTTTTTTCCCGACAGCACAGTGAGCATTAAAAGATTCGCTTCCAAGTTCAAGCATTGAACCTAAAACAAAAATCTTTTTTCCGCTGATTTTTACATCTTTTGCAAACTCTAAAGCCTTTTCCATAGAATCTGGATTTGCATTGTAGCAGTCTTCCAGTATCGAATATTTGCCTTTTACGATTTTGCTTCGTCCGTCTAAAGCCTTAACTTTTTCAATGCCGTCTTTTATCTGTTTTACAGACAAACCTAAGGCTCGTCCAATTTCTATTGCCAAAAGCGCATTTGAATAATTGTAAATTCCAGGGATTGCAAGGTGAACTTCTTGGCCTTCAATCTTAAAAAAAGTGCCATCGATTCCTGCATCTTTTACAAACTCAATTCCGTTCCCTTTTACATTTTTACCGTAATAGACGATTTTTGCGTTTACACCTTGCGAAAGAAAATCCGCATAATCATCATCTTTTGGAATTATAGCAACACCGTTTTGCGAAAGATGATTGAAAATTTTTTTCTTTTCCTCTGCAATTTTTTCTCTGCTTCCGAGTTTTCCTATGTGAGCAGTGCCGATATTTGTTATTCCTGCATATTGCGGTTTAAAAACTTCGCACAATTCGCCAATTTCACCTTCGCGGTTCATTCCCATCTCTAAAAGTGCAACTTCATCGCCAGGTCGAATTTCAAAGCAAGAAAGCGGGAGCCCTGTTTCGCTGTTGAAATTTCCTTTGTTGCAACGCACCTTGTATTTTTCTTTTAAAATTGAATAAGCGATCTCTTTTGTTGTGGTTTTTCCGCTCGAGCCTGTTATAGAAACCCTTATCAAATCTGGAAATTTTTGAACATATCGTTCTGCCGCTTTTTGAAGCGCATATAAAGTGTTTTCTACCATTATGAAAAATACACAAGGATTTTCTTTTGCAATTTTTTTATAAAAATCTTCTTTTTCGTTAAAGGATTTGCGACAGACAAAAATTACAGTGGCGCCTTTTTTAATTGCCTGCTCAATATAAGAATGTCCATCCTGAAATTCTCCAATCAGAGGGATAAAAAGGCTTTTTTCAACAACATTTCTGCTGTCCGTGCAAACGCTGGTAAAGCAAAACATAGATTCGTCAGCATTTTCGTTTAGCAAAGTGCCACAAACACAAGGCAAAATTTCATTTAGATTGAGCAGAGAAGAAAAATTTTTATTTTCAAGTCGTTCACACATATTGTATTTTAATTTTCTCCCTTAATTTCTACACGAACGATGTCGCCAGTTCCAGCTTTATGCATTCCTAGTTCGTCTTTTGCAATTTTTTCTATTCTGTCGGAACTTGAAAGAACACTTATGTCCGAAATCAATTTTCTGTTCTGGTCTACGAGTTCAACCTGTTTTTTTTCTAAGGCACGAATTTCGTTCATCAATTTTTTATAGCGATAGGATTGAAAAGCCTGCAAAACTAAAAGCAGTGGAATTAAAATTGCAATGAGATACGCTAAAACTTTTGTCTTGGTTCCATTTTTTTTGCTCATTTTTAATTTTCCTTACTCTATTGCAACGAGATGGGCCTTTGTCGCATCTTTTATCTTTCTGACCACGCGCAATTTTGCACTTCTGCTTGGTGAATTGATTTTTATTTCGTCTTGAGTCGGCTCTACAGGCTTACGAGTTAAAATCTCTGCACACGGACTTCCCCCACAAGAGCAGATTGCCTGCTCGGGTGGACAAACGCAACTTTTTCCGAGATTTCTAAAATAATTTTTTACAATTCTGTCTTCCAGCGAATGAAACGTTATAACGCCCATTTTTCCACCATTTTTTAAAACATTAAAAGCGCAGTGTAGTGCTTTTGGAAGATGCGAAAGTTCATTATTTACGGCAATCCGCAACGCTTGAAAAGTCCTTGTTGCAGGATGAATTTGAGCGTATCTGTAATTTGAGGGAACTGCATCCCAAATTATATCAGAGAGCGCTTTTGAAGAAGTAATTTTCCCAAGATTCCTTGCGTTGACGATTGCCTTTGCAATGCGGCGGCTCATTTTTTCGTCGCTGTAAAGGTAAATAAGATTTGCAAGCTCTTCTTCGCCTTTTGTATTTACGATATCCGCAGCAGTTTCGCCCTCAGCAGTATTCAGACGCATATCGAGTTTTTCATCATAACGAAACGAAAATCCTCTTCCACTTTGTTCATAATGATAAACGCTTATTCCTAAATCAAAGAGTATTAAATCCGGCCTTCTCTGTGATAAATCGTAATTTTCATAAAAATCGTTGAACCAGCCGTTAAAAAACTTCATCCGCTCGCCAAAAGGTGCAAGGCGAATTTTTGCTTTTTGCTGAATATTTTTATCGGCATCCAAACCGATAATTTTTAAGTTTGGAAATTTAGACAGAAAGGCATAAGAATGCCCACCTTCGCCAAGCGTCGAGTCAATCATAAAAGCATCGTCTTCAAAAGGCTCGCCAATGGGACTTAAATAATTTAAGCACTCATTTAAAAGCACTGGAGTATGAACAATTTCCAAAATTAAAATCCTTCAATCCGCCAAAAATGGCAGGATAACAAAGCTACAAACTTATAGAACGCAAATCTTCCGCCGCATCCTTAAGATTTTCATCATTTTCGTTAAGATACTCTGCGTAAGTTTGTGCGTCCCAAAGTTCCATATATCTGTTAATTCCAAGAATCACACATTCTTTTGTCAAATTTGCATATTCACGCAAACTCTGTGGGATTGAAAGCCTACCGCTTTTGTCTAGTTCAACTTCTTGAGCAGGAGCAATAAGGGTGCGAAGAACAAGTCTATTTTGACGACTAAAAGGAGAAGCCGTTTCCATGATTTTGGAAGAAAGGTTTTTCCATTCATCGAGAGTATAAAGCCACAAGCAACGGTCAAAAGATTGCGTAACGATGAGAATATTCTTTTCTGTTTCCGTGAAAAGTTCATTTCTAAGCTTTGAAGGAAAAAGAATTCGCCCTTTTTCATCCAAAGTATTTCGGTACTCACCAGTTAGCAATTCCATACCATTTTTTACCACAAAACTCCACTTTTTCCCACTTGTCTATAATTTTAATCAATAAATTCATAAAGTCAACCCACATTTTTCCGACAATATAAGTTATTTCAATTATGGGAATACGCAAAAATTAAAATCTCCAAAAAATCTATGGATAAAAACTTTTAAAAAAGCGAAAATCGATGAAGAGCAAAAATGACAAAAATAAACACTTACAACGAAACCTCACTTCATAAAACTCTAAAACAGATGTATGCAGAAAGTTCAAACGGAAAAACCGAACAGAAAATAGGAAATTTTATCTGCGACATAGTGGCCGAAAGCGAAGGCGTGATCGAAATTCAAACTTCAAATATTTCATCGTTAAGAAAGAAAATTGAATTTATTCTGGCGTCGGACACAAACATAAAAATCGTTCATCCTGTAATCCGAAACAAAATTATAGAAACATATTCCAGCGATGGCATCCTGCTAGCCAGACGAAAAAGTCCAAAAAAAGAAAGCATCTATTCAATGCTGAGGCAACTGACAGGAATATACGATTTACTGACGAAAAACAGGTTTTCACTTGAAGTTCTTGAAGTGAGTGCGACAGAGATTCGCATAAAATTTGACAAAAAAATGCAAACCCAAAATAAAAGCCGCCGTCATCTAAAAGATTGGATTTCTAAAGAGAAAAAATTGGATTTTATTCATTCAAAAAAAACTTTCCGAACAAAAGACGATTATCTTTCTCTCCTGCCGCAAACACTTCCAAAAATCTTTACCCTTGCAAATTTAAAAAACGAAATTTTAAAAATTGATTTTGGAGAAGATTTTACAAAAGCCAATAGACAAGACGCTGCAAATAAATGCAAGCTTTTGCTCTGGCTGCTTGAAAAAATGGAAATCGTAAAACGGACTGGCAAAAAAGACGGAAGAAGCATTCTGTATCAAATAAATTTAACAAATTCTTAAAATGCTAAAGCTCAAAATTCCATTGTAAAAACAAATCAAAGTAAATATATTGAAAGTATGATTTTACAAAAGACAAAAATTGTATGTTCAATAGGACCTTCTTCTAACCAAGACGAAACGATTAGAAAGATGATTCAGGCAGGGATGAATATCGCACGCTTTAATTTTTCGCACGGCGAACACAGCTGGCACAAAGAAGCGATGGATAGGGTAAAAAAAATCGCTGCTCAAGAAAAAAGACTAGTCGCAATCTTACTAGATACAAAAGGGCCAGAGATTAGAACAGGAAAAACTCTCGACGACAAGGACATTTCAATAAAATCCGGAGATATTTTTGAAGTAACTGCTGACGACAGCCCTTGTTACGCAGCAGAAAATTCTGGCAATCTCAAAAAAAACGGACATCTTTCGCTTACCTGGAAAGAAGCTACACAAAAACTCAAGGCCGGAAATAAAATTTTAGTTGCGGACGGACTTATCGAATTTTCAGTTGAAAATATAGAAAAGGATAAAGTCATCTGCAAAGCTTTAAACAATGGAACTATCGGCAGCCGAAAGAATGTAAATCTTGTGGGAGTTCACGCAGGACTTCCAATAATGTCCGCTCAGGATAAAGATGATATTGCTTTTGGCGTAGAACAAAATATCGATTTTATTGCAGCAAGTTTTGTAAGTTTTCCAGAAGAAGTTGTAGAGATTCGAAAATATTTAAAATCGCTCGGAAGCAATGCAAAAATAATCGCAAAGATAGAAAACGAAGAAGGCTTGAATAATATAGATCGCATAATTGAAGAAGCAGACGGAATAATGGTTGCTAGAGGAGATTTAGGAGTTCAAGTTCCAACAGAAAGAATCCCGCTTGCTCAAAAGAAGATTATACGAAAGTGCAGACAAGCCGCTAAAACTGTAATAACAGCAACTCAAATGCTAGATTCTATGGTTGTAAATCCACGCCCAACTCGTGCTGAACTTACAGACGTTGCAAACGCAGTCATCGACGGAACAGACGCTGTAATGCTTTCTGGAGAAACAGCAGGAGGAAAATATCCTGTAGAAGCGGTAGAAACAATGTCGCGCATAGTAAGGACGACAGAATCGTCCGACGAATACAGGCTTAGGATGAGAACTCTCTATATCGAAGAAGAAAAAAATTATTCTTCGCAGCCGGATAAAAACATCGGAAAAACAGTTGCCAGCACCGCTTATAACCTGGCATTAAACATAAGCGCAAAAGCGATAATCTCTCCAACTCTGCATGGAAATACCTCAAAAATGATAAGCAGTTTTAGGCCTGAGCAGATAGTGATTGCGGTAACTCCAGACGAACAGGTTGCAAGACAACTCATGCTAAATTGGGGAGTAAATCCAATACTGTGCGAAAAAGTTTACGACTCAGAGACGATGATTCAAAATTCTATAAAAGTTGCCTTAGACGAAAATTCTGTTGCCATGAGCGACAGCGTAGTTATGATTGCATCAATTCCTTTGCACAGTCCTCTTATGGCAAACACTATAAAAGTAATCGTAGTTGGCAATGTTTTAGCACGAGGAAAAAATCACGGATATTCAAACAAAAAATCACCGTTGGCATTTGGAAGAATCGTAAATGTGGAAAAGCCAGACGAGGCGATTGAATTTATAAGGAATTCCAAAAATACAATCCTAGTCTGCAATCGCCTTACAAATGAGTTTATTCCTCTTTTGAGGTTGGTAAACGGAGTTATAGCAGAAAGTGGAAGCGACCTTTCCGCAGAAACTTTGACTTCATGCAGCAAAAATCTAGTTTGGCTAACAGATTCGCCTTGTGTTACAGCCTCTCTTGAAACAGGACTTTCCGTAACTATCGACGGTCAAAAAGGGCTTGTATACGAAGGATTTATCTAAAATAAAAAAAACATTGCACAAAAATTCGTAAAAAAATGCAGCAAATTAAAATTTTTGATGCAAAATAAAACGGCAAAACTTTAAAATGCAAAAAAAAACGCCCCTCATCAGTCGAAGGGCGTTTTATTTTACAACTTAACTACTACCAGTCATCCATGATGTCATCTTCATCACGGTTTTCAAGGTCGTAAAGATCTGTAACCGCGCGCAAATCATCAAAGTAAACATAATACTGACCACGAGCCAAAGCTGGATCGCAATCAATTCTGAAGCCTAAAACTTTAAGACCAGGTCTTACACCATTGTAAGCACTCTGCTGAATAATTCCATGCTCTCCATCTGGAGTAGGAGGAACTGCAACAGTAAGTTTTTTCCAGCCAGAAAATCCAAGATTTCCAAGATAAAGTTCAAAATTGTTTCCGAAATAATCCTGAACTAAAACAAAAATTTCGTGATCCATATTGCGTCCAGCAACCCACATAGAGATTGTCTTTGTAACACCTTCGATTGGAATAGGACGAGCGGAGCGGATAAAGAAAGAATTTATTCCACGACGGAAAAATTCAACCTTAACGCCCAAAACTTTTGTATCAGGAGAATTTTCTTCGCTAGACAAAGGCTCTTTCATTGCAGGACTTCCATCAAAAAGTCTTGAAGCAATAACGCCATAATCTGGAGAAATAGAAGCGTTCCAAGAACCTTCAACTTCAAATTTATCAACTGAAACTTCACGGAGCGCCTGCTTTGCTGAATCAGCGCCTATGATTGTTGGATCAGGTTCTGAAAGGCTTGAATTTTGTGCAAATGCAAAGCCTGCAACAGTCATTGCACAAAGAACTGTAAGTAACTTTTTCATTATTTAGCCTCACTTGTTGATGAACTACCAGATGAAGATCCACCAAAATCTATATCTTTTAATTCATAACCGTCAAATATATTGCTCAAAGTATTAGTTGTATACTTTAACTGATCTAGGAAAATATTGAAATCGTCAACATATTCATCAGGATCTGTTCGAATGCGGAAACCAACAAAAGTCATTGTAGTAGGACCACTGCGAAGTCTTGAACGCTGACGTATAGAGCCAGGAACAGAAACAACTACATTCTTCCATCCGTTAAATGAAAGGGTTCCTGCAGGTAAAGTATGAACGCGACCTTCAGCATCTCTAACCAAAAGATCTATGTAATACAGATAATTCGCACCCCAAACCCAAAAATCAATCTGAGTACAAGTTCCTACAAACGGAATCTCGTAAGGCTTCCCGTTTACTTCTGGATAAATTTCGAACCAGTTTTCACCCTTTCGCAAAAAACTTGTCTTTACTCCCAATACTTTTGGTTGCGCATCTTTGTCTTTGTTTAAAGCTTTGAGCGAATTCGGCTGACCATCAAAATAACCAAACTTAGGAAAACCTGCATCTTTATTGATGTTACGGCTAGTTTGAACAGCCCAAGTCCACTGGTCTAAATCGACCATAGTTTGGTACAAATTTTTTTCTCCCTTATTGTCAAAATCGTCAACAATAAAAGTTTCCACTGCCCTACTGCTTGGCTGTGCAATTAGTGGAGCACAGAATCCAAAAAGAAGAGCAAGACTCGCTAAAGCAATAACGCTTTTTTTCATCTAAAAACTCCTTCGCTCGCGTTCATTTAAAACACGACCATTTAGTTATCGGTATTATTCACTAAAATAATTATATTTTTACAATAACATTTTGATTATATTTTTCTCTAAGACCTTTGTCAAACTCTTTTACGCTAGATAATTTGAACTGACAAAATCATTAACTTGATTTTCTGCATATCCCATTGCATAATTGAGCATCTTAAGTAGACTGATTTTAAATTTGTTTTGGATTTTTTTACAAGACAAAAACGAATTAAAAAATAATTATTATAAATGCGAACAAAAATCACAGATTTCGATTGAGAATTCTGATGAATATTGTAAACAGTCAAAATTTGCGTTGCAAATTTAAAAATATAGCCGCTCTCAATTATAAAAAGTTTGTGAACGGAAGGTAAAAACTTTTTGGAAAAACATAAAATTACTCCAAAAGTTTTGTAGGAGACGATGTATGGTAAGTTACAAAGATTTAGGGCTTGTAAACACAAGAGAGATGTTTGCAAAGGCTGTAAAAGGCGGATATGCCATTCCAGCATACAATTTTAGCAATATGGAGCAACTACAGGCGATAATTCAGGCCTGTGTAGAGACAAAATCTCCTGTAATACTTCAAGTTTCAAAAGGCGCTCGCTCTTATGCAAGCCCTATTTTATTGCGATGGATGGCTCGAGGTGCGGTTGAGTATGCTCACGAATTGGGCTGCGATATTCCGATTGCTTTGCACCTTGACCACGGTGGAGATTTTGAAATTGCAAAAGACTGCATAGATAACGGTTTTTCTTCTATAATGATAGATGGCTCTGCACTTCCTTACGACGAAAATGTAGCACTCACAAAAAAAGTTGTAGAATATGCGCATAAATTTGACGTAACGGTAGAAGGCGAACTTGGAGTTTTGGCGGGAGTTGAAGACGAAGTTTCTGCAGAACAAAGCCACTACACAAAACCTGAAGAAGTTCAGGATTTTGTTCAAAAGACAGGAGTAGATTCGCTTGCAATATCGATTGGAACTTCGCACGGAAGAATGAAGTTTACACCAGAGCAGTGCACAAGGAATGCAGACGGAGTTTTAATTCCTCCTCCATTGGCTTTTGACATTCTCCACGAGATAGAAAAAAAACTTCCAGGATTTCCAATCGTTCTACATGGCTCATCTTCTGTCCCAGTTGAATATGTAAGGATGATAGAACAGTACGGAGGAAAAATTCCAGACTCTGTAGGAATTCCAGAAGAGCAGTTGAGAGAAGCTGCAAAATCTGCGGTTTGTAAAATAAATATAGATTCTGACGGAAGACTTGCGATGACTGCTTTGGTCAGAAAAGTTCTTACAGAACATCCTGATGAATTCGACCCAAGAAAATATCTTGGACCTGCTCGTGAAGAATTAAAAAAGATGTACGCACATAAAAACAAAGACGTTTTGGGTTCAGCAGGAAAAGCATAAGACGATTTTGTAGATTTACAAAAAAAATGAAGGCGAAGTTTAGGATATGATTTTAAACATATTCTCTTCGCTTTTTTATTTTACAAAAAAAATGTAGATGCCGGTTATAACGCATACCCCTGTGCTGTTTAAGAATAACATCCGTGTTTTTCTTAAACGACAGTTTCTTGCAAAACTGTCAGCATTTAATTCTTGGTCGCACCTCCTGTGCGACAGACATCAGTTTGCGGCAGGGATTGGAGTGGCGGCAAAGCTGTCGACCGCAGGAGCATAGCGACGAGGACGATGAGCGTTAGCGAACCACGCAAAGCCCGTTTTTTGCGAAACGCAAGTGGAGCAAAAAGCCGCCCATATAAAAAAAATAGTCTAACTGTTAATTTTTGTTCGTTTTACAAAATTTATTGCACAGTTGGCAAATCCTAACTGCGCATAAAAAGCACAAAAAAGCACATATAAAAATGAAAGTGCTACCCAAATAAAAATTGGATAGTCAAAATGCCAAAGCAGATAGATAATTGTGGGCAAAGAACTTTCGGCAAGGATAAAGAGCGCATTTTTTATGATTTTGCTAGGATTTTTTAAGGATTTTTCAAAGATTGAATCGACTTCTTTGCGCAATGGAAAAATCATAAACAAAAAAAGCACAGGCTCAAAAAAAAGTGTAAAAAATGAATTTTCATTCCTTGTAGAAAAGCATAAAAAAGGCAGGTAAATCGCATAAAAACTCATCATAAAATAAAAAAAGTTCTGGATTCGCTCGCTCCACCCATCTTTTGACCACAAAACATATAAAACATAAAAAAGCGATGGCAAAACAAACGAAAGCAGCCAATTCAAAAGAAAAAATACGATTTTTGACTGCCCATGATACTGTGGCAAAAAAATGAAATATTCAAACAAAACGCTCAAAAAAACAGCACAGCAAAGCGAAAAAAAGCAGGGAAGAAATTTATTTTTCAAAAAAGCAAAGCCACCGGCATTGCTAAAATCTTTGTATATAAAAAAAGCGAATACCACAGGAAAAAGTAAAAACGAAAACAAATACATACAAAAAAAATATCAAATATTCTTTTCAATTTCAACAAAGTTTAATTTTGATGCAGCAAGGCACTAATTTTCGCCTAAAAAGGCAAAAATGAAAAAATCAAGCGAAGGTGTTTTTAATATTAAAACTTGATTGCAAGACTTTTGCGTCTGGCTTGTGTACTGGCGAAAAATCGCTTATAACTAGACAAAAACTATTGATTTTTGATAGTATTACAAAACTTATAGATAAAGTGTTTTACAGACACTAGGAGGAACGTTGTCAGACATAAAAGGTTTAAGAATTAACGAGCAGATTCGTGTTCGTGAGGTTCGTTTGATTGATGATGAAGGGGACAAAAGCGAAGCAAAGATAATTTCAACTCACGAGGCCCTGGAATTAGCGAAAGAGAGAAATCTCGACCTTGTAGAAGTGTCACCTAATGCAAATCCACCGGTTTGTAAGATTCTTAATTTTGGTAAGTACAGGTACGAGCAGGAAAAAAGACTCCGTGATTCCCGCAAGAACCAAAAAGTCCTTAAACTTAAGGAAATTCGCATGCAGCCAAAAATTGGTTCAGGCGACCTTGATACTAAGGCAAAGCATGTTCAGGAATTTCTTGACGCTGGCGACAAGGTTAAAGTTACGATTCGTTTCCGCGGTCGTGAACTTGCTCACACAGAGTTGGGATACGATGTCCTGAAAGAAGTTGAAAAAAGGCTTAGAGAGGGCTCATACGGCATTGAAAAAGCTCCAGCAATCGA
The DNA here is from genome assembly GCF_900497595.1 of Treponema pectinovorum. Taxonomy (NCBI): domain Bacteria; kingdom Pseudomonadati; phylum Spirochaetota; class Spirochaetia; order Treponematales; family Treponemataceae; genus Treponema; species Treponema pectinovorum. The sequence continues at coordinate 78,340 of NZ_UFQO01000006.1, forward strand.
AGGACGTTTTATGTCGATGACCTTAAATTCTAAAGTCAAACAAGGATGAGGTTGATAAGATGCCTAAAATGAAGACAAAGAAAGCCTCCGCAAAGAGATTTACTCTTACAGGAACAGGCAAAGTTAAGTACAAGAAGATGAATCTTCGTCATATTTTGACAAAGAAATCATCAAAAAGAAAGATGCACCTTCGTGCGTCAGGAATTCTTTCTGAGGATTCAGCAGCAAAAATCAGAAAACAGCAACTTCCGTATGGCTAAGAGCCACTTAAATTAGGAGAATAAAATGTCTAGAGCAATAGATGGTACAAAAAGAAATAACCGTCGCGCAAAGATTTTAAAGCTTGCAAGCGGTTTTACAGGACGTCGCGGAACTAACTACAAAGCAGCAAAAGACGCTGTTGTAAAGGCGCTCCGCCATGCTTATGTTGACCGCCGCGATAGAAAGGGAGATTTCCGCCAGTTGTGGATTGCGCGTATCAATGCAGCAGTTCGCGATGAAGGTCTTTCTTATTCAAGATTTATCGATGGTCTTACAAAGGCTGGAGTAACGCTCAACCGTAAGGCACTTTCAAATATGGCAATCGAAGATCAGGCAGCTTTTAAGGCTGTTGTTGAAGTAGCAAAAAAAGCACTTGCCAAATAAGTAGGGAGTCCTAAGGTATGATTTCACTCGATCAGGTTCTTCTTCTTGAACAAAAAGTTGAAAACGCTGTTGAAAAGATTCAGCAGCTTAATGCGGAAAATGCTGCTTTGCGTAGAAAATGCACAGAGCTCACAAATGCACTTTCGGCAAAAACGGAGCAGTTTTCTTCTTTTCAGTTGGATCAGAACAGGATCGAGGAAGGAGTCTTAAAAGCCTTGGAACGACTAAGCGCTGTAGAAAATGCAGTGCATTCTGTATCTTTTGAAACTGATAATTCATCAATTCAAAAAGATAATCAAATCCATTCACAGCAAGAAGTTCAAAACTCAAAAGAACAAATTCCTAATAATGCTGTAGAACAGAACTTTAAACAGGTTTCTCTCAATACTTTTGACAATGCTGAACCTATTCAAAACGAAAACCAAAATAATAACGAAAAAACTGATAATTCCCAGCCTACTTTTGATATCTTCTAAATAAAAACGGAGGTATAAAAATGGGAACTTTGCAGATAGATCTCTTGGGAACTTCCTTTTCAATTAAAGCCACAGAAGACGACGAATATCTGAAAAAACTCTTCGGCTACTATAAGAGCATAACAGAAGAAATCCAAAAAACTGGAATGATGAAAAACAACACTCACATAGCAATCCTTGCAGGAATAATGCTTTGCGATGAGTTATATAAAGAAAAATCAAAAAATGTAACTTCTGCTGCAATTCAAGATAACACAGAAAGCAAAGAAGCTGAAAAACACACCCAACAGATGATTGAAAAATTGAAGTCGGTTTTAGGTGAATAAAAAGTGTATTCATTTGTAATCTGGATAGATGCGGATTCCTGCCCTCTTTTAGTAAGAAATTATGTTATTGATTGTGCAAAATCAAAATCGATGAATGTGAGTTTTGTCGCAAACAGAGAAATTCCTTTTCCTAAAGACAATCCGCTTTTCAAGATGTGCATAACAGAAAAAAAAACTGGCTCTGCCGACGACTTTATATTTGAAAACGCAAAAGGAGCAGACGTAGTAATAACGCGCGATATTGTATTTGCGGCAAGACTCGTAGAAAAAAAAATCTGCGTGATGAACGACAGAGGAACAATTTTTACAAAAGACAACATAAAAGAGCGCTTGCTGGAACGAAATTTTTATCTGAATATGGCAGAACTTGGATTTGGTTCAAACGATAACAGATACGGTCAAAAAGAACTTAAAAAATTTGAAACAACTTTTGAAAAGGTAACTGCTCAACTACGAGTGAACGAAACTTTTTCTCGAAAAAAATAAAATCGACAGACAAGCATTTTTATTGAGCAACGAACATTTTTACGTTTAATGTAGAGATTTTTATTTTACACAATGCTTTGCTAACAAGACAAAATCGTCGTTTTTTAGATTTTAGGCTTCGTGTGTTTTCCAAGTTTCGTTTATCGCTATTATTCTGTCTTTTACCTGCATAAATGCTTTTACAAGGTCTGGGTCAAATTGAATTCCAGACAAGTCTTGAACTTCTTTAAAAGAATCTTCCAAAGACCAAGCAGTTTTATACGAACGTTTGTGACTTAAAGCATCAAAAACATCAGCGATGGCAACAATCCTAGCGGCAAGCGGAATTTCTTCGCCTTTGAGTGGTTCTGAATTTCCAACTGGTTGACCAGGTTCATATTTTAAATAATCAATTTTTCCGGGATAGCCTTTTGGACTTCCGTTCCAATATTCATGGTGCCTGAGGGCAACATCTCTGCACATAATATCTAATGAAGAATCCGCATCTGCAAATAAAAGTCCGCCAACACAAGTGTGCCCTTTCATCACAGCTCGCTCTTCGTCTGTAAGCCTCGGAGAAACTTTTTTTAGGATAGAATCTGGAATTCCGATTTTTCCAAAATCATGGCACTTTGCAGCGATTTTTAAGTTATCGCGGAATTTCTGTTGCTCGTCCAAATCTATATTGTTGTTAACAGCCCAACGGTCATAAATTTCAATGGCAAAAGACGAAACTCTCTCTACATGCTGATACGTTTCTTTAGGGTCACGATATTGCGCCATTTTCTGCATTCGCTTTATCATATTTACCGTAAGATACGCATGTTCAAGAGCTTGAGTTGCACTGGATGCAAAATGTTTTACAAAAAGCTCTTCATCTTCGCCAAAATAAGTGATATTTCCGATTCTATCCTTTGCATTTATTATTTGAAGAACTCCCAAAGTCCTTCCGTTAGCCATTTTTAAAGGGATGCAAAGCATGGAAACGGTTTTATATCCTGTTGCTAAATCTGTTTCGATATTAAAAGAGTAAGGAGCCTCTGGAGGAATGTGATATGCATCCTTTAAATTTACGATTTGTCCAGAAACAACAGTATAACCTGCAATAGACTTTTCGCTTATAGGGAAAGAAAAAGCAACATACGGGAGTTTTGAACCTTTTGGCAATTTTTTTAATTGTGTGCTATTTTGTGCATATTTTATTTTTAATCTGTCGTCTTCTACAACATAAATTGAACCTGCGTCAGCTCTAACCATTCTTCGAGCTTCAGTAAGGATGCGCTCTAAAAGAACATCAAAATCCTGAATTTCGCCAAGCAAACGTTCAATTTTTATGATGGTTTGAAGTTTTTTTCCTTTCGTCGATGAACGCATAAAAACACTCTTCCCTTATTATAATTTTCTGGATTTTATCACACAAGTAAAAAATCCGCTAGATTTTAAATATTTTTTTTATGTAAAAGAGAAAAATAAATCGGTCCCGAATTTTCGCAAATGTCAGGAAGAATTTGAACGCCAAATTCTGTTTTTTCTCCTTGCGGCAAATCTTTTGAACAAAATGAACTAACATCAATTGCTATCTCTGGCGAAAAAATTTGAACATCATCAAATTTCTTTAAAAGACGCTCGATAACACAATCGTTTTCATCTTGATTCATCGCACAAGTCGAATAAAGAAGATAGCCGTTTTGATTTAACATTCGCCATGCAGACGACAGAAGCGTCCATTGTGCAAATGAAAGTTTTTTTACGCGCGATGGCGACCAATCTTTTAGATAATTTTCATCTTGAAGAACATGCCGCTCAGACGAGCAAGGCGCATCCAACAAAATTCTGTCAAAACGATTTTCTTTTGAAAGGCACAAAAGTCCGCCATCTTTCCCAATCACAGTGATTCGATTTTGCACTTCTTCTGGCAAACAATTTTGAATATTATGAACCAATCGTAGCCTGCGCTCAGCAGAACGCTCGTTGCATAGAAGACTTGCATCTTTTTCCATAGACGCCGCTAAAATCAAAGACTTACCACCAGGAGCGGCACACATATCCAAAATAGATTTTGCATTATCAAGCGGAAGGGAACATACAGCTCTAACTGATGCCCTATCTAAAAAATAACTTTCGTTTCCACCTGCATTAAATTCACTTTGGTTTACGCTATCTAAAAGTGCAGCTTTTAAAATAGGCCAGCGTTCTTTATATATTGATGAATAATAAGATTCAAATCCTTCTGAACCCATTTTTTTTTGAATTCTGTCTTTTTGCTTCAATCTAAATCCTCCGAAATTGAATCTAAAAACTTTTTAGCGATTTTAACCTTAAAAATTGACTTTGATTTTTGTTTTTGGTTCAGAGAATCTTCGACCTCTTCAAATTCTAACAGGCCAGCTTTTATCTTGTATTCAATAACGCGCTCTACTGCCCTATCAATTTTTAGAGCAAAATCCGAGGACGACGCGGCTTTTTGCAACAGGAGTTTTGCAACTTCGCCATAACGTTTTTCGCTGAGCATGATTATATCCGTTCCGCTTTCTATAGCTTTTATTGCAGCCTCGTCTGGAGGAAAACCATTTAAAGCAAGTGCACCCATAAAAATATCATCGCTTATTACAAGCCCCGCAAACGAAAAATGTTTCCGCAAAACCTCGCCAACCCAAAAATTTGAAAGGCAAGCAGGTTCTCCTTTAAAAGTTTTTGAATGCAAAAATAAATCCTTATCAAAATCTGACGCATTTTCTTCAATATCAGATTGCACAAGACAAAGGCGTGCATGGCTCATCAAAACCGCAGATGAAAATGGGAGAAGTTCTTTAAACGGCAAAAGATATGTTTCGTTTAGCGTTTTTAAATCGAGTTTAATTTCTGGCAAACCTGTATGAGGATCTGTATTTGTGTTTCCCGGAAAATGTTTTAAAACTGTTAAAACTTTTTGATTTTCAAATGCATTTATTTCAAGCGGAGCGTATTCTAAAACTTTTTGGAGACTTCCAAACGAGCGAGTTCCTAAAAATTTAAAATTTTCAGGAGTTTCAACTTCAACAACTGGAGCAAGATTCATATTAAAACCCAAATTACAAAGTTCATCTGCCTGCTCTTTGTAAAGTTTTGCCGCTTGTTCTAAAGTCATTTTCGAAGCGACAGTTTTATTTGAAGGAAAAATATTCGTCAACGATTTTAATCGGTTCACATCGCCACCTTCCTGGTCAACAGCGATAAAAGGAGGTGGATTTTGATTTTTTAGATAAAAATCGTGAATCGATTTTATAAAGGTTTGAACTTCGTCTTTTGTTTTTGCAATGTTATAACCAAAAAATAGGCAGCCGCCTGCAAGAAGTGGCGTTTGTTTTTTTTGCTCGGAAAAAATTTTGCAAGTTTCAACTGGAATAAATTTCTGATTTCCTTCGATGTTGACCAAAAAAAGCTGAGAAATTTTTACTTCGCTTTGTAAATTCCTTACAAAATCTTTTATCGCTTCGTCTTTCGCCTCTGAAATTTTGGACGAAGATTTTTCATCATTATTGCAAGCCAAAAAACTAAATAAAGCAAAAATAAAAAAGATGCTAAAAAAATAAAATCGCTTCATAAAAATATATTTCGTCTAATATAGCAAAAATCTAAAGTCGATTTTACTTCAAAACAATAAATCATCAGCAATCGCAAAATGATATTCCAAATGCAGCGATGATTTTTACAAATATAATTGCAATCAATCTTGTGATTAAACTTTAAATTTGCCTATCAAATTATCTATAGTTTCCACAGCCACTTTTGTTTTTAGCGCAAGGTCTTTTACCATATTTGTCGCTTGATTTATCTGTTCGGAGTCGGTTGCCATCTTATCCATACTTGTCAAAATTGTATTTGAAATATGACTTACCGACTGCATATATTGAGCGACAGTTCCCATCGCAGTTGAAAGTTGATTTGAACTTTCGTCAACAAGTGTTGATTCGTCTTTCATATTTGTAAGCGCTTCTAATATTTGCGAAGAACCTGCATTTTGCTCTGCCATTGCATTTGAAATTTGAAGAACCAATGGCTCAACAATATTTACTTGATTGTCTATCGTATTAAAACTTTGCTGCGAAGATTCAGAAAGCCTTCCACCTTCATTTATGAGATTTGTTATATCCTTTACATTTTCTTCGATCGATTTTGCTTGATTGCCTGAATTTTCAGCGAGTTTTCTAATTTCATCTGCTACAACAGCAAAGCCTTTCCCTGCTTCTCCAGCATGGGCGGATTCAATCATCGCATTCATTGCAAGAAGGTTTGTCTGTGCAGAAATCGATTTTATGATGTTGTTTGCTTCCGTAAGAAGTTTAGATTTATCTTCAACCTGCTTCATTACATCGCTGGTTGCCCTTACATTTTGTGCGCCATCTTTTATGAGTTTTGTTAAATCTTTAAACGAAGACGACATCATATCTATGGACGCAGTAACAGCCTTTATGTTCCCAAGCATCTGCTCAATGGCAGCCGACGATTCTGTTAAATCTGAAGACTGCGCGACTATGTTTTCCTTTAATTTTTGCATTGAAAGTCCAGATTTCGAAATTATATCGTTTGTATGAGTTACGGCCTTTACTTGATTTTCTGTGCGGCCTTTTACAAATTCGATATTCGACATTATTTGAGAAGTTGCAGTTGCTGTCTGCTGAGAATTTGAGCCTAATTCCTGCACAACATTTTGAATTTCAAAGGATTTTGAATACAGTTCTTTTACTAAATCCTGCAATAAAGATACAAACGAATTTACACCACTTGCTAAATCCTGCAATTCATCTTTGCCTTTTTCTGGCAAGCGATAAGTTAAATCCGTTTCGCCACTTGAAAGCTCCACTACGGCTTTGTTCGTCATCTTTAACGGCTTACGAACAACAAAATAAACAAAAATTACAAAAGAAACTATTATCAGAAGGCTCGCAATTAACTGGGCAACAAAAATAATGGTCTTTAACTGATTTGAAAGTCTACTTATGGAAATAGAACTCTTTGCAACCAAAAATATGCAGTCGTTTATACCTTTGCCATTCCAGTATTGCCCCAAATAAGTCGCACCAGCAATTTCCACCGTTTCAATCAATTTTTTTTCTTTTTTTAATCTGCTTTGCACTTCAGCAGAAATTGAAGTATTCATCAAATTTTTTGCGGAAGAAGCGATAACCTTGCCACCGTGAATTATAGCAAAGTGGCAACCAACGCTTTCTGGCATTCTGTCCATAAATTCTGGAGTATTAATTTTTTGTGCAACCTCTATTGCACCTTTAATCTCTTCTTCCACTTTTAAAGGAAAAAGCGAATACGCTAAAAACGAACCATTATTTGCAAGTTTTAAGCCAGAAAAAGATTTCCCTTTTAACGCGTCTTTTAATTTTTCTGTGGCAGAATTTTTTGAGCCTATGGAAGAATAAAGCAAATTTTCATCCACATCAAAAATTTTTATGTATTCTAGGTCAAAATTTTCTATCTGTTTTTTGCAAATAGACTCTATTGATTTTTTGTCATCCCAAAAATCGCAGACTAGTTCCGAAGAATATTTTGCTAAACAATGAACATTCCAAATTTCTTGATCTATCAAGTCTTCTACAACAAATTTGGCATTTGTTATACCTGCTTTTTCGTTTTCAAATAATCTTGCTTCAATAAGCTTGCTAAGCCCAAAAACAAGCGAAACTGTAGAAATTAAAAGCACCACAGCAATAGGTAAAATCAACTTTATAAAAATGGACTTTAGTCTTAAGCGCATATCATTCCTTCCTCGTGGAAAAACGAGTTTATTATAGTAAAAAAATCAAAGTCGAAAATAAATTGATATATAGTATTCGTTATTGCTAACAACCTTTTCTGTCCAGACTGCACGCTTGAACAGTTACGCCCTCTTCCGTAAGAACTTTTAAACCTTTTTCTTTTAAAAATGACTCCCAGTCTGTAAAAATTTTTCCATCATCTCCAACGCACGCTGGAAGACCTATATCGTGAATCGCCTTTAAACGGTCAAAAATTTTATCGCTATCTCTGTAGATTAAAAATTGCTTTAAGTTTTTTAAACTTTCAGTTACGTCCAGATATTCGTATTCAATTCCGTAATTTTTAAAATTGAATTCACACGCCCTGCAATCAGGACACATTTTGCTTCCGTAGATTTTTATCATAAGTTTCTCCTTATAGATTATTTGCGATTTCTGTATAAAAACAGCAAATCGTTATTTTGTAATTTTTTTTAATTTAAGTTTTTTTGAGCCAGGACTCCTTAATATTGACCTGTACTTCAATAAGATATAATATTCGGAGCAAAGAGTTCAATACCCCCTAGGGGTAAAATATCGGAGAGAGATATATATTTATGAAATCCTTAACAAAAAATTACTGCAAAGATGAACAGTCGCTTGAAAGCGTAAACGATTGTTGCTGTTCAAAAAGAAAAACGCAAAGAGGTTATGACGAATACAAAAATCTTACCAACAGGCTATGCAGGATAGAAGGACAGATAAAAGGAATTAAGCGAATGCTGGAAAATAATTGCTACTGTCCCGACATCTTGATTCAAGTTTCTGCGGTAAATTCTGCCTTAAACTCTTTTAACAAAGTTTTGCTTGCAAGCCATCTGCGCACCTGCGTCATAGACGACATAAAAAATGACAAGGAAGGGATAATAGATGAACTTGTTGCAACTTTGCAAAAGCTCATGAAATAAAATACACAAATCATTCTTATCGGAGGTGATTTTATGGATAAATATGAAGTTTCTGGAATGTCGTGTGCCGCCTGCGTCGCGAGAGTCGAAAAAGCAGTTTCAAAAGTAGAAGGTGTTTCTTCGTGCACGGTAAGCTTGCTTACAAATTCCATGGGTGTAGAAGGAAATGCAAACGGAAACGAAATAATCCAAGCTGTAAAAAATGCAGGCTACGATGCAAAGCCTCTAAACGATAGCGAAAAAAAATCAACTTCATCTTCTTCTTTAAACCAAACAGAGAAATTGCTAGAAAATAAAGAAACCCCAATCCTCGTAAAAAGGCTCATCTATTCTAGCGTGCTGCTTTTGGCACTTATGTATGTGAGCATGGGACGAGCGATGCTGAATTTTCCGCTTCCGTCGTGGTTTACAAAAGGTGGAACAAACTATGTTGCAATAGGACTTTTGCAGATGATTTTATCCGCAGTGATAATGCTGATAAATAAAAAATTTTTTGTAAGCGGTTTTAAAAGTCTCGTTCACGCTTCTCCAAATATGGATAGCCTTGTTGCAATGGGTTCTGGAGTTTCGTTCGTATATAGCACGATAATGCTCTTTGGAATGAGCGCAGCTGTCATGAACGGCGACAATGAAAAAATTCTTCATTATATGAAAAATCTTTATTTTGAAAGTGCCGCTATGATTGTAACGCTGATCACAATAGGAAAACTTTTAGAATCCGTTTCAAAAGGCCGCACAACTTCCGCTTTAAAAAGCCTGATGAAACTCGCACCAAAAACAGCAACTGTCATACGAGATGGCAACGAAGTTGAAATTCAAATTGAAGATGTTCGAAAAGAGGATATTTTTGTCGTTCGCCCAGGAGAAAATATTCCAGTCGACGGAATAATAATTGAAGGCAATACAGCGATAAATGAATCCGCCTTGACAGGAGAGTCGATTCCTGTTGATAAAAAAGAAGGCGATGAAGTTTCTGCCGCAACGACAAATCAGACAGGTTTTATAAAATGCAGGGCAAGCAGAGTTGGAGAAGATACAACGCTTTCACAAATAATACGCATGGTAAGCGATGCCGCAGCGACTAAAGCACCGATAGCAAAAATTGCAGACAAGGTTTCTGGAGTTTTTGTTCCTGTTGTGATTTTAATTGCAACTATTACCTTTATAATTTGGCTTTTTGTCGGAGCAGAATTTTCGTTTGCACTTAGGCACGCAATCGCCGTTCTGGTTGTTTCTTGTCCGTGTGCACTAGGACTTGCAACTCCTGTAGCAATAATGGTCGGAAGCGGAGTTGCAGCAAAAAACGGAATTCTTTTTAAGACATCCTCTTCGCTTGAGCAGGCAGGAAGAACAAAGATTGTCGCTCTGGATAAAACTGGAACTCTCACAAAAGGTGAACCTGTCGTAACAGACATAGTTTTAAATGAAAATTCAAAAGATTCGAATATAGAAACATTCTTAAAAAAAGCGGCAAGCCTTGAATCAAAAAGTGAGCATCCGCTTGCAAAGGCCATCATTCAAAAAGCAAAAGACGAAAAAATCGAATTAAAAGAAGTAAAAGATTTTATCGCCCTTCCAGGATACGGTTTGAGTGCAACCTTAGACGGTAAAAAAATCGCTGGCGGAAATTTTGAATACATTTCAAAAGTCTGCTCAAATTCGATTGAAAATGAAATGCAAAAAAAAGCGGAAGAGCTTTCTTCACAAGGAAAAACTCCTCTGTTTTTTGTTGAGGATGAAAAACTGCTTGGAATAATTGCAGTTGCAGATGTTCTAAAGGAAGATAGCGTTCAGGCAGTTCAAGAATTAAAAGGCTTGGGTCTGAATGTAGTTCTTCTAACAGGCGACAACCAAAGGACAGCACTTGCAATAGCAAAAAATGCTCAGATAGAAGAAGTTATTGCAGGCGTTCTGCCAGACGGCAAGGAAAAAGTGATAAGAGCACTCAAAGAAAAAGGAAGCGTTTGCATGGTTGGCGACGGAATAAACGATGCTCCAGCGCTTACGCTTGCAGATACAGGCATGGCAATAGGAGCTGGAACTGATGTTGCCTTAGACGCTGCGGATGTGGTTCTTGTAAAAAGCCAGCTTACCGACGTTGCAACTTCTATCAGGTTGAGCCGAAAAACTCTGACGAATATTCATCAAAATTTGTTTTGGGCATTTTTTTACAACATAATACTCATTCCAATCGCAGCAGGTGCCTATCATCATCTTTTCAACCTGGATATGAATCCTATGTTTGGAGCGGCCGCAATGAGCCTTTCAAGTTTTTGTGTTGTCATGAATGCTCTACGATTAAATTTTTTTAGAGTAAAAAATATAAAACATTATAAAAGCATAAAAAATCCTGAACCAAAAAGTTTTATAATTGAAAACAACAAAGATAAAAACAATACAAAGGAGTCCACAATGGAAAAAACATTAAAAATCGAAGGCATGATGTGCCAGAATTGCGAAAGGCATGTAAAAGAAGCCTTGGAAAAAATCGACGGAGTTGAATCTGCAACAACAAGCCACGAAAAAAAGAGTGCAGTTGTAAAACTTTCAAAAGAAGTTTCGGATTCACAATTTGAAAAAGCGATTACGGATGCAGGCTACAAACTTGTAAAATAAAACTGAAAAAAAAATCGATTTATGCTCCAGCTGCTTTTGTCAGGGCAAAACTGGAGCATTTTTATGCATTTTTACATTTTAGATATTTGTTACTTCGCAAAGGCTTATAACCGCATTTTTAACACAGTCGCCACAGTCGCAAAGCACCTTTCCTGTTCCAACGCCTTTTAAATTTTTACAAATTGAATCGCCACATTTTTCTACAAAGGCGCGATGAATCTTCGCCGCTTCTCTGGGGCTTGCTTTTTCTCCGCCAATTACACCCAAAGCGATAACAGCCCCAATCAAAGCGCCACAAGTGCTTTCTAAGCAACCCATTCCGCCTGCAAAACCGCGAGCCATTGCAAGCAAAGTTTTTTCATCAACAGGAATTTCATCTTTAAAAACTTTTAAAACAGCCTGAGTGCAGTTGCATTCTCCAGATTTTTTTAAATTTGCAGCGAGTTCCGCCCTTTCTTGAATATCCATAATTTGTACCTCACAAAGCAAGTATACGATAAAATAAAAAAGAATTTGAAGATTACGAGATATACTCCGCTTTCGCTGCTGCCATAAACGATTAAATAAAAATCAGAGATTTATAAAGGTTTTCAATTTTGCTTGAGCAATTTTTATAGAGTTTCAAACTCGCAATCACAATGTTTCAAGATTTTTACCAGAATTATGAAATTCAGTTTTACTTTATATCTAAAAAAAACACTTTATCTTTGACTAAAAAAGGTTTAATACCGTACAATTATTAAAATTTGAAAGCTGGTTTTTATCACTTATGAAGTTGGTAAACGCTGAAGAACACTTTCATCTATAAAACCAAACTTATCTTTTTGGAGAATTAAAATGAAAGAAAGAATTGAAAACGGCAATATTAAAAATGCACTCTTTACCGACTTTTACGAACTTACAATGGCACAAGGCTACTGGAAAAATGAAATGGATCATGACGTTGTCTTTGATATGTTTTTCAGAAGGCAGGCGTTTAACGGTGGTTTTTCAGTTTTTGCAGGCTTAGACACTCTCTTGGATGCGATAACAGATTTTTCGTTCACAGAAGATGACATCGAATATCTAAAATCGCAGGGAATTTTTGAACAAGGATTTTTAGACTATTTAAAAGATTTTCGCTTTACAGGCGATATGTATGCGTTTAAAGAAGGTTCAGTTATTTTTCCGCAAGAGCCAATAATACGCATTCACGCAAAGCTCATAGAAGCACAAATTGTAGAAGGACTCATCCTAAACCAGATAAATTTTCAAAGTTTAATAGCAACAAAAACCACAAGAATTTGGCTCGCAAGCAAAAAAGGCTCAATAATGGAATTTGGGTTAAGGCGTGCGCAAGGTTTTGACGGAGCGATGAGCGCAACAAGGGCAAGTTTTATAGGAGGGGCATCAGGAACATCCAACACTCTGGCAGGTAAAATCTATGGAATTCCAGTTATGGGAACAATGGCACACTCTTGGATTATGGCTTTCCCTTCAGAATTAGAAGCCTTTAATGCTTATGCAAAAATTTATCCTTCCAAATCAGTTTTTTTAATAGATACATACGACACCCTTCGATCGGGAATAAAAAATGCTATAAAAGCAGGCGCAAAACTCGTTGAACAAGGATATAACTTTGGCGTAAGGCTTGACTCTGGAGATATTTCTTATTTAACCCAAGAAGTTAGAAAGGAATTAGATAGAGCAGGATTTCCTCAGGCAAAAATTACAGTTTCAAACGAACTTACAGAAGAGATAATAGAAACCTTAGTTCAAGATAAAACTCCAATCGACAGTTGGGGCGTGGGAACTCACATGGTAACAGGCGGAAATGAAGCAAGTTTTACAGGAGTTTACAAACTTGCTGCAAGGTTCGATAAAACGACAGGGAAAAATATTCCTGCAATGAAATTTTCAGATAATCCGGAAAAAAATACAAACCCAGGTGTAAAAAATGTCTACAGGCTCTACGATGAACAAGGAAACGCAAAGGCAGACATAATCGCACTGGAAAATGAAAAAATCGAAGTGGGAAAAGAATACAGATATTTTCATCCTATGGTAGATTACAGGCAGTTCTCTTTTAAAGCGGCAAAGGTTGAACCTCTGCTTCACAAAGTCGTACAAAACGGCAACAGAATTGTTCCAAAGCAAAATCCAGAAATAGAATTGAAAAAAGCACAACAACTTTTACATCAACAAATAGAAACTTTAGATGCTTCTTACAAGAGAATTTTAAATCCTCATATCTATAAGGTAAGTCTTACGGAAAACCTAAAAAATCTAAAACTGGACTTTATAGAAAAACTAAGAAAATAAGCAGATTTATGCAGACAGAATTCGACAGTATAAAAATCATTCTACAAAGTGCTATTTTTCGATTTTTGAAAAACTAAAAACTCAATATAAAATCATTTGATAAGAACCTTTGTCGCAACGGATTATGTCGATTTTTACAAAAGAATCATTTTCAATCGACTTGCGCAATCGAGAGATATACGAATAAACGGAAGATTTTCGATCAAAAAAATCGAATTTTCCTCCAAATACAGCTCGTTCAATTCTTTTTATAGAAAGTTCTTTGGAGCGATTTTTATACATAAAAACAAAAAGCCTAAAAAGCGAAGGACTCAAGGAATTTCGTATTCTAAACTGATTGAGGTCAATTTCCCTACACTCTGTGCCTTGCTTAAAAGTTTTAAATCCAACAGGAACAGCAGGCTGCATGAGAGCGATATGCCTTTTAATAGACGGATCGCTTACAATTTTGTTCAAGGAGTTTAAGATATCAAGATATACAGATTCAAATTTGGAAGAATAGCAAAGCTCATTTTGGCTAATCCAGTGTTCAATTCGCTCAGCATCACTCGGCAAAGGATCGTTATAGTAGATTACAGGAATTTTTTTGCCCATTTCTGCAATAACTTCAAAAAGATTAAAATAAGCACACCCCATCACCTGAAAATCGCAAATAATCATATCGATGCTGCATTTGTACGATTGCAAACTCTTGTAAAGATAAATCCAATCGTCTTGCATATAACAGTGGCAGTCTTTTGATTCCAGCCTATCCATTATAAGACGGCAAACATTTTTCTCCTTAGTTAAAAAACAAAGCTCCATTCTACATAACTCCTTCTAAAAGGTTATTTGAAGTAAAACCGTGTTGTGCAACTGATTAAATTTTCGTGCAAAAAGATAAAAAAATACACCTTTTTAATAACAATAAGTTATAACTTTTCTCAATTTTACCACTTTTGTTCGTTCAGAGTGGAGATTTTAGAGAAAAAAAATCGATTATAAGGTATTTTTTATCTTATGGGCGGCTTTTTGTTCCACTTGCGTTTCGCAAAAACCGGGCTTTGCGTGGTTCCGCTATCGCTCCATCGTCCTCGTCACTACGCTCCTGCGGTCGACGGCTTCGCCGCCACTCCAATCCCTGTCGCAGTCGCACAGGAGGTGCGACCTAAAAATAATTTTCTATCTCAAATCATTCATTTCTTATTGCAAATACTTTTTCAAAACTGCAAATCTTGGTTATTTCAAATTTCTCGCCTCTGATTTGACGGTTCGAATCCATTTTTTTGTTTATATAAGATTTTTTGCCAGAAATTCATATTTTTTTTTATTTCAAATTCTCGGGTATGGCGGATTCTGCCTTTCAAATCATTCATCGCTTATCGCAAATACATTATCAAAGCCACAAATTTTTATTGTTTCAAATTTCTCGTCTCTGATTTGACGGTTCGAATCCATTTTTTTGTTTATATAAGATTTTTTGTCAGAAATTCATATTTTTTTTATTTCAAATTCTCGGGTATGGCGGATTCTGCCTTTCAAATCATTCATCGCTTATCGCAAATACTTTTTCAAAACTGCAAATCTTGGTTATTTCAAATTTCTCGTCTCTGATTTGACGGTTCGAATCCATTTTTTTTGTTTACATTACAATTTTTTGTCAGGAATTCATATTTTTTTTTATTTCAAATTCTCGGGTATGGCGGATTCTGCCTTTCAAATCATTCATCGCTTATTGCAAATACATTATCAAAGCCACAAATCTTTATTGTTTCAAATTTCTCGTCTCTGATTTGACGGTTCGAATCCATTTTTTTTGTTTACATTACAATTTTTTGTCGGAATTCATTTGATTTTTTATAAAGAAATCTTCGGGTATGGCGGATTCGAACCGCCGACTCCTAACTCCCGAAGCTAGTGCGCTACCAGCTGCGCTAATACCCGTGGACATAAAAAAAGCCCTCTAAAAAGAGGGCTACGCGAGCAGCGGGGCTCGAACCCGCGATCTCCGGCGTGACAGGCCAGCGCGATAACCAGCTTCGCTATGCCCGCGTGATGTTGCCATACTATCAAAAAATACTTATTTTGGTCAATAGGGAAATTTAAAAAATATATTTTTTTTCGAGTTTTATTTAAACATTTTACAAGGCACAGATGTTTAATTGACACCACTACAGTCAGAATGATAAAATTAAATATTATATCTATAATAAGGGG
>NZ_UFQO01000007.1 GCF_900497595.1 Treponema pectinovorum
AAGTGTAGGAATTGTTTAGTAGCTTGTACGATTTATAAGATATAAAAGTTTGATTTTTTTGTAGATTTTCCTAATATTTTTCCATTTGTATCAAACTAGATAATTTGTTGATTTTTATTCTCAAATTACTCCATCTTATTATTTATAATATGTCTATTTCTGTAAAATACGGACTGTTATTAAATTCCATGGATTAGTCGACATTAAATTGTAGGTCGCACATCCATGTGCGACCGTGCGGTGTAGGCCCTCTATCCGCCTGCGAGCTTACAGCGGCAAGGATTGGAGGGGCGGCGGAGCCGTTGGCGACTTGGCGCCAATGTAGCGATAGCGGAACCCCGCAAAGCCTGGTTTTTGCGAATGCAAAAAGCCGCCCTGTTTTTCTTGTATTTTAGGCATAAAAAATGCACCTTTTAGAATTAGATTTTTGTCTAACACAAAAGGTGCATGTCTTATACTTTTTGTTTTGTTATTTTACATCGTCTATTTTGAAATAAGAAGTGTTTTTGAATCGAGCTTTAGATTTGTTTCTACGTTTTTCTTGTCGCCAAGTTTTAGAACATCTACGGCTACACTTGTGCCTGTTTGATTCAAGTTTACAACTGCGTCAAAGTATTTTTCGAGGTTCTGTGGTACAACATCAGAAAGTTTTGTGCCTTCTGCTGTTGCCGAGCCCCAAATTGTTACTTTTTCTGTTTTTGCATAATCTGCTACGGCCTTTACATCGTTTTCTGAAACTTTTGAAAAATCGATTCCGTCCATAACTACGCCTTTTACTGCGATTCCTGCGGAAGCAAGCGCTTTGAGCGTATTTACAACCTTTTCGACAGTGAAGTTATCAAGAGAAAAGTTCAAGATTGTGCGTTTTGAAACAACTTCTGTTTTGAGTTCTGCACTGTTTCCTGCGGATTTTTTTGCGATTTCTGCAAAAATTCCATCGTACCAGGAAATTACATTTGAAGAATGAAGGTCAAATGTTACGTGAACAAGCTGTTCATCTTTCAAAAGTGTATCCATTCCAAACTGAACAAGTACAGATGTTTTTCCTAAACCTTTTTTAGAAGTTACAAGACCAAGTCCGCCTTCTTTTAGACCGCCCTCTGTGGCAGCGTCAAAAAGACGAACCGGGCTTTTATTATAAAGATCCTGCTTTACCATATTCATCTCCTTGACGCAATTAAGCGTTCTTTCTTGACTCTTTGTAATTTTTAATCAATTCGTCTGCTACAGCGTTAGGAAGTTTGCCATACTTTAAGAATTCCATTGTAAATTCTGCTTTTCCTTGTGTTGAAGAACGAAGGATTGTAGAGAATCCAAACATTTCTGAAAGTGGCACTTCTGCGTTTACTGTTGACATATTGTTTTCGTCTGTGGATTCAAGAATTACACCACGGCGCTGGTTTATAAGACCAAACATGCTTCCTTGGAATTCTGTTGGGCCTTCAATTGAAACTTTCATTATAGGCTCAAGAATTACAGGCTTTGCTTTTTCGTAACCTTCGCGGAAAGCACCAATCGCTGCTGTCTGGAATGCGATGTCCGAAGAGTCTACTGGGTGATACTGACCGTCGTTGATTGTAATTTTTACGCCAACAACTGGAGCACCAATTAAAGAACCTTTTTCCATTGCACGCTTGAATCCCTTGTCGCAAGAAGGAATGTATTCGTTAGGAATTGCTCCTCCCTTGATTGCGTCAACAAATTCGTAATCTTTTTCTGCAAGCGGTTCCATAAAACCTGCAACGCGTCCGTACTGACCAGAACCACCAGTCTGCTTTTTGTGAGTGTAATTGAAGTCTGCGCGTGCTTGAATTGACTCTCTATATGCAACCTTTGGAGGTGTTACTTCAACTTCGCATTTGTATTCGCGTTTCATGCGTTCAACATATACTGCAAGGTGAAGTTCACCCATTCCCTTGATGATTGTTTCGTTTGATTCAGGATCAAGTTCTGTTTGGAAAGTAGGGTCTTCTTTTGTAAAGCGGTTAAGAGCTTTCGCAAAGTTTGCTGCCATAGATTTATCTTTTGGCTTAATAGCCTGCGAGATAACTGGGCGAGGAACAAACATAGAAGTCATTGCAACATTAATTCCTTCTGCGCAGAAAGTATCTCCTGATGCACAATCTACACCAAAGAGTGCACAGATGTCTCCAGGTTCTGCTGCGCTTATATCTTCCATTGCTGCGGAATTCATACGAACTAAGCGACCAACCTTAAATCTTTTTCTGGTGCGTACGTTTGTAAGTTCAATTCCTTTTGGAATGCGTCCCTGATATACGCGGATATATGTCAACTGTCCAAACTGACCATCATCAAGTTTAAATGCGAGTGCAACAGCTGGTTTATCTGGAACATTGAAAAGTTCAACCTGTTCTTCGTTTTTGTCGAGATCCAAAGCAAAGTTGTGAACTTCGGTTGGGTTAGGCAAGTAGCGGATTACACCGTCGAGAAGTGGCTGAATTCCCTTGTTTGCATGAGCAGAACCACAGAATACGCCTACAAACTGTTCAGCAAGAGTTCCCTTGCGGATTGCAGTGATGAGCTCTTCTTCTGTTGGCTCAGAACCTTCAAGAACTTTTTCCATCAAAGCGTCATCAAAGTTTGCAGCTTCTTCCAACAACTCCTGATGGTAGCGAGCAGCGTCATCTTTTAGGTGAGCAGGAATTTCTGCATAGCGTACAGATTCTCCGTTTTCTCCGTCAAAATAGATAGCCTTCATACCAACGAGGTCTACAACGCCCTCCAATTTATCTTCAAGACCAATAGGAAGTTCAACCATGTGTGCGTTTAATGCGAGTTTATCTCTCAACTGTCCACATACACGGATCGGATTTGCACCTTGGCGGTCACATTTGTTTACAAAAGCAACACGAGGTACATGATAGCGCTTTAACTGGCGGTCTACTGTAATAGACTGTGACTGAACACCAGCAACCGCACACAAAATCATAATAGCACCGTCAAGTACGCGCAGAGAGCGTTCAACTTCAACTGTAAAGTCTACGTGACCTGGAGTGTCAATCAAGTTGATTGTAGTATCTTTCCATTCTACCTGAGTCGCTGCTGACTGGATTGTGATACCGCGTTCGCGTTCCAGTTCCATGTTATCCATCACAGCACCAACACCGTCTTTACCACGAACTTCATGAATTGCATGAATCTTGTTACAGAAGAACAGGATGCGTTCAGAAGTTGTTGTCTTACCTGAGTCAATGTGGGCACTGATACCGATATTACGTACTTTAGTAATATCAAAAGCCATATTGTTACCTCTCAAAAAAAAGTTTGCAAATTTAATTCCGCAGAAAAAGTCATCAAATATAATGATTTCAACATAACGGTAGATTAGACAATATACTTGAAAATCAACTCTTATTCAATGACCGCTCAAAAAATCAAACTGAATTCTTCTATTTTGCTTTTGAGGCTATAACAAGTCAGAATTTTTTTATAGAAATTTGGGCAGCTTTTTGCTCCACTTGCGTTTCGCAAAAAACGGGCTTTGCGTGGTTCGCTAAGCGCTCATCGTCCTCGTCGCTACGCTCCTGCGGTCGACGGCTACGCCGCCACTCCAATCCCTGCCGCATCTTCGTAAACTGAAATTTGTCGCACAAGGAGATGCGACCTACAATCGATGTTGACAGTTTTGAAAAAACTGTCGTTTAAGAAAAAAACGGATGTTTTTCTTAAACAGCACACGGATGTGTACCTACAATAAATGTTGACAGTTTTCGAAAGAAAACTGTCCGTTTCAAGAAAACAAGGATGTTTTCTTGAGACAACAATCCCTTGCCGTAGGTAGCTCGCAGGCAAAATGCGGGGCTACAAGTAAACCCTTGCCGCATCGTCGCACAGGATTTTAAACCTTTAAATTAAAACTGCATTTTAAGTAAGTCGAAAAATATTTTTTTTCTATTTTTAAACTTCCTCCAGCACTCAATGCTGCACGCTCTTTTTCGCTTCCTTTGCAGGTTGCTGAATACGAAGAAAAAACAGAAAGATTCTTCGATTTTCCAAAATAAGATTTTGCAGAAAACGAATAAACTTGTCGTTCCTCGTGATTAAAATCATCTTCCTGGTAAAATTTACACGAAGATTTTATAATCGTTTTGCAATATTTACGATTTTTTGACATATCAAGAGAAACCTCATAAAATTTTTGTGGGACGTTTGCTTTTTCCATCTCTGGCTTAAAAATCAAGATATTTGAAACTGAAAAGATTTGCGAAAGGGAAAATCTTTCTTTTTCATACAAAAATCCACCGCCCGCTTTAATCGGCTTTATTTCATATATCTTGCTTGTGCCTGCAATCTTACGCGTTTGACAAAAAATTGCTCCCAATTTAACAGAAGATTTTTCGTTTAAAATTAAAAATTGTGAATTTACAAAAAATTGTTCGCAAGTTTTTACTATTGACGACGAAGCTGTAATGAGAGGAACTTGCTCTGGAAAATCCTTTGCAGTTGGAATCAAAAAATATCCTGCATCTAGCAAAAAAGGTCCAAAAAAACTTCGTTCTTTTAAATAAAACCACATCGAATTTTTATCATAAGGACTTTGGTGCAGACCTATAAAAGAATTCACTTTAAAATATGGGGAAGAAAAATTGCTTTCAAAAGAAGTTGCATAATAAAAATCGCGTTTAAAATTCAATTTGTGTTTTGTAAGATAAGATGAATTATTTTCTAAATAAAAACCTGCAAATGTAATATTGCTTTGAATATACACGTGTTTAGAAAAATTAAAACGAGTTCCACTGCTAAAAAACGCATTTTTTTCTTTATCAAAAGCGCCTTGCAAAATAAACGGAACTTTTGTTTTAGAAAAATCCGCTTCAAAAAAAAGCGATAAAGGCTTTTTTGCAGAATTGAGCGACGGAAGATAAGGTGAAATTCCGCTCGAAAAATAAAAATTTCTTGTAAATGGTGAAGAAGGCAAATTTGCAACTGGATTTTTAAGTCTTGAAATACTTCTTGTTATGCCCAAATTACCAACTGCAAAATTGAGAGGAACGCTCTCTTTAAAAAGTTTTATGCTTAACGCTGAACGAGGCTCAGAAAAAAGTGAACAAAAATCCTTCTGGCAGGCATAATCTTTTATCACCGAAAAATCATTTTTTTGGAATGGAAGAATTGAGGACAATTCTAAATTTTCATTTTTAGCAAAGATTCCTATTGAGCCAACAAAGGTGGGATTTTTTCCCTCTGCAAACGCGAAGTTTCCGTAGGTTTTTAACTCTGGATGCAAAAAAAATGGCTCACCAAAAAGGTAAGCCGTTGCTATAAGATATAGCGCAGTTAACATAAATCTTTTCATCAATTTATATATTGCGCTAAAAGAGCGAATTTTACAGTTTTTAGTTTTTTACCACATAACTTTTTGTCTTTGCAAATTCGTCGGTTGCCAGAATTCTTTTTTGCCAATATTCCGCTTCGCTTTTTGTCGTGTAAGGACCTGCTCTAACTCTAAAGAACAGTTTTCCTTTTGAATCTTTATATGTAAAAACTTCGTTTTGAATTTTTATTTTGTCGAGTATTGAGCGCGCTTCGTCAGCGGATTTTTTCGCTTCGTATGAACCAACTTGAATCCAGTAAGTTTCAACCGTTTGACTTTGCACAGTTTTTTCTGTTTTTGTAATTTTTTTGTTTTCGTTCTTTTTTGCAGTTGAAGTGCTCTTTTGTGCTGATTTTACAACTTTTTGCTGTTCCTGCGTTTTTGGCTGTGGCGCATAATACGAATCTGGCGAAGTTTTTTGATTTGTTTGTGCCTTGTTTGAAATTTGATTTTCTTCAACTTCGTTCATTCGGTTTGCGGTGTAGTCATTTTTTGGAAGCAGCGTAGAATCCTGTGGCGGATTTGACTTTAAACTGTTCAAATCAATCGTTGTTGTAGAGCCTGTTCCGTAAACCAAAGTGTTGTCAGAAATTACAGTTACGTTTTCAACTTTTAACGGAGAAGAGTTGTTTTGGTTATTCCCTTTGTCTTCGGAATTTACCTGTTCGGACGGCTGAGTTTGTGCATTTGTAGACGGTAAAATTTCTATCGGCGAAACATCTGCCGTTTTTGGCGCATTAACCCAACTTTCTGAAATATCGTAAAGGTTTTGCTCGCTCTTGCTTTTTTGAGAGGAAAGGATAAGTGCGCCTCCCATTACTACGAGCAAAAATACTCCAGCAGCGGCAACAATCCATAAAATTCTTTTTTGTTCCATAAGTAAAAACCTCTATGAAAATCGGTGGATTATAAGATTCAGACTTTCATACCTATGATTTCTTATCGGAAATAAATAAAATTTGTTTAGAAAAAAATAGAAAGAGAAAATCATTTTTTACAGGATTCAATTTTTTATAGAATTGCGAATGTTGACTTTCAGTTTTTATAGAAAATTTTATTCTTTTTTTGTAAAGCTTAGAAAACTCAAAGCGTCGTTTTTATTTTCGCCGTTTTTGTAAGTTGCATTCCATTGCGGAAATTGTGTATAAACGCATATTTCTACAGTTGCATTTGGACTTATCGTTATTGAATTGCTATAGGAATTTTAGTTTTGGATTGTCATATAGTTTTAGCGTTATGGAATTTCCTTGAGAAAGAGAATATTCGCTGTCGCTGTAGCCTAAAATAGAAAAATGCGCTTCATAACTTGAATTATTGGTTATCGAAAAATCGTGTTCAAAAAATAGTTACAACCTGTTAAACTCATTAAAATTGAAAACAAAAAGGCTGTAAAAAATCTTGTATTTTTCATAAAATCCTCAATATCTTATAAAAGTTTAAAATTCAAAAATGGAATAGGATAAACTTCAATTTTTCCCTTTCCTTCTTTATTATCCGAAAATCTATCACTAATTTTTTATAAAAACAATTTGTTTGCCAGTTTTTTGATATTCCAAAAGTACCTGCCTTTGTGCACGGAATCTTTTTAAAATCTGTGCGATTGAAATTTTATCCCGTAATACTGCTCTCCAAAGCCTTTTTAAAAACGAGGCTCTAACGAAAAAAATCTTTTCGCAAAGGGCGAGTAGTTCTGGCGTTTTATACAGAAGAGCTGCATTCAATATCAATTTTTTGTCGGAATTTTTATTGATAAAGTCTTTTGTCGCCTTTATGACTTTTGGATATACAAGATTTTCCTGCTTTTGAATGAGAGTTTTATCAGAAAAAATTAATTTACCTAACGCACGCCTGTCTAAACTGCCGTCTTTTGAAAGCAAATCTATTCCTGCGCTTTTTGCATCTAAACTAAAAGCGTCCAATATTTTTTTTTCATTCCTTTTTATAACAGTGTGAACGCAAACATCTAAATCAAAAGAAACGCAACCAAAATTCTTTTCCATCGCGTTTGATATGAAATTTTTGCCTGCCGCCATCTGCCCTGTAACGCACGCAATTTTAAAGTCCAAATCTTGCTCTGTTAATTGAGCGAATTTTTTACTCTTTTTTAAATTCAATGAAACTCTCCCCAAGATTTTCCTTTTTCTACGCTTACCCTTAGCGGAACGTTTAACTTGATTGTGGTTTCCATCTTTTCGGTCAAAAGTGCTATTGTTTTTTCAATTATTTTTTCGTCATCATCACATTCTAAAATCAATTCATCGTGGACCTGTAATAAAAGTTTTGCACCTGTGGAGCTTTTGTTAAGATTGGATGAAACATCTATCATCGCTTTTTTTACAATGTCTGCGGCGCTTCCCTGAATTGGGCTGTTTTTTGCGATTCGTATGGCACTTTCTTTTTCCATGCGGTTTTTTGAGTTTATTCCGCGTATCCAGCGTTTGCGTCCCATCAGAGTTTGTATGTAGCCTGTCTGTTCAGCGAGTGCTACATTCCTGTCAAAAAAATCTTTTACTCCAGAATAAACTTTAAAATAGTTTTCTATAAAATTTGCCGCTTCTGAACGGCTTATGCTCAAATCTTTTGCAAGCGAAAACGCACCCATCCCGTACATCAAACCAAAGTTCAGCGTTTTTGCGTTGCGTCTCATTTCTGCGCTCACTTCATTCATCGAAACGCCATAGATTAACGACGCTGTAGATTTATGAACATCAACGCCTTGCATAAAAGCTTGGCAGAGATTTTTATCGCCACTAAGATGTGCCAGAACCACGAGTTCAATCTGCGCGTAATCTGCAGATATTAAAATTTTGCCCTGGGGTGCTGTAAATGCGGAGCGAATTTTTCGTCCTTCTTCTGAACGCACTGGAATGTTCTGCAAATTTGGATCTTTTGAAGAAAGCCTGCCTGTTGCGGTTCCTGTTTGCATAAAGGTTGTGTGGATTCTGCCGTGGGTATCTGTCATTTTGGGCAGAGTTTCCACATAGGTCGAAAGAAGTTTTGATTTTGCTCTATAGTCCAATATCATTTGTGGAACTGTATCCAATGCGCAAAGGCTTTCCAAAACATCTGTATCTGTAGAATAGCCAGTCTTTGTCTTTTTTCCTGGAGGAAGAGCGCGCTCTTGGAAGAGAACTGTGCTTAACTGTTTGGGAGAGGCTATGTTGAATTCGTGCCCGACTGTTTCGTATATTTCGTTTTCTGCTTTTTGTATTTGAGTTTTTAGTTCTGCTCCATAATTATTTAGAACTTTTGAATCCAAATGAATTCCTTCGAGTTCCATCTTTGCGAGTATTGGAAGAACTTTTATTTCGACCTGCGTGTATAAGTCCCAAAGCGATTCTTTTTTTAACGCGTTTTGATAGTAGTTACATAGTTTGAGCGTAAAGTCGCTGTCTTCTGCGGCATAATTTGCAGCGTCTTCTAATTTTACATCTGCAAAAGTTTTGCCCTTTTCAACAATTTCTTCAAACTCTGTGCCTTTTAAACCTAGAATCTGCTCGCTCAAAGTTTCCAGCGAATATGGATTTTTTGAAATTCTATCTGGTTCTAAAAGCCAGGCAGCAATCATTGTGTCAAAGAGTTTGTATGATGAATTTGCGTTTTCTAAATTTATTATATCCAGCCCATTTGAATAGAGAACTTCTAGGTCAAACTTTGCATTGTGCATTGCGATTGTTATATTGGAATCGAATAACCTTTTTAACTGGTCAAAGGCATCCTTTTTTGAAATGAGTTGACGCATAAAAAGCGGGTCTTCGTTTACGATTAAAGGCACATAAATTCCGCTGCCTTCTTTGTACGAAAGTGAAAAACCTACAAGGTTTGCTTCTAAGGTGTTTAAACTGTCTGTTTCTGTGTCAAAGGCTACGATTTTTGAATTTATTGCCTGCGTTACAAAATCTTCTAATGATTTTAAATCTGTGCATAAATTGTACTTGCCTTGATTTTTTTTGAGCAAAGGCGTTGCGGGAATGTGTCCCGCAGAGGGGGCAGCGGAGGACGGCTCGGCCGGAGCGCGGGGGAGACTTCCCCCTCCTGAATTTTTTAACTCGCTGTAGGTTTTTGCAAGCGCAGGCAACTCTCGCTTTGTCATTTCTTTTGCAAAATCGCCAAAATTTAAATTTTCTGTGCAAAAATTCTTGAACAAATCCTCGTTTTCAAGCAGCGGCTCGCTTTTGTTGAGCGGAATATTCTCGTCTAGGGTTATCAATTTTTTTGAAAGAAGCGCCTCGTCTTTTGAAGTGCGAAGTTTTTCGCCGAGACTTCCCTTTATTTTATCTGCATTTGCAAGGACATTTTCGAGAGTTTCGTACTCGGCTATGAGTTTTACCGCTGTTTTGGGTCCCACGCCTTGAACGCCCGGAACATTGTCCGCACTGTCGCCTGTTAGGCTTAGCAAGTCCAGAATCTTTTTTGGTTGAACTCCCCATTCCGAAGCAACGCCGTTTTCGTCGACTTCGACCCAGGTTTTTGTCTTATCAGGCTTTAAGATATGGATGTTTTTTCCTGCAAGCTGCTGTAAATCTTTGTCTGCACTTAAGATAAGGCAGTGCCTGTTTTGTCTGTCGCATTGCTTTGCTATTGTTGCTACCACATCGTCTGCTTCAAATCCGTCTACTCGAAGCGGTTTTATGCCAAGCGTTTTGAGGCATTCTTCTATGATTGGAAATTGCGCTTTTAAATCTTCTGGAGTTTTTGCACGTGTTGCCTTGTATTTGTCGTACATTTGGTGTCGGAATGTTGGCGTTCTGCTGTCCATTGCAGCGACAAAATATTTTGGTTTGTAGGTTTTAAAAATGATGCTCAAATTCCTGAAAAACCCAAAGATTGCGCTTACATTTTGTCCTTTGGAATCTGTTAGCGGGCGTGAAAAAAAAGCGTAGTATTCGCGGAATATAAGTCCGTAACTGTCTAATATAAAAACTGTGTTGTCGTCTATAAAATTTTCCATAATATGAAAAAGATTATAGACGGCTTAAAAAAAAACTAAAAGGGGAAAAAGCGATTACAGGTGAATTGAGAATGAAATTGCAAAGCTCTGTTCCCAAATTTCTTTTAGGCTTTCGCCATTGCTTCCGCTGCTGTCGTCGCCAGTTGGATGAATGTTTGCGCTAACTGCCATTTCTACTTCTGGAGTTACATCGATTGCAAGTCCTGTGTAGAACGA
Organism: Treponema pectinovorum; assembly: GCF_900497595.1. Taxonomy (NCBI): domain Bacteria; kingdom Pseudomonadati; phylum Spirochaetota; class Spirochaetia; order Treponematales; family Treponemataceae; genus Treponema; species Treponema pectinovorum. The sequence goes on from NZ_UFQO01000007.1 coordinate 10,503, forward strand.
ATTTCTGAATCTGCCGCTTGAATTTGAACCATCTGACCTAGAAAGAGAAGGAAGAGTTGTCTGAACTCCTGCCGCAAAGTCTAGCGTTGGCTTTACCTTTGCCACAAAACCATTGTACAAGTTAAAGCCCACTGTTGTAGAAGTTGAAATGTTGTCTCCGCTTGCAAATGTTATTGGAAGGTTTCCTATAAAGCCGTAAGTAAAGGATTTTGTTATCTTGTACTGTAATTTGTAAGTTCCATAAATTGTGTTTGTGTTGAATTTTACGTCTACTGGACCTGCATCTACGCCAACAAAATCTCCGTTCCAACCTGCATATACGCGAGAACTCATTTTTGTGTCTTCTTTAAGTTTGTACGAAATTCCGCCGTTGATAGAAAAATCGGAAAGTTTTGCGCCGCCAGATTTTGCCCAAAAATAAGAAAGTCCCGCTGTAAAGCCAAATTTCTTATTTACGTTCATTCCAAAATCTGCACCAAGACCTTTTGCATTAAAATTTATTTCTTGCGGTGTTCCTGCAAAAAAGGTCTGTTTTTTTTGGACTATTTTTCCACGAAAAGCCATGTTCTTTAATCCATAAAGTGCAGAAAAAGTGTTTTCTGGATCGTCTTCCCAAAGATTTCCGTTCCAAAAAGCGTGAAGTTGTCCGCCGTTTTTAAGGTTGATTGCTGCGGCAAGATTTCCTTTTTTTTCGCTGTCAAGGCTTACAAGACCATAGAGTTTTGGAAAAAGCAATTTGTTCCAGTCTAAAAGGTTGTCAAAATAGACAGAGTCGTTGTCTACAGAAGATGCAGAACCAATGTAAAGTTCATCAAATCCAGTTGCTGCAAAAGCTGAAGTTGCCGTGATAATTGCAGCAAAGGTTAAAGCGATTGCTCCTTTTAATAATTTCATAATACCTCCTATAAAAATCATTTTGGAAAAACCGAATTTCCATTCTGACTTTTTAATTTTAGATTTTCTAACTTTCTAAAATGATAGCAGACGATATTTTCTGTGCCTAGCGTGGAATTTTGGAGATTTTATGCGCTTTTTTTGTTTTTATTTGATAAAAACGAAACAAAAAGTAAACAAAAAATTTTTCAAGCCGACAATATTTTCAGAGTAATCTCAAATTTTTGAAAAAAACATGGAGAAAATCGAAAGATGGGATATTTTAACACAAATCCTTATGCGACTTATCAAAACACGGGAATAAAGACGGCGAGTCAGGGAAAACTCGTAGTTCTTTTGTATGAAGGAGCGATAAAAAATTTGACATCCGCTTTGGAATGTTTTAAAGCAGACGGAACTATACAAGCCAAAAATATCGAAAAATTCGGCAGTTTTATAATGAAAACTCAAGACATCATAAGCGAACTGGAAGTTAGTTTGGATATGGAAAAGGGTGGTCAAATTTCTACAAATTTGATGTCGCTCTATGTTTATTTTAATCAGGAACTGATGGCAGCAAATATTTCTAAAGATAAAAAGAAGATTGAATTCGTGCTTAAAATGTTGAACGAACTTTCTTCTGCATGGAATCAGGCGGCAAACAGTCAGGCTAATTCTCCTGCAAACAGCCGCATTTCTAACGGCTTAAATATTGAGGGGTAAACTATGGAATTGACCAATGCCGAATTTGAAGAAAGGGTTGCAATCTTAAGGCGATTTAAAACTTTGCTTGAGCAGCAACGCAATAAATTTAGAGAATATCTTCTTGTTTTGGAAAAACAGCAGGATAAAATTGAAAGAGAAGATGGAGATTCGTTAGTTGCTCAAACAGAACTCGAACAGCAGATTGTTTCGAATATTTCTTGTCTTCAAAAAGTGATTGAACCTATGCAATCAATGTACAATTCAGTTTCTTCTAAAAATCTTGTTTCAACCGAAGACAAAGCTAGCGTTCAGCAAATGCAAGGTGAACTCGCTTCTTTACAGCAAAAAGTTCTTGAACAGAATGCAAAAAACAGACAACTCTTAAAAAATCACATCGAGCAGATTAAAGAACAATTATTGAACTTAAAAAAATCAAATCCTTATTTTGGCAAACGCTCTGTGTATTCGCAGTCCAAATCTGTTACCAGCACTTTTGCGATACAAGCATAATTTTCGTTAATATTCATAGTCCAAATCTGTTGCCAGCACTCTTGCAATACAAGCATAAAACAAAAAAATATAATACTGAATGTTGGACAAAAAATTAGTTTTTATAACTCGTGTCAAAAATTCGCTTATTTATTTGTATATCCTAACGATTTTTATTATATTCTAAAAGAGAACTTTTTTATTGAGGAACAAATGAGCGACGATAAGAAAAACGGACAGAGCGAAGGTCAAAATCCTAACGAAGAAAAAAACAGCTTACCACAAACTCCTTCTGAGCAAAAAAAATCAGAGCCTTCAAAAAATGAGGGTAAAAAGCGAGTTCCACGCAAAAATTCTGCACAGAATGACGATCCATATAATTTTTTTAAACTTTCTATAAATGAGCCATCAGAGGATGAAAATAAAAAACATGGAAAACGTCCTCAAAGATTCCCTTTTTTTGCGATGGTTTTGATTACCGTTTTTGCTTTTGCTTTTATAAATATGTTCCTAATGCCAAAAGTTGATAATTCAATTCCTTTTTCGGAATTTAGACAGCTGGTAGAAAACGGCTCAATAGTTTCTGTTGAATTGGGTGAAAACTCTTTTGTTGGTTACGGTCCAAAAGAAAGCATTTCTTCTGAAGGAAATGTTGGAAACAATTCGGATTCTGCAATACAACGGTTAAATGAACGTTTTTCTCCTAAACTTTTGTTGCAAGGAGAAAGAGCACAAGAAACTCGTAAAGTTTACAGAACCACTGGAGTTTTGATGCAGGACTTTATTCATCTTTTAAACGAAAAAGGTGTTCAATATAAATTTGTAATAAAACAGTCGAATTGGTTTACTCAATTGCTTCTAAATCTTGTCCTCCCATTTGGAATAATTTTTCTTATGTACTTTTTTATCTTTCGAAAAATGGGTGGTGGCGCTGGTGGAATGGGTTCTATCTTTGGAGCAGGTGCAAATAGAGCAAAAGCGGTAGAAGAAGGCAAAGTTAAAACCCGTTTTTCGGATGTAGAAGGTGTTGATGAAGCAAAAGACGAATTGATAGAAGTTGTAGATTTCTTAAAAGAACCAAAAAAATACACAGACATCGGTGGAAAAATTCCAAAAGGAGTTCTCCTTGTTGGCCCTCCTGGAACTGGTAAAACGCTTTTAGCACGTGCCGTTGCAGGCGAAGCTGGCGTTCCGTTCTTTAGCATTTCTGGTTCGGATTTTGTCGAAATGTTTGTCGGTGTTGGTGCAAGCAGAGTTAGAGATTTGTTCCGTCAGGCTAGAGAAAAAGCGCCTTGTATCGTTTTTATCGATGAAATTGATGCACTTGGTAAGAGCCGCGTAAACGGTTTTGGCGGTGGCAATGATGAGCGCGAGCAAACTTTGAATCAGCTTTTGGTAGAAATGGATGGTTTTGAAAACGAAAAAGGTCTCATCATCCTTGCTGCAACAAACCGCTCTGATATTCTTGACCCTGCTCTGTTGCGACCTGGACGGTTTGACCGTCAGGTTCCTGTTGAAAAACCAGATGTAAAAGGTCGTGAAGCGATTTTAAGGATTCATGCAAAGAACGTAAAACTCGATAATGATGTTGATTTTGTTTCTATCGCACACGGAACAACTGGTTTTGCTGGAGCGGATTTGGCAAACGTTGTAAACGAAGCGGCTCTGCTTGCAGTTCGCAACGGAAGAAAAAAAGTTACGATGGACGATTTTAACGAAGCAATCGATAAAGTCAGCATCGGTTTAAAAAAGAAAAGCCGCAAAGACAACAAAAAAGAGATGCGACTTGTTTCTGTTCATGAAACTGGGCACGCACTTGTTGCAGCATTTACGCCAGACTTTGCCCCTGTGAATAAAATCACTGTAGTTCCAAGAAGCCACGGCGTTGGAGGATTTACTCAATATCGCGAGGAAGAAGAAAAGAATTTTATGACTCGCAAAGACATAATAAACGAAGTTGACAGTTGTTTAGGCGGGCGCGCAGCAGAAGAAGTTTTGTTGGGAGATATTTCGACAGGAGCTTCAAACGATATTGCGCGTGCAACAGAGTTGATAAAACGCATGATTACCGACTTTGGAATGTCCGAAAAATTCAAAAATATGACTCTTGGCAAAGGCGTTTTAGGTCATCAAGGGGCAGACCCAAACATTTATAGAGAATTTTCAGAAGAAACACAGCGCTATATCGACGAAGAAATTGCAAAGATAATGGATGAAAGATATTCTCACGTTTTAAAACTCCTAGGCGAGCACAAAGAACTTTTGGATTACATTGCAAACAGGCTTTTGGAAATTGAAACGATGGACGGCAAAGAATTCTACGAAATCGTAAAAAACGAACAGCATTGCAAAGAACTCGTTCAAAATCAAGCATCGCCAGAAGTAGCGGCTGCCGTTGACGGCGAAAGCCAATAAAATTAAAATTATAAAAAATCCGTGGGGAATTATGAAAAAAATTCTTTTTTTAGTGGCATTTATTTGTTTTTGCTCAACCGCTTTTTCTCAAAATATACTTACGGCGGCCGCATTCTTTCAGACAGTTTCTGCCGAGTACGAAAAGATAAACGACTGCGAAGCGAATATGTCTATACGAGCACCTAAAACTTCGATGGAAGGCAAGTTTTCTTTTAAAAAGCCAAATCTTTTACGCATAGATTTTTCAAAACCAGAAGACCAAGTTATCTGCTTTAATGGCGATATGCTTACGATTTATCTTCCGGGGCAGGCTGCAATTTTAAATCAGTCTGTGGGTTCTTCTCCTAATAACGCAGCAAATCTTGCAACTCCACAGGGGCTTGCTCTTATGTCGCGCTATTATTCAGTTGCTTACGAAGTTGGGCAGGAAAGTGTGCCTTTAGAAGAGGGAAGCAGCGAGATGGTTATAAAATTGGTTTTGAGTCGCAGAAATTCAACAGAGGCTTTCCGTTATATAAACCTTGCAATCTCGCCAGACACAAAATTGATAAGGCGAATTGAAGCAGTAACTCCACAGAACGAAAGATTCCGATTCGATTTTTCAAATTATTCTATAAACAAAGGAATTTCTGATCAGAGGTTTATATACGATCCTCCGACATCTGCAAATAACTACAACAATTTTTTGTTTACAGAACAATGATTTACAAAACGATGATTTGCAAAAACGGTGATATAAAAAGTCTATTCAACTAATTTCTAATTTCAAAAAAGGTGGGAACGCAATGGAAAGTTACGGAGCAATTTTAAGAAAAAAGCGAGAAGAAAAAGGTCTGGATTTTGATACGATTTCCAGAGACACTTCAATCGCTTCGAATTATCTTAAAGCTCTTGAAGAAGAAGATTCCGCAGCGTTTCCTGGAGAGCCTTATCTTGTAGGTTTTTTGAGAAATTACTCGGAGTATCTTGAACTCGACACTCCAAGACTTCTTCAACTTTACCATTCAAAAGTTTTGCAAGAATCTCCTGTGCCGGCAGGTCTTATCGTTCATGAAAGGCCAAAATATGTTTTTCCTCTTATAATCGCGCTTGTTTGCGTTTTTTGTTTGGCAGGAGTTTTTGGAGCAATTTTTTATGCAAAACACAAGACTTCAAAAAACGCTTCTGAGTATTCGCTTCAAAAATCTGTAGGAACAAAGCGATATGAACTTTCAGAAAAACCTTTGCAAGCACGCTTATACAAAGGTGATCAGTTGATTTTGGGAACTCTTGCTGGAAATGTTGTTGTTACAGTTGCGAATACTCAAAATACTTTGGGCTTAGAAACTCCGGCGGGCATTCAATATATAGAACTTTCGGAAGAACTTGAGGTCGATGTTGACGGCGATTCCGTTCCAGAAATGATTGTTTACGTTTCTGATGTTTCTTCGGATTCAAATGACAGAGGAGCGGAAGTGAGAATTCTTTTAAAGAGCGAAAAAAATGCGGTTTTAGGCGAAACAAAAACTTCCGAAATTCCAAATGCACAAGACTTGCCAGAAAATAAAAAACGAATTGTAATTTTTGAAGACACAAGAGCATATCCGTTTACAATTCGTGCGGATTTTAGAGCAGGTTGTGTGTTCCGTTATAGAGTAGATAGAAAAGATGCTGAAGAAGATTATTTTGCAAACGGCGACACCGTAAATATGACTGCAAACAATGGAGTTAGAATGTGGATTTCTAACGGAAATACCGTAAAATTGCAGATTTTTGCCGATTCTAAAACTTACGATTTGGGCGTAACAAAGGCCGGCGAAGTTATTGTTCAAGATATACGCTGGATAAAAGACACCGACGGAAAATACAAATTGGTGATAAATGAAATCGAGTAAATTTTTTATAGATCAGCACGGCTGTGCAAAAAATCAAGTTGATGGGGAGATTTTAATCTCTCATCTGACTTCTACAAACGAGTGGATTCAAACTTTTGACCCAGCACAAGCAGATTTGATAATCGTAAATTCCTGTGGCTTTATAGAATCCGCAAAAGCTGAATGTTTGAATGCGGTTTTGTCTGCAAGAAAAGACTATCCAAATGCAAAAATCTTGTTGGCAGGTTGTCTTGCAGAACGCTATGCAAAAGATTTAGATAAAAGTTTGCCAGAAGCAGACGGATTTTTTGGGAACGGGGAGCTTTCAAATGTTGTGCAGACCGCAAAAGCGGTTATGGAAAACAAGCGCCCTGTTCACAAATTTGCTCAAAAAGGAGTTTGTGGAGCACAGAGAAATCTCTTGCTTTCATTTGCAGGAACCGCCTTTGTAAAAATTACGGAAGGATGCAACAATCGCTGCTCATTTTGTGCAATTCCATTAATTCGCGGTGAATTGCGGTCTCGCCTTGCCACAGAAATTATAGAAGAGATAAAAGAGCTTGTATCAAAAGGCATTTACGAGATAAATCTTATTGGGCAAGATTTGGCAGCCTATGGAACTGGTTCGGAGGACAATGTTTTTGGAAATGGGCGCACCTATCTTCCAAATGGAACTCCTGGCTCGGACGCATTTTTAGAGCAAAGCAAGGCAGGAGAATCCGGACTTTGCGCTCTTTTAAAAATGATTTCTTCGATAGATGGCGAATTTCGTTTAAGGCTTTTGTATATTCATCCAGATCATTTTAACGAAGACATTCTTCCTGTTATAAAAAATGATGAAAGGATTTTGCCTTATTTTGACATACCTTTTCAAAGCGGCGATGATAGAATAATTTCTCAAATGCACCGAACTGGAAACAGAAAAGACTACATTGGCATAATCGAAAAAATTCGCTCGTATTTTCCAGAGGCGGCTATAAGGACAACTTTTTTGGCAGGCTTTCCTGGAGAAACTCAAGATGAGGCACAAAATACTTTGGATTTTTTGAGTGCAGCTCGCACAGACTGGTCTGGATGCTTTCCTTATTCGAGGGAAGACGATACTCCAGCATACGATTTTAAAAAACAGGTTCCGCATAAAACCGCTCTCTTACGCTCGCAAAAACTTGTTGCAACTCAAGAAAAAATTACAGAAGAGCGTTTAAAATCTCGCACAGGAAAAGATTACGACGTTTTGATAGAAGAAGTTTTATCAAAAAATGAAGATTCTCCAAACGAAGGAATTGCGATTGGTCGGGCTTGGTTTCAGGCACCAGAAGTTGACGGAAGCGTTGTTGTAAATTTTGACCGTTCAAATCCAAAGGAATTGGAGGCTGTTCGTGCAGGTAGACTCGTTCGAGTTCACATAAACAGTGCAGGTTCGGTCGATTTAAATGGCGATTTTGTTGCAGACAGCCCTTTAAACAAAAAAATAAAACAGCCTAAACTAGAATTTGCTCAGGAAATAAGTGGTTAATCACTTAATGCAAAGCGGATGGAAGATTACCTTAAAGTATTAAACCCAGAACAGAGAGAAGCAGTTGAACATGAAGGTTCTCCTCTTTTGATTTTAGCAGGTGCTGGTTCTGGAAAAACTCGCGTAATAACTACAAAAATTGCCTATCTAATAGCAGAAAAAAAAGTCGACCCTCGTCAGATTCTTGCTGTAACTTTTACAAAAAAAGCAGCCAACGAGATGCTAGAGCGCGCCATCAATCTAGAACCCATGGCAAATTATTCGCAGATAAGAACTTTTCACAGTTTTGGAGCGTGGTTTTTACGATTATATGCGCAAGTTGCAGGAATTTCATCAAATTTTACGGTTTATGATGACGACGATATGGTAACTTTGGTTGCAAAATCAAATCCTAACTTAACTCGCAATCAGGCTTCGCATTATGCGCACCTTATAAGTCTTTGCAAGGATTTTTGCATTTTGCCAGATGATGAAGTTAAGTTAAAAGAATTTGAGCCAGATAAGGATTTCCCTCAAATCTACAAAAATTATACAAATCGTTTGCGCGAAACAGGAAATGTTGACTTTGGCGATTTAATTTTGCTTCCGATGCTGGTTTTGGAGCAAAATGAAGAAGTAAGAAACCGTTTGCAAAATCGCTTTAGAGTGATAATGGTAGATGAATATCAGGATTCAAACGTTGCTCAATTTCGGCTTTTGCAAACTCTTGCTGGAACAGGAACTTACGTCTGCGTTGTTGGCGACGATGACCAAAGCATATATAAATTTCGTGGAGCAGAAATTCAGAACATACTGCAATTTCAAAATCATTTTCCAAATACAAAGATAATCCGTTTGGAAAGCAACTATCGTTCATATTCGCAGATTTTAAATGTTGCAGGGGACATTGTAAAAAATAATTCTGGAAGACTCGGTAAAACTTTGCGTGCAGAGCGCGGCGAAGGAAAAAAGCCTGTGCTGGCATTTTTGCCGAATCAGGATGACGAAGCAAGTTTTTGTGCAGAATTGATTTTAGAAACTCATAAGATGGGAATTCCTTATAGCGACTGGGCAATTTTATACAGGACAAATGCGCAGTCGATGGGCTTTGAAGCAGAATTCTTGCGGCAAAAAATCCCTTATACGATTGTGGGCTCGCTCAAATTTTACGAGCGGGAAGAAATAAAGGATATGCTTTGCTATCTTGCGTTACTTGCAAATCCAAAGGATGAACTTGCATTCAGACGGATTGTCAATAAACCTGCGCGAGGAATTGGAGCTACGAGCCAGGAAAAAATCGTGCAGGAATTTAGAAATTCGCTTTACGATGAAAGTTCAGACGGAAAGACAGCAATCGATTATTTAGAGACCTGCAAAAAACTTTTGCCAACATTTTCCAAAAAAGCAAATAGCGGACTTTCTGCTTTTATAGATTCTATGGAAATTTTTAAGGAAAAATTAAAAGCGAACGATTTAGGAAATGAAGCAAACGAAAAAATTGAAGAAAAACTTTCTGAACTTGCACTTTTAGAAAATCCTTTAGAAAACGAAGCTGAATCGACACATAAAAACATAAACAAAGTTGAAAATCTTTCTGTGCTGGTGGATTTAATTGCCGAAAAATCTGGTTTAAAGGAACATCATGCAAGCCAGGATGAAATTTCTGGAACGCAGCGAGTGTTGAATATTCAAGAACTTTCAAATTACGCAGTTCTTTACAAATGCACAACCCAAGGCTTGCTTGATTTTTTGGAACATATAGAATTGGACCGCACCACAGAATCTGAACAGGAAGAAAAAACTGAGCAGGTTACATTGATTACGATTCACAACACAAAGGGGCTTGAGTTTAATAGGGTCGTTATGACAGGGATGGAATTTGGCATTTTTCCTCGGCAGGATAAATACGGCGATGAGCTGGAAGAAGAAAGGCGACTTTGCTATGTGGGAATAACTCGGGCAAGAGAAGAATTGTATTTTACGGCTTGTGCTGTGCGAAGAATGTATGGGCGAGTTGAATATATGATCCCCAGCCCATTTTTGCAGGAAATACAAGCGGACAGGATAAAAATCATAGGACATATTCCATTTGGGTTTAAGAAAAAAGAAGATTCATCAAATTTTTCTCATAAGGGCGATTATGGAGAACTCGGCTTAAGTCATCCTGATACAGAAAGCGATTCTGTAAAACACAAATACAGCCGTGGAACGAAGGTTTACCACGATGATTATGGCTACGGAACGATAACATCCACCCAAACTACACAAGACGGCGAATTTAAAGTCTTTGTAACTTTTGAAAACGGTAGTTCAAAAACCTTTCTTCCAAAATATCAACCTTCCGCTCTTTTAATCATAAAAGATTAACAAATTGTATTTATTCATTATTTAAAAAATTGTTTTTTTTAATTTCTCAAAATCATTTTTTTGGCAAAGTCATACAAAATCCTGCATTATAATTCCAAAATATGTCTGATATTTTTCTACATTTTAAATTTTATTAAAAAAACGAACATCCTTTTTTGAAAAATAAAAATTAAACTGTACTATAACAATGTCGTAATTCTCCAAACTTCTGTATACTTTTTTATATCTACTTTGCATTAAGATTGAATTGTCTTTGATAACGAAAAATTTTAAGACAGCTTTAAAAGTTAAGGAATAAAAAAGGAGGAAAATCATGAAAAAATATTTTGATGTTTTAAAAATATTTTTCATAAGTGCAATTTTGGTTTTTGCGATTGGCTGTGCAACGGATTCTGGCGGCGGTGGTTCAGGCACTCAAACTGGCGGAAATACCAATAACAGCGGGAATATCAATACAAATAATAACAGTAATGCCGGAAACAATAACAATAATGGCAACACTGGAAATTCCAGCAATGATAATAACAATAACGGAGGCAGTAACGACAACAATGGTGGCAACTCCGGCAACGATAACAACGGCGGTAATGCTACTGTAATTCTTGTTTCTTCAATAGAAATTTCTGGAAATGCGACTATCGCAAAAGACGGCTCAATGACATTTACAAAATCAGTTAAGCCTTTAGACGCTGCTAATAAAGCATTGCTTTGGAATAGTTCCAATGAGGATGTTGCAAAAGTGGATGCTACAGGAAAACTTACTGGTTTGTCAGTTGGAAGCACTACTATAACAGCAACAGCGACAGACGGAAGTGGCGTTGTTTCAAACTCTTTTGACCTTTCTGTAATAGATAATTCAGCAATTCAAGGGGCTATAACAATAAATAGCGTAAAAGGCTCGTTTGAAAGCGCTTATGTAGAATGGACACCAGAATCTTCTTGCGATGGTTACAATGTATACATCCAAAAATCTGGAGATTCTTCTTGGACGAAATTGGATTCTCCTTTGGTTCGCTCATACGCTGCAAGTGCAGGTAGTACAACCGTAGATCACTGGAGAGCAGATGCTGTAGGACTTTCTTCTGGAACGTATCAATTTAAAATTGTTGGAACTCTTTCTGGAACAGAAACAGGCGCCCAATCTGTTAGTGCGATTGCATCTGTAGAAAATTACGATCGATCAGGTTTTGCCTTTACAGGCGCAACTACTCCTGGAGCTTACAAAGCAGATGGAACTTTAAAAGACGGCGCAATAGTTATGTATGTCCATAAAGATAATGCTAAAACAATTACTTATGAAACAACACGAGGAGGTGGAAGTAAAACCTCTGAAGGCTTACAAGGAATTCTTTCAGAGTCATATTTAAAAAAGATGACTGTTCCTCTTTGCATAAGAATTGTGGGTACTATTACAAGCGAAGATTTCCCTCAATCTATGTGGGGTTCTAATAAAGAAGGTTTGCAAGTAAAAAACACTTCTGACAAAGGAATTACCATTGAAGGTATTGGAAACGATGCAACTTTTTGGGGCTTTGGAATTTTGTGCAGAGATAGTAAATATGTAGAACTCCGAAATTTTGCAGTAATGTGCTTTGCAGACGATGGAGTTTCTTTGGATACAAATAACCTCTACACTTGGGTTCACAATATGGACTTTTTCTACGGCTCTGTTGGAGGCGATGCTGACCAAGCAAAAGGCGACGGCTCATTAGATGTAAAAGGAGATTCTAAATACCAAACATATTCATACAATCACTTTTGGGATTCTGGAAAGATGTCTTTGTGTGGTATGAAAAGCGAATCAGGGCCTAACTATATAACTTATCACCACAACTGGTTCGACCATTCTGATTCACGCCATCCTCGCGTAAGGTCGATGAGCGTACACGTATACAACAACTACTACGACGGAAACGCAAAATACGGAGCAGGTGCAACAACAGGCAGCAATCTCTTTGTCGAGGGCAACTACTTCCGCAACTGTAAATTCCCAATGCTGTCTTCTATGCAAGGCAACGACATTTATGCAGGAACTCCTGCTCAAAGCAATGACTATGCAACTTTCTCAAAAGAAGCAGGCGGTTTTATAAAAGCATACAACAACAAGATTGTAGACACCATAAATGTAACTTCTTATTGGCCATATAGCGGAACAGGAACAAACATAACAAAGGGTGCAGTTGGTTCAATTCCAAGCGGAATCGACACAAAAGTTCAATTTGACGCTTACGAAGTTTCATCAAGAAGCGAAAAAGTGCCAGGCGATGCAGTAACTGTAAACGGCGGTTTTAAATATTCTAACTTTGATACTTCTGTAAACTTGGGCGTTAGCGAAAGCGACATAGACGAGCCAGAAGTTGCAAAAGAAAAGGTTATCCTTAATGCAGGAAGGCTTTACGGTGGAGACTTTGAATGGACTTTTAAAGATAGCGATGACACAAGTTACGATGTTGATACAGCTTTAAAAGCAAAGGTTGTTGGCTATAAGTCAAAGATGATTGCTGTACAGGGTGGAACTTCAAACTCTGGTAGCGAGAATCCTGGTTCTGGCGAACAGGGTGGTTCAGGAAGCTCTGGCGGTACAGGAGAGCAAGGTGGTTCTGGGCAGGGAAGTGGCAGTGGCTCAGGCGAACAAGGTGCAACAGCAGGAACAATCATAACCTTTACAGGAAGTGGAACTGCTTCTTCCGCTTCTGTTACAGGTTCTTGGAAGATAAAAAAGGGTAAATCAATCACTTACAACGGTGTTACCTATGACCACTGCGTAAATATGGAGTCTTCAACAGAAATTAAAATCAATCTTGCAGCAGAATCAAATGTTACAATAGTTACAGACACTGCTGGCAAAAATATAAAAATTGACAACACTTCTCATGTAACAGGCGCAGACTGCACTGTAACTCAAACTCTAACTGCTGGCTTGCATACTATAACAAAAGGCGACAAGTTATTGGTTGGCTGCATAATCGTAAATTAAAAAAGTTAAAGATTTTAAATAAAAAGCAAGCGTGTGCATTTTTGGGAACATAAAACTCAAATCCGCACACGCATTTTTTTTATAGTTGAGCGTTTTTTTTATTCAAGCTATCTTCCCCATTCATCCGCCCCCACACACATATACGCATCCCCCATGCAAACAATTCATATTCCATAAAACCTTGCTTTTCATTAAAATAACCGTATGAAAACAGTAGACGAGACAACTCTTGAAAATCTTTTGCAGTTGAGCAGGCTTTCTCCTGAAAGCACCGAAATGGCGACTCTAAAAAAGCAGGTCGACGAAATCGTTGGATATTTTGAGATTCTTTCAAAGTATGACGACTTGGAAAATCCCTACGACGCATATCCTTCAACGAATTCTGAAAATCTTCGCGACGACACGGTTGTTGCAGGTCTTGAAATTCCAGATGTAAAGCAGATTACAGATAAATTTATGGACGGCTACTTTCAGGTTCCAAAAGTTTTGGGCGAAGGTGCTTAAAAATATAGGGGCGTTTCGGTGCGGAAAAATCCGCACCGCCGGGTGTTCCACCCTTCGCTAACGCTCATTGTGACCCGCAAAAGCCAAAATGCGTGCCACAACTTCGGGGTTCCATACCCTAACGCAAAATTTTTTGTTCGCAAATCAATGCGATTCAAAATAAAAATAGGAAACTATATGTACACTACAATCGAAGAAACGATTAACGCATTAAAAACTGCAAAGACAACTTCAACCGCATTGGTTCAATATTCAATAGAAAATTTTGAAAAAGACAAAGGTTCAGAAAAACCGCTCAATGCATTTTTAGAAATTTACGACGACGTTCTTGCACTTGCAGGCGATGCCGACAAAAAAATCCAGGATGCAATCAAAGCTGGCAATGTGGATTCCCTCTTTGAAAAATATCCACTTTTAGGAATTCCATTTGCAAACAAAGATAACATTTCTGTAAAAGGCAAAAAACTTACCTGCTCTTCAAAAATTTTACAAGGCTACAAGGCGCCTTACAATGCAACTGTAATAAATCGTTTAAAGGACGCAGGTGCAATCCCACTTTGCAGGTGCAATCAGGACGAATTTGCGATGGGTTCTTCGACAGAATATTCTGTTTATGGTCCTACAAGGAATCCTATAAATCGCGACTATGTTTCAGGGGGTTCTTCTGGTGGCTCTTGTGCAGCGGTCAGCGCAAATCAGGCGCTTTTTGCTTTGGGAACAGAAACTGGAGGTTCAGTTCGTTTGCCTGCAAGTTACTGCGGAGTTTACGGTTTTAAACCAACTTACGGAGTTTTAAGCCGCTGGGGCGTAGTCGCTTATGGTTCTTCACTGGACCAGGTGGGAATCGTTGCACACAATCCAAAAGACATTGCAAAATCGCTTTCTGTTATGGCAGGTGTAGATTTTTACGACGACACTTCTAGTGACCTTACAGATTTTCAAAAATTAAGAGATTTAAAAGCACAAGATGTTTCAAAATTAAAGATTGCTGTTCCAAAACAGTTTGAACACGCCAAGGGCATGGATAAAGATGTTGCAAAGGTTTTTGAAGATGTAAAATCGTGGTTTTTATCCAAAGGAGCAAAAATCGAAGTTGTAGACCTTCCGATTTTGGATGCTTCAATCGCTTCATACTATGTAATAGCGCTTTCGGAGGCTGCGTCAAATTTGAGCCGCTTTGATGGAATTCGCTACGGAAACCGCGTGGACGAAGGTGGTGGATACGATAAACTTTACATCGATACTCGCTCACAAGGCTTTGGCGAAGAAGTAAAACGCCGCATAATAATAGGTAATTATGTGCTTTCGGAACAATTTTCTGGCCAAACATACAAAAAAGGAATGAGCGTTCGCGCTCGCATACAGAGAGAAGTTGCAAAACTTTTTGAAAGTTACGATTTAATCCTTTGCCCAACTTGCCCAACACCTTCTTTTAAATTAGGCGAAAAAGTTGACGACCCTCTTGCTATGTATTTGAGCGATTTGTTTACAACTTTTGTAAACCTTGCACGCATACCTTCAATCTCTGTTCCAGCAGGATTCACTTCAAAAGAAAGTTCATCACCTCTTATGCCAGTGGGTATTCAATTTATAGGGAAGATGTTTGATGAATTAAAAGTTTTGCAGACCGCACAGGCCTGGGAAGAAGAGCACAAGGGTTGTGGCGTTCCTGTAAAGGAATAGTTTTTATTACTGCGGATAAAATTTGGAGAAAAACATGGCAATAGATAGATACGAAATTGTAATAGGATGCGAAATCCATACTCAACTTCTTACAAAAACAAAGGCATTTTGCGCTTGCGAAAATAAATACGGTGGTATGCCTAATACAAGGGTCTGCCCAGTTTGTCTTGGCCTCCCAGGGGCAATGCCTAGAATTTCAAAGGGGTATGTAGAATTAGGAGCAGTTGCAGGAATGGCACTCAACTGCAGTATTGCCGATTATACAAAATTTGACCGCAAGCATTATTTTTATCCGGATTTGGCAAAGGGATATCAGATAACTCAATATGATATTCCTCTTTGTGCAGACGGCTTTGTTGATTTGCCACTATCTCATTATTCCAAGGATGAACAGGAGGGCGGGAAAAACTTTAGACCAAATAATTTTAAAGGTGAAAATTGCATTATAGAAAATTCTGGCAAAAAATATCGCCGCGTTAGAATAGAGCGCATTCACCTTGAAGAAGATGTTGGAAAGTCACTCCATTTGCCAGGCACTCACTCTTATATCGATTACAATCGCTCTGGAACTCCGTTGATTGAAATCGTAACAAAACCAGATATGACTTCTCCAGAAGAGGCGGCTTTGTTTATGCAAACTGTGCAGGAAATTTTACGCTATGTAAAAGTAACAAACGGAAATTTGGAAGAAGGCAATATGAGGTGCGATGCAAATATCAACCTAAATATTTGGGAAGACGGAAAACTCTATCACACTCCAATTTCAGAAATAAAAAACTTAAACTCATTCAAGGCTATTCGAGAAGCTTGTGCTTACGAAGCACAGAGGCAGTTAAAGGAATTTCAGGAAGACAGGCAGGAATTCAACGCTGGTTATAAAAACACTATGAACTGGGACGAAGCAAATGGTGTTACTCAAATAATGCGTACAAAAAATTCCTTTGTTGACTATCGCTTTGTTGTTGAGCCGGATATAAAACCTTTTTCCGTAAACCCAGCACTTTTGGAGCGTGCAAAATCTCGTGTAGGCGAGTTGCCAGAAGCAAAGAGAATAAGATTTCAAAAGGATTATGGACTTTCGGATTTTGATGTTGAAACTTTGACTTCGACAAGAGCGCTTTCAATCTGGTTTGAAGAAGCTGCAACAGGAGCAAAGGATGTAAAAAAAGTTGCAAACTGGATTTTAGCGGAATTGCTTGCGGTTTTAAACGACCAGCGAAAAACGATTGAAGAAGTTAATATCACTCCAAAGCACATAACAGAACTCGTAAATGCGATTTCGGATAATAAAATTTCTGGTGCGCAGGGAAAAATTGTTTTTGCAAAGATGCTTGAAAACCTAAAAATGCCTTTGCAGATTATAAAAGAAGAAGGAATGGAAACAGTTTCGGACAGCGGTGCTATAGAAGCGGTTGTCGATAAAGTTATAGGTGAAAATCCTAAGGCTGTAGAAGATTTTAAATCCGGCAAGACAAATGTTTTGGGTTGGCTTACGGGGCAGGTTATGAAAGAGTCTAGGGGAAAAGCAAATCCAACTATAGCGTCTAAACTTGTTCAAGAAAAACTTTCTAAATTGGTTTGATAAAAATGTCGGAAGTGGACGAACTTGCAAACGAAATATATTCTCGATACGGAACTGTAAAACGTGCGCGTGGAAATTTTTTGTACACAGCAAAAGGAGTTCGCCTTACGGATCTTTTTTTAGAAGGCGGAAGGGCGATTCTTGGTTGGGGCAATGAAGGAACTGGTGCGTTTTTAATCTTTAAAAATGTGCTTAATCGAGGGGTAAGCGGAAGTTTTATAACCGATTTTAATGTGCGCTCACAAAATTCAAAAAAAACAAGATTGAGCAAAACCTTTAGTGAACTTTTAAATTCCGAGCGATTGACATTGGTTTTTAATTCAAAAGAAGAAGCGTTAAAAACGGCACTTTTTTTTAGTGCAGACAGCACGAGCGTTTACAGACCATGGAACTCTACAGATACAGTTTGGCAGGATATTGACTGCGTTGTGGTCGCTCCGCCACTTTCATGGGCGTGCAATTTGTGGGTTTTGGCAGTAAAAGAAGATGTTGTTCCATTTTTTGATGAATCGATGAACTTTAAAAATATAAAACTTCCTGCTCCATTGGAAGCCGCTATTGTACGCAGCGTTTACGATTTGATAAAAGCATTGCAAGTCAGGCAGGAAAAAAACTGGTTTATTTACGACAAGGTTTTGACAAAATATTTTATACGAAAAGGACCGTATCTTTTTCCAAAAGTGCCAGTCGAAAAGTATGCGGATTTTGTAAAGCATTGCCTTGAATGTGAGCTTGTTATAAGCCCAATTTATTCAAATCCCAGTATAGTGCCATTTGGTGCTGATTTTGGTGTTTTTCGTAAACTAGAAAAATCTCCTTTTGAGCTTTAATATTTGGAGAAAGTAAAATGCTGCAATCGGAAATCGTTTTTTATGTTATAAAACTTGTTTTGGGTGGCGTAATAGCTTTTCTCGCAATATCTGTGTGGAATCGCACTAGAGATGTTGTTTGGATGGCTCTTGCTTCTGGTTTTATAATTTCGTATGCGGCTTTGGTTTACGAACTTTTGGTAAAACTTGGCATTGCAGGAAATTCCGAACCTAATTTTTTTGGAATATCTATAGTTTCGCTTCTGTTTTTTATTGTTCCTTCTGTTTTTTTTATTGTTGCTTTTGTATTGCTTATTTTAAAGTCAAAATAAGCGGCAAGGATAGTAGCACCTTTAGTCCGTCGGAACGACGGATGAGCGGCGGTTAGTCCGCGAAGTGCGAATAGCCTGTTTTTTGCAAAACAACGTGGAGCAAAAAGCCGCCCAGTAAAATCAACTTCTCAATTATTGCGTGATTTTTTTTAATTTGTTTCGGAATAGAATATTTTTTTTAATAAATGATATAATCAGTTTTGTCTGCGGTTGCAGATAAGGAGTATAAAATGGCAAAAGCAAAAAATCATTCTTTGACCAAAATTATAATTCAGATTGCATTGGGATTGATGCTTGCAATCGGAGGAATTTGGGGACTTCAAGGTGGCGGAGATTTTGGAGTAAAAGCGATAAGGGATGTATTTAGTGGAGATTTAGGAAAAATTCTGGCACTGGCATTTTCTGTTGTAGAACTTTTAGCTGGACTTTACCTTGTTCTTGAACTTTTTATTGGAGATTTGGGAAAATTAGACAATATTTTGATGTTTATCATAATGATTGTTTGGATTGTAGCGATTGTTCTGTTTGACTTTATCGGAAAAAGAGGAATTTTTAACGGTGGAGCAAAGAATTTTCTTGAATGGCTTTGGAATTTTGCAAGCCACCTAATCGTTTTAGGCTCTATAATCTATTGTAAAGACTAAAAATCGTTTTTTATATTAAAACGAAAAATCCCACTCTGCAAAAAATGATGCAAGTGGGATTTTTTTTTGACTCCAACGCGAGTCGAACGCGCGACCTTCCGCTTAGGAGGCGGATGCTCTATCCAACTGAGCTACAGAGTCGAATGGCAGAAGTCTATCAAAAATCGCTAAAAATTACAATCGGCTTTATTTTTGATTAAAAATTGTAATATAAACCGCGCTCTGCAAAGCCTGCAAAGCCGTCTTTTTTTATCTTGAATATTTTGTGGTTTTCGCCATAGTGGCAAAGGTACATCTTGGATTTAATTTTTTGCGGAAGATTTTTTAACTGGTCGTAAGAAGCGTGAACGCCTCCTCTGTAAAACTGGCAGTCGTGAAAAATGCATTCAATGTTGTAGTTTTCTTCCATCCAGTCGAGCAGTGGCTTGTCAAATATCGTGTCGCCAGTAAATAGAACTCTGTTGTCAATCAAAACTCCAATCGAGTAAAAAATCTTGCTCCAGTCGTTAGAACCATTTGGAACATGAACCGTTCTAAAAATGCGAAGAGATAGAGAACCCAAGGTTATGTCGTACATTGGACGTGGAGTTCCCTTTGCCTGCTGTGGTTTTAATTGATTAAAATAGTCGTCGAAAGTCATAAAATGGTCTTGCAACTTTTCTTCGCCGTATGCACAGCCACCTTTTAAGCTGCCTTCCCAGAGAATTTTTTTGTACTCGTCGGTTATTATCATATTTGGCTTGTGTTGAGCGAGGTACATCCCTGTAAAAGCGATTTCTTCCAAGCCGCCAATATGATCTGCGTGTGAGTGAGTTGGCAATATATTTTTTATTTTTGAAACAGGAGTGTTATAGGTGCTTAAAGCGTAAGGACAGAGATTGCCGCAGTCTATTAAAAGATGAGTATCTCCCTTTATTACAAGTATGTTGTTTTGAAAATCCAATTTGTTAAAAGCACTGCCAGTTCCTATAAAAAAAATCTGCAAATGCCCATCGTTTTCTAATTTTATATGTCGTGAAAATTTTGTTATTTTCATAAAATACCTGATGTCTAGTATAACACAACTGACCTTCGATACCAAATTTTTGATTCTTTATAAGAAGATTTTATAGAACTACAAAAAGTTGGGCAACTCGTACACATCTTTAACGCCATCGACTAAGATAGCACCCATCCCCAATTTTAAAGGCAGGGCAAGGTCAATGTCGTAGCGGTCTCCAATGCTTATACAATTTTTGTATTTTATTTTTTGCGCTGTGTGTTTTTCTGCAAGGTTAACGGCAAGGTCAAAAATTTCTTTTGCGGGTTTTGATTTTTTTGTTGAATCAAGCCCAATCACGTTTGGAAAAAACTCTAAAACGCCGAGAGCTTCCAATGTTTTTTTTGCTGGAAGAACAGGATTATTTGTTACGCAGATTAAATAAAATTGGTTTGAAAGGTTTTTTAGTGTTTCTATCAATCTTTCGTCTTTTTTGAGGTATTCAAAAGGATTAAAGAGATTTTTTCGCCATTCTATGCTTTCTTCGATTGAAATTCCAAAATGAGTGAGCAGATTCCCAAGGCTTATCTTTTGATTAGAATGATTTGCCGCCCATTCTTTTCTAAAATCTGCAATCATCGCCCTTGCTTGTTGCGCTGTAATTCCTCGCAATGCAGCAAAATGCCTTATCTGGCTGTCAATCTGTTCGTGCGCGTATTCTTCGTTTGTGTAAAGCGTTGAATCGATGTCAAAAATCAACACGCGAACATCGTCTGGAATAAAATAGATTTTCATTTTTGTAATTTAGGAAAAATCTGCCGGAATTGAAGGCGTATAGGTTTTCGCTTTTTTTACAAGGGCAAAAGCTGCTTCTTCTATAGAGTCATAATCGCCCAAAGCAATCCTTGCCAGAATGTTGTCGCCAACGAGTTCCGCGTCCACGCATTCTGTTACGATTATAGGCAAACAGAGAGAGTCGCACTTTAATTGGGTCCAAATTTCGTTCAAGGCCTGCCCACCTGTTATCGTCATTTCTGTTGGAACTGGAATAGAAGCTTCTGATGCCGCCTTTTTTAGTATGTTTACCGCAGCCCAAAGTTGATGCGTTACATCGTGAATTATAGCCATTCCGTCTTTTTTTTGCTTTTCGGTTAAAATTTGCTTTTCGTCAGTTTTGCCTGTTAATTGTGCGATTATGTTTTTATGAGTTATCTTCATATTTAATTCTCGTTCTGTTTTTTCTTTAAAATCTGCAAATCTTTTTCCAGAATCTGCAATCAAAACGCTTGCGTTCCACATTCCAGGAATTATAGATGGCATAACGCGCACATTTGGAGATTCAATCGGAAACGGCGTGCAGAGATTTATGCCTTCGCTCGAGCCACTCCTGTCGCAAAGTTTAGATGTTTCCAAAGTATCCGTTCCAATCAAGGCTACAATAAAATCTGGTGCTCCACAGAAAACCAAAGTTCCTTCAATCAAGCCAGTCTGCAAGGCCGCTTCGCGAGTTACTTTTCCTGCCAAAGTTCCTGGTGCGACAAAAGGCGGCAATTTGTTTATCTCTTCATCAGAAAAGCCTTCGCTCTTTAACTGCTCTTGTGTCCAATAAATTTCTTTGAATCTTTCTTCTGGCAAAATTGTTACAACATTTCCTGTAAGGCAATATATAAGAAATTCTGGTGCACCAAAAAAGTATTTTGATTTGAACCATTGCTGCGGATAAAGTTTTCGAAAACCGTCCAATCGCGAAATCCACTGGGATTTTGAATCTTTTACCGTAGTAGAAATTTTTTGCGACCACATAAGCGTAAGACCTTCGCTGTCTACAACTGTAGGTCCGTTTCCAGATATGCAGATTGCTTCGATTCCTGTTTGCGGAGATTTTTCCTTTAATTCTTCTAAACATTCTTTTAGAGCAGGAATCCACTGGTTTGCCAAAAATTGCGGTTCATCTTTAGAAAAATTACACCTTGCGTAAGCTATACTCTTAGGAGAATCCGCCATATAAGCGGCTTTTAGAGAAGTAGACCCAATATCAACACATAAAACGGCATCTTTCATAAGACCATTTTACACCGAAGTTGATTTATCGTCTTCTTTTTTTACCAATTTATCGATTATAGTGCGGTTATCAAGCAAATCGCTCAAACTTTGGTTGTGGTGAATGCGCGTAATAACATTTGCAAAAAGCCCGGAAACATTTGTGCTTATAAACCATTCTTTGTCTTTTAATTCAGGATGATAAACAGCGTTAGTTCCGATTATCCTGTAAAACTGACCGTTTTTATATGCTTCGTCAAAAAGTTCAACCGCATTGCCAGTAAAAAATGGCAGAGAAATCGCTGCAATGACCTTTGTCGCACCCTGCTCCTGCAAAAATTGCATCGCTTTTAAAAGAGTGCCACCAGTTCCAAGCATATCGTCCGCCAAAAATGCAACCTTTCCTTTTACGTCGCCAAGCAATTTTACGCTTTTTATGTTTGTCTGCTTAGCATTTTGCGTTACAACAGAATAATCCCTCTCTTTGTAAATCATCGCCAGAGGCACTTTTAACCCTGTCGCATAAAATTTATTTCGGTCAATCGCACCAGTGTCGGGAGAAACAACAACCAAGTCTTCTTTTTGAGGTCCTGTAAGATTCACAACTCTTGTAAGTTCTCTGATAACTTGATAAGAAGCATGCAAATTTTCCAGATGGGTTGTATTAAATGCGTTTACAATTTCTCGCGAATGAATATCAAGAGTAATAACGCGGTCAACATTTTTTAATTCATAGATATGGCACAAAAGGGCAGCGGTAAGACCTTCTCTTCCCTTTTTTTTGTGCTGACGGCTGTAAGGAAACGCCGGCAAAACTAAGGTTATAGACTTTGCACCAGCCTGCTGAACGGCATCAACCGTAACGAGCAAGGTCATAACGTGGTCATTAACAGAAAAAGTTACGGTGTTTTTACCACCATTCATTTCCAAAGGCAGATGGTTTTCTGCGTCCTGAAAAATATAAATGTCTTTTCCGCGAACGCTGTCCATCAATTCGGCCTTTACTTCGCCGTTTGCAAACCAGGTAAACGCGGTTTCAATTTTAAATTTTGGCGCACGATATTTATCAACCGCACCTCTAACGACAAGGTCAGAAGTTACCATATCGTTTCTAAAATTTATATCTTGAATCAACTTGTCCTTGTCCATGCTGTATCGCTTAGAAATTACGTCGTTTTTTAAAGTAAAACGATGTTTATACATGTGGCGAAGGTGAGAAATCACTTCTTCTGCAAAAGCGGCTCCACCAGGGCAGGCAATAACACCAAGGTTCGTTGGTTCAGAATAAGGCATTTTTATCTCCAAAACAAATGTTTACTGTCCGCTAATACTAGCATTATGAAACTTCGAGGTCAATAATTTACGCTATATGTGGTGTAAATATTAGGAGCGCAATTTTTAGTTAAACCCGTGTTTCGCGGTTGCGCTATCGCTCCATTGGCGTGCCGCCAACGCGTTGCGCCGCTACACCCGGGGCTAAGCTTTATTTTTTAAGCATCAAAAAGTTCTCTTGCAAACATTCAGAATAGTCCGATTGTCTGCTTGCTTTTTCTACCGTTGCCACACATTGCAACAAATTGATTTTGTAGGACTGCACTGCAACTATCGAAAAAGCACGTACAATTCGCCATGCTGCGACTGCACTGCAACTATCGAAAAATTCATCAAATTCGTTATGCGCTAAGTTTGCTTAAGTTAAAAAAATCATTCAATCTTAAAACAAGGTCTTTATTGCTTATGTCTTGTGTTTTAATATAAAATCGTTGCCATAGATGAAGCTTACGATTCTTGGCTCAGGAACTAGTCACGGAGTTCCTGTCATCGGTTGTACCTGTGCGGTTTGTAAATCAAAAGACAAAAAAGATAATAGGCTCAGGTGCAGCGCACTGCTCACCGTTAACAAAAAAAATTATCTCATAGATGTAGGTCCAGATTTTAGGACTCAGGCATTGCGATTAGGGCTCAATTCTTTGGAGTCTGTTTTCTTAACTCATACTCACGCAGACCATCTCCACGGCATAGACGACTTACGCATATTCAGCCATAAAAATTCTGTTGCAATGCAAGCCGAAGAGCCCGATGCCATTAAATATCCGGAAACTACAGGCGAAGGGCTTGCAATCTACATGAGCGGAAAATCAGCAGAAAGGATAAAATCATGCTTCCCATATATATTTTCTCAGCAGCAAAAAGGTGGTGGAATTCCTAAACTGAATATAATCACCTGCGATCAAAATGATTTTCATAATCCAATAATAAAAGATAGTTTTACCGTAGTTCCAATTCCACTTGTTCACGGCTACACAGAAAGTTTTGGCTGGGTGTTTACTAGTAATGATTCCGTCGGCAAAAAACATTCAATCGCTTATCTTACAGACTGCAATTTTATAAGCGAATCTTCCTTGCAAATCGTAAAAGATTCTTGTGCAGGCGGAGTTCTGGAACACTTGGTAATAGACGCTTTACGAGCAAAACCACATTCTTCGCACAACAATTTTGAGCAGGCTCTTTTTTATGCAAACATAATCGGTGCAAAAAATACGTGGTTTACGCATCTTACTCATGATTTTTTGCATATTGAAATTTGCAAATATATCGATGAGCATTTGAGTAAATATGAAAAACTTCAATCGATTGTACAAAATGGCGGTTCCGTAAAACCTTCTTATGACGGCTTGGTTCTTTCTTGTTGAATGCATTTTATTTTACAAAATAAAAAGAACTACCTTGACACAAAATATTCATTTCTATATATTACAAAAACTCACGTTTTAATCAATTCTAGGTAGGTATATATTATGTCAAGAATTTGTGATGTTTGCTTAAAAGGTTCAATGACAGGTAACAAAGTTTCTAAATCATACAACCACACACGCCGCACTTGGAGGCCTAATCTCTTAAAAGTAAAGACAGAAATTGGTGGAACAACTCGCACTTTGAACGTGTGTACACGCTGTATGCGTAGTGGTTTTGTAACAAAGAAGATTAATGTAGTTCCTGCAAATGCTGGTGCTCCATCTGCTTCTGCTGAATAAGAACCTTACAAGATGTTGCAAGAGCCGGTTCATTTGAGAACCGGTTTTTTTATGCCTATTAATATTTTGCACTCCTGCTTTTATATTTTTAATGACTATGAAAATTTAGCGATTATAAAAACTGATATTTTAAAGACCAGTTTATTTGAAAATTATCAATCCAGTTGTATTCACGGCGGTAAGTTCCGTATGTGGTACCAGGGTTGTACATAGGATTTATTATCTTGTTGTAGATAAAACCTGCTCTTATAGAAAAATCTTTTGTTACAAAAAATAACGATTCAAAACCTAAGTTAAAATTCGCTTTGAATCCTGTAAAGTAAAGGTCTGCAAGTTTTTTTGTTGTATTTTCGTCTGCGCTTACACATTTTGAATATATGTAATTGTTGTCTGGATTGTTGCGCTGAATAAAAATTTTATCAAATCCACTTTTTCTATAGAGAGTAAAGGCGAGCGTCTGACTGTTTCCACCATAGCCGTAACCGCTTCCAATCCATTGCCCACCGTTTGTGTATCCTTGAGTGATTTGTCCATGAGTTCCAAAGTTATAATTGCTTCCTGCCCACATTTGATAGTCTTGCGAGGCTTCTGACCAGTTCCATTCAAACTGTAAAAGTCCGCGCAAATTGTGTTTTTTGGAAACTTCAAAACTTTTTTTTAATCCCCAGTTCCATGCTATAGCGTGTATTGGATATCTTTCGTATGCGTAAAAAGTAAATCCTTCTGCGAGAAAATCATCAAACGAAAGTTCTCCGTATACTTCAAAACCGATTTTTGTAAAAAGCCAATCTGCATAAAGCGAAGCTTTTTGATCTTCTCCCACTCGTCCAGCGGAATTTCCAGAAAGAGTGTTTCCATTGTAACCGGGATAAGCGTATAGCCAGAAATCGTCGCCCCATTTGCTAACAGTTATCTTAGTAACGCCAAGTGTAAGACCATGAATAAATGAAGGTGCGTAGGCAAAGTTGAATCCTGAATATTGATTGCGATCATTTTGGCTTTCGCTGTCAAAATAGTCAGATTCTTTAAGTTTTCCAATCCAAATGCGCGTTTCTATATCGCCAAGGTAGATATTAAAATAAGGGAGCGTTATTCCAACTCGTTTTAAGCCAAAATCAAATTTAGGATAAGTTGGTGCGTTGTTGGAAGACAACAGTGGAGAGTAGAATGCAGGGCCGAGCCACACGGCTTGAGTTCCAAAACCAACCGTAAACGCCTTCCAAGACCAGCGTATTTCGCTATCGCCCCAGTCAAATTTTGTAAAAGAGTCTTCGCCATATCGCTGGACAAAATCGACAACTGTCCACCAATAACCGTATTTGCCAGCCTTGTCTGCATAGATTCCATTTTTCATGCTGGTGGAAGTCATATATTCGTATTCTATGTTTTGGCTGTAACTAAATTGTGGACGTATTGTTAGTTCAAAACCATAGCCTTCAATTCTTGCACCGCCGGTTATTGCCGTGTTGTATCCTTTGCCTTGCCATAGAGCACCATCGTTAACGCCGTAAGGAGAAGCTGTATTGTAGCTTGAATACCACTGTGGTGCGAAAAGTTTATAGCGAAGTTCTTTTTGAATTCCGCTCGTAAAAAAGTTTGAATTTTGACTTTTGTCTTCTATCAAAATCTTTGTTGAACCTAAATTATTGCCAGCCCATATATCTTTTGGAGAGGAAAGGTCATCTTCTACAGTCCATACGCTGTCGCTTAGCGTTCTATAAGTTAAGAAATTTCTTTTTGAGTTTCCCGTCAAAGAAAGAAAATCATAATATCTTTCTTCTGTGGAATCTAGAATTTCCTGTGCAAATATTGTGTTTGCAATCAGATATGTTGTAACTATAGCGATTAAAATTTTTTTCATCATTTTTACCTTAATTATTTTCCGTAATTTCTTTCTATTTCTATTATCTGGTCGCGGATTGCTGCTGCATTTTCGTATTCGAGCCTGTCTGCACAATCCGACATTTCTTTTTTTAGCGCTTCTATCAATTTTTTGCGCTGTTTTGGGTTGAACAGATTTGCACTCTTTTTAAGCACATCAAGTTCAATTTCTTCTGTTTCTTTTGCATCTTTTTGCTGCCTTATCAATATATCTTGAACCGCTTTGCTTACAGTGTGAGGAGTTATGCCGTGTTCTTTATTGTACTTTTCCTGAATTTCCCGACGCCGTTTAGTTTCGTCAACGGTTTCCTTTATAGATGGAGTTATTGTATCTGCATACATGACAACCGTGCCGTTTTGATTTCTTGCAGCCCTTCCTACAATTTGAATTAGAGAAGTTGTGCTGCGCAAAAAGCCGATTTTATCTGCATCGAGAATTGCTATAAAACTTACTTCTGGCAAATCTATGCCTTCGCGTAAAAGGTTGATTCCAATCAACACATCAATTTCTCCAGTGCGCAGGCTCTTTAGTATTTCCACTCGTTCAAAGGTGTCTATTTCTGAATGAATATATTTTACTTTTAAATTTAGACCTAAAAGATAGTCGGTTAAATCTTCTGCCATTTTTTTTGTAAGCGTTAAAATCAAACTGCGCTCTTTCTTTTTTATTCGCTCTTTTACTTCTTTATAGATGTCTTCCATTTGACCTTCGCTTGGGCGAACGTCGATTATTGGGTCTAAAAGTCCTGTAGGTCGGATTATCTGTTCTACAACTTGAGTTGACTGTTTTATTTCCTGCTCCCGTGGAGTTGCTGTAACATAGATTACCTGATTCAGTTTTTTTTCAAATTCGCCAAATTTTAGGGGACGATTATCCAGGGCGGAAGGCAGGCGAAATCCAAAATCTATCAAATTCTGCTTTCTGCTCCGGTCGCACTCGTACATGGCACCAACTTGCGGAACTGTAACATGGGCTTCGTCAATCATGCACAAAAAATCGTCTGGAAAGTAATGCAAGAGCGTTGCTGGCGGGGCTCCTTTTTTTCTTCCAGAAATAGGCCCTGAATAATTTTCAATTCCAGAGCAATAGCCCATCTCTTTCATCATCTCTACATCGTAAGTTGTTCTGGTTTTTATTCGCTCGGCTTCTAATAGTTTGCCAGCAGTTTCAAATTTTTCCACCTGTTCTTTCATCTCTGCGAGGATTTTTTCACTGGCGGATAAAAGCGCTTCTTGAGGAACGACAAAGTGTTTGGAAGGATAAAATTGCATTTCATCGAGTTCTTCTTCAATTTCGCGAGTTATCACGTTAAATCTTTTAATTGAAGCGATTTCATCAAAGTCTAGTTCGATTCTGTATGCTGTGTCGGTTTCCATGTATGGAGGATAAACTTCTATCGTGTCGCCACGCACTCTAAAATTTCCGCGTTCCAAAACCATATCGTTCCTTTGATACTGAATGCTTGCCATCTTTATGCCGAATTTTCGCGTATCAAAAATTTCACCTTTTTCTATGTGAACGCGCATCTCTTTGTATAAATCTGGCATTCCCAAACCGTAAATGCAGCTGACCGTTGCCACAACTATAACATCCCTTCTTTCCATGAGAGAGTAGGTTGCTTTTAAACGCAGGTTGTCGATTTCTTTGTTTACAGATGCATCTTTTTCTATATAAAGGTCGCGGGCAGGAACATAGGCTTCCGGCTGATAGTAGTCATAATACGAAACAAAATATTCTACGGCGTTGTTTGGAAAAAATGATTTGAATTCTCTGTAGAGTTGAGCAGAAAGGGTTTTGTTATGAGAGATTATCAAAGTTGGGCGTTGCACTTTTTCGATTATCTTTGCCATCGTAAAAGTTTTTCCAGAACCAGTTACGCCTTTTAGAGTTTGATAGCGGTCGCCTCGCAAAAATCCCTGACTCAATTTTTCTATCGCTTGTCCCTGGTCGCCTGAAGGCTCGTATGGAGAAATAACTTTAAACTGTCGCATATTTTTAGGATTATACAATGTTTTTAATCCATTTTCTCTAATCCGAATTTAAAAATTTTTAAAAAACACATTATTTCGACTTTGACTATTTGTTTAAAATTGACAGATAGAAAATTTTTAACTTTAATTGCTTTGAGTTCTTTTTATAACCGACTATCGTTTGAGCTTCGTTTAAAAATCCAAAAAAAATTTTTATCATCGAAGCCGAATTCGGTTTTATTGGGAGGAAAATATATGACATCAAAAATTAGCATGAAGCAAATCAAATTGATTTCGCTTTCTCTTTTTATCTGCATTTTGGGAAGTTTTGCCTTTGCAAAAAAAGATCCAGACGCTGTAAAAGAAGAAGCAGGTTTTTATTACGGATATGGCAAAGGTTCTTCGCTCGAAGAAAGCCTTGCTTTAGCAAAGTTAGATTTAATAGAAAACGCCTTAACATACACCTTGCGTTCAACAAATCCAAAGGCTTCCAGAGTAAAAATTAGCGAAGAAAGTGCAAAATCAAGACTTGCAGGTATTAAACCTTTTACACAGAACAAGCAGGGCACAAATGTAACTTTGCGCATAAAACTTGCAGATTGGGAAAAAGAAGAAAAGAAATTCACGCAAAATTTAAGAAATACTCTTTTGCCGACTTATGAAAGTATCGCTTCAAAAAAGAAAATCAGTGAAAAAATAAGTCTTGCTTCTCAGATTTTAAATGTTTTGTCTGCAAATGGCGAAACAGAATTATTAACCTTGCAACAGGATGGGACAGAACTTTTTTCAAGAAAAGTTGAATCAGTCTTTGCAGATATTTTAAAGAATTTGGTTTTAAAAGTTAGTGTAAAAGATGGCTTTGTAGATAACTCTACAAAGTTTACTGTAAACGCGAGCGATTCAGCAGGAAATGCTATAAATGGATTGAACTTAAAAATTGTTTGGGAAGTATTTAACGTTTTGACTGCGGAAAATCCGAAGGAAATTCCAGAAGTTGTTGCAACTGTAAAAACAGACACTTTGGGCAACGCAATGATTGATTTTCCTGTTTCAGAAGATTTTCACAACAAATGTGTTACTTTAACGGTTTCTACAGCCTTTGCTCTTGCAGTTCCAGATTCCAAAGCGATGAAGAAATTTGATGCAGAATCTTCTGTGGAAGCAAAATTTGCGCACTATGACGATTTTGCATCTGCTTATCCAATGGTAAAAGTTGAAGCAGGAGAATTTTCTGCTGGTGCGGTTAGCCAAGATACAAGAGCGGGAAAAAAAGAAGCTTCTCATCTTGCTGTAACTTCTGAATATGAAATTTTGCAAACTCCAGTTACAAATGCACAGTATGCGGCGTTTGTTCATTCAACAAATTCGCAGAAATTTCCAGAATATTTTGATAATGCAGACTACAATTTGGAAAATCAGCCTGTAATTGGCGTTTCATTTGAAGACGCTCAAAACTACGTGGCTTGGCTTTCTTTGCAAACAGGCGAAACTTACAGATTGCCAACAGAAGAAGAATGGGAAAAAGCTGCTCGTGCAGGTGGAGAGATAATTTACCCTTGGGGTGACGAATCTCCGGATAAAGAAAAAAATGCAAACTACAAAGGCAATGGAAAATTCAATCTTCCGTCGGTTGTCGGCTCGTTTGCAAATGGCGATAACGCTTGGGGCTTAAAGGATATGGCAGGAAATGTTTGGGAATGGACTTTAACAAATCGTTCTGCAGAAGATTCTCCTATGCGCACTGTAAAAGGCGGTTCTTGGTTGGACGGTCCTACAGAACTTAGAATCTCGAACTACAAAGAACTCGACTCAACTTCTGCATATCCAGATGTTGGCTTTAGAATCATAAAAGAAATAAAATAACTTATAAAAACACAAAGACAAATTTGCTGTAAAATTGATATTAAAATTTTACTTTTTGTTTTATGGAGGATTATTGATGAAAAAAATTAGAAACTTAGGAATCATATTTGCTTCTATGCTTGTCGCTTTTGTGGTTTCCTGTGCTTCGACCGGCATGTCTGCCGATGAACAGGCGATTGAACGCGGTGTAACTGCATGGAATTCTCGTGAACCAGCAGCTGCAAGTGCATATTGGAAAGATATTGTAGATGCTAAATTGCAGAAAAAATATTTGAATTATGTAACTTTGTATCAGGCTGGAGTTGAGGCCTTGAACTCTTCAGATTCTGTAAAATCAACCAACGAATCAAAACTTCTTTCGTTGGCAACAACGGCTCTCGATAAATTTTCAGCTTTGGATCCACAGTTGACAATTCCTGCCGATGTGTGCGAAAAAGGCGCAGTTTTAACTTCTGCAAGGGTAGACAAACTTCTTGCAGCGGAAAAAATTGCTCAGGCAAGAAATATGTACAATTCTGCGGTTAAGGTTTATGGCGAAAACGATTCTCTTGCAGCGGTAAAAAAAGAATTGGATGTTGTAAACTCTATTGTTGCAAAAAAAGATTCTTTAAATGCGCAAGCGGCAAAAGCAATGGAGATGAGTGATTTTGATGCTAAAATTGCTTCTTTAGATTCAACTATAGAAAGTTTTAAACAAGAAGAAGGCGAACTTACATCGGTTGCTGCAAAATCGGGTACTTCTTCTACCGCAGGAGTTTCAAACAACATAAGAAGTTTTAGAAACGCACGCCAGGATTTGATTGTAAGGCGCGAAAGCGTAATCCGCGAAAAAGCTTATGAATATAAGGATGCAATTGGCGAAGAATTTGCACGTCAGCCAGAAGGCGAAGGCAGCGGAAAAAATGGCTCTTTCACTCTTGAAGAAATTCTTGCTCACTATAAATCGGTAGAAGCAAATATCAACACAAAGTACGATGAACTTTTGACTTTTTCTTCTAAATATCCAAAAGAAATCGGTAAGGATATAATCGACGATATAAATGCTCAGAAAAATGATTTGCAGGCAAAAATTGCACAGATAAATAAAGAAATCGCTTATAAAAAAGAAGTTGAAAGCCGCGGAAAAACTGTACTTCCTTTGATGGTTGGTCTTTTCAATCCTGCACCTGGTTCAACTGCAGAAAGCAAAAAATCTCGCCCTGCAAAATTCTCTGCTTCAAAACAGAAAGATTCGGAATATTGGTGGGGAATGGTTTCTATTCCTAAAGGACAGCTGAATGACCTTGTAATAACTTTAAAAGATAACAGAACTGTTCGCGTTTTTAATGAGAACACAAAGAGCGGAAAATTGATTGAAAAAAACAATATGAAAGATTTGGTAAACCGTGCATACAAAGTTGGTAACTCATGGCCAGTATTGAATGCTGGAAGCCAGCTCACAACCGACAAATATTTCTTTGAAATTCAAAAAGGAAAAACAGACAGCTATTCTGGAGAAGTTGTCGTATATAGTTCATTTGTAGTAAGGATGCGTTAATCATGAAGATGTCTAAAAAAAGTTTAATAGCCATAATTATAGTTGCAGTTGCAGTTGTTGCGGCTGTTGTTGGAATTGCAATTTGGAAGGCTCAGCCAAAAGGAATGACTGTTGCAGTATCAACTTTACCAGATTCTCTTAATCCGGTTCTTGAACAGAATACTTCTGGTCTAAATGCGGCAGAGCTGATTTTTGACGGTCTTACAAATTTTGAAGTTACTCAGGATGCAACCAAGGGCAATGGGGTTTTGTATACAGAACTCGCACTTGCAGAAAGCATTGAGCAAAATCCTGCGGACAAAAAAACATATACCGTAACCCTTCGCGATGTTACCTGGCACGATGGAACACAATTAACAGCAGACGATGTAGTTTATTCTTTTAAGGCATACACTTTGCCAGAAAACAACTCTCCAAAGAGAGATTACATACTTTCGTTTATCGAAGATGTTTCTGAACAAGATGAAAAGACTGTAAAAATTCTCTTTAAAAATCCAATTCCAGAGTTCCGTGCATATCCAGTACTCACTTTTAAAATCATTCCTCATCACTTTAATGGAAAAGAGATGAACGTGAATCTTCGTGAAGGCGAAAATGAGCGAGCATTTGCAACTGCTCCAATCGGAACAGGTCCTTTTAAACTTGTAAGTTGGGAAATTGGAAAGTGGCTTACGTTTGAAGCAAACGGTCTTTACGGCGCTGTAAAAAAAGTTCCTCAAGCGGATTCTTTGGTAATCAAAAGAACTATAGATCCAATCGTTCGTATGAATGAATTGCGCAAAGGTTCTATAAATATGATTTTGGAAACAAACCCAATGGACAGAGCGTCTGTTGCTAAAATCGATAATGTAGATATCAACTCTTATATGCCTTACGCATTTTACGATGTTGTAATAAATTCAAAATACTTCCCTAATGCAGAAAGTCGTCAGGCAATGGCAATGGCGCTAGACAGGAAGAATTTGATACCAGGAATTACAGATCAGAAGGATGGTGTTGTCCTAAACGGCGGACCTTTCCCTTCAAATCTTTTTGCAGTGAGCGTTCCTGAATATGTTTCAGAAGAGGTTCCAAATCTTTTGCCATACGATATTAAAAAAGCAAAAAAAGTTGCTTCTGATAGTGGCATAAGCGGACAGAATGCAATCCTTATCTATCCAGATTCAATGGGAGAATTTGGAAAACAGATGGCAGAAGGCGTTGCAAAACAGCTTGAAGAAATCGGGCTTAAAGTAGAAGCTCGTCGCACAGGTGATCAAGTATTTAACCGTATGGTAAACAAAGAAAAATCTTACGAACTCGCTCTCATGTACAGAGAAGGTTTTGACAATCTTTATTCAAGCATGGGAAGTTTGTATCGCTCTAAGAGTTCAGAAAATGTTACAGGAATTTCTGACAGCAAGTTGAACGCTCTTTTTGATGAATGGGAAAAGGCAAACGAAACTGTAAAATGGGTTGACCTTACTTTAAAAATTAACAAGAGAATTTCAGAACTTTCACCAGCACTCTATCTTTGCTCTTTGCAAAAGGATGTTTATTCTCGTGGTTTGAACAACATTCTTATAGCAACAGACAATCCTTTCCTTTCTGCAGAAGATTGGACATTTAAGAACTAAATTTAAAATTTTCGAGGATGTCGCAAGTTTGTTTACTTGTGGCATCCTGTCGAGTTTAAAATTCAAGCTTTTTATTTTTCGCTTTTAATTTTAAATATCGCATATTGGAGTAACAATGCGTTTTTTGCGCTTTTTATTTAGGGAACTGATTCTGCATGGTGCAATATTTGCTTTGGTAGGAACAGTTGCTCTTTCAGCACTTTATCTTTTGGCTATAGGTGCTTCTGGTCACGAATTTTTAAATGCTGGAAAATCATTTTTGATGTTGATTTCCGGCTCAGAAGATTATTCTATAATGCACCCTGGTTTTACTTCTGCTCAGATTATCGCTTCAGGTGCTGCGGTAACTTTGCCACTCGCCTTGATTTCCTTGGTTTTTGTAATAATCATCGCACTAACATCTTCTTCTTTTGCGGTTACAAGCCGCTATATGGCTCTTCATCACGGAGAAAAAAGCGGCAAAAGATTGGAATACGTTTTGAGTCTTTTGGCGTCTATGCTTGCAGCGGTTCCACTTTTTGTTGGATTTTGGTTTGCATATTCGATGATAGGCAGCGTAAATTTTTTGTTCATTGCTTTGATGACCGTAATCTGTGGCGGACTTTCTTGGGATGCAGCAAATTTTTTAAAGACAGATATGATGATCCAAGTTGAACAGACTCACGCAATAGTCTTTTCGACTCTTGGACACAATTTAGGAAGATTTTTCCCAATACCAGGAACTTATTCAGGCTATCTTTTTTCTTCGAGTTTGCCTCGTTTTATTCCTTACCTTGCTGGAAAAGTTCCTGCAATAATCGGCTCTGTTACCATTGCAGAAATTGCCTTTAGTTTTCCAGGGCTTGGCAGCAATTTGATTGATGCCCTCATCTCTACAAATACAGATTTGCTGGTAAGTTCTGTGTTTATACTTTTGTGCGTAAATGCCGTGGTATCTTTTTTAGTAAAGGCAATCCTCTTTCTTATATATCCGAGGTGGTATGAAAAAGCAATCTAACATATTAAAAATAGTTTTTGTCGCAATATTGATTTTACCCTTGTTTTTGGCCTGGATTCCAGAAACTTTTTTTGAAGGCATTGCGTCAGAAACTTTGACAAATTTTGGCTATTTAAAATCCCTTTTTCTTTCGTTTAGGGAATTGGGAATAACTTTGATAACGACAATGCTTTTTGCAATGTTAATAAGCATTGTTTTAGGCTATTTAAGCGTTTTGTCGATGGGCGTGGGAAGATTTTTTTCTAATATTTTAAATGCGATTGAATCTATTCCTTCAATTTTGATAGCGCTGTTTTGCTATGCTCCTGTTTCTGGTGCGTTAGCAACTTCTTCTGGAACAAAATCGAATTTGCTTTCGCTCGTTGTTTTTGTGCTTGCGGCAACAGCTACGACATTGCCAGAAGCGGTAAGAAGCATTTCAATTCCGCTTTCTGACCTTTACAATCGTAAGTACAGCGTTTCTTTTCGCTCTTATGGTTTTACAAAAAATAGAATTCTTGCAGTTTTAATGAGAACTTCGCTGATAAAAGATACTTTAAAGCGCGTCGCAGCAGGAATTCTTTTAAAAACTTTGGTTTTGGATACCTCGTTTGGTTTTGTAATTCAAGTTGGACTTGGAACTTATGGAACTCCAAATCACTTAAGTCCGGGTGCGTTGATAGCGGCATTTAGAAAGACAATACTCTGGTCTTTTGACGGAGGAAGTCCTATTTTGTTCTGGTTACCTTCAATTTTGTTGATTGCAATAAGCGTTGCATTCCTAATCATCTTAAACGATAAGGGGGAAGAAGCATGACACCAATCGAACTAGACAATTTTTCAATCCACCTTGGCGATAGGCTTACTCTAAAAAATTGCAGTTTAAAAATCGAAGAAGGAACTTCCACTGTAATAATGGGACCAACAGGAACGGGAAAATCTGTTCTATTAAAGTCTGTTGCAGGAATTTTACCTATGACGGTTTTTAATTTTGAAGGAAATTTAAAAGTTAACGGATTTGACGGTTATATTTCTGGTAAAAAGCAGGATTTTTTGCGTTGGACACAAATTGAGCAGTCCGGGCTTATGTTTATTCCTGCGGAAACTGCACAGGTTATGAATCCAGCCTTGACTTTAGACCAAAATCAAAATCTTCTTTCGCCAGGATGCAGAGAAGTAATCGTTAAGCGTTTAAAAGAATACTTCAATTTGGATTTTGAAGCTTTTGCCCGCCTTTATCCCGATGAAGTTTCTGGTGGCGAGATGCAGAGAATTACATTGATGATTTTGCTTTCAAGGCAGGGAAATCTGATTCTTTTGGATGAACCAACTGTAAATTTGGACAGAAATCTTCGCAAAAATTTCGTTGAGTTTTTGAACAAGGAAATTCTAAGCGATAAATCAAAAACTTTTTTGATGGTAAGTCACGATTTGGATTTTATAAAACGCCTCACTTTAACGCAGCATTTTATTTTAAAAGATGGAATTCTTGAAAAACTCGCAGTTCTTCCAGAAATGGAAGGCTATCAAAAGCCTGAAGCAAAAAAAGGGGCTTCTGGTTCAGCGATTGAACTTCAGGATGTTTCGCAGTCGTATAACAAGCGCGGAATTTTTGGAGAGCGAAAGTTCACCGCATTTAAAGGCTTAAATTTAACTTTTGAGCGCTCAACTGTTTACGGAATAACAGGTCCTTCTGGTTGTGGCAAATCTTCTACAATAAAAGCGATTCTTAGGCTTTTGGATGAAACTGGCGGAAAAATTCTCATGGAAGGCAACGATTTGGTTGCGTTAAAGCCCACCGAAAGGGGAAAAGACCCTAAAGAATTTATGCCGTTCCGAAGGCGAATGGCTGTCGTTCAGCAGGATTCAAGGTTTTCATTCTTTCCAGATTTAAAAATAAAAGAATCTTTTGCACAACTTTTAAATGCAGGAATTGAAGGAAGCCTCGAAGATTTTACAAAAAATCTTGAAAAGGTTGGGCTTTCTGCTTCTCATTTGGAAATTTATCCGCAGTCGCTTTCTTCTGGCGAAATGAAGAGGGTTGATATTGCAAGGGCGCTTACTGCAAAACCAGATATACTTCTGTTGGACGAGCCTTTTGCCCACATCGATTTTGACACCAGACTTTTGGTCATGAAAGTAATTTCCGATTATCTTGCAGAACATGCTACGATTTTGGTAGTGGTTACGCACGAAGATTTTGACCTTAGGTATTTTGTGGAAAAGAATTATGATTTTCCAGAGCTTGTAGGGCAATTTTCTCAAAAATAATCATAAGACTAAAAATTACTGCTATAAAAATATCGTACGCATTTTTAACGTGCGATATTTTTAAATTTGAGTGCAGTATTTTACATTTTTCTGTGTTGAAAAAAATGACACACTCAGATAAAATGCAGTCATTGATTTGAAGATATCTTTTGGAGGATATTCGTTATGAAATTTTTCAACAAATACAACACAGTTTCTTTTGCTTTGTTGCTTTTAGTTCTTGTTGTACAACTTGTTCCTTTCACAAATTCTACAAAAATAGAATCAGAAGTTGAAGATGCTGGTAAAACATGGGCAGAACTCCCTATAGGTGTTACTGGAAAGGACAGGTCTTCTTGGCCTTCTGAAATTAAATATGGCGAATTTAAGGATTGGGATGTTCCCATAAAGGAAAAATATCCTCTATACGGCGAAAGACAAATTTCTATATTTACTTATGTGTGGAATCCTGCTGGGGCGCTTTATGGCTACAGAGTTGGAGCTTATATTTTGCCACAAGTTATGTTTATCGCTTTTGCAATCTTTACTTTTTTGGTAAAGAACTTTATGGCTAAAGCTGTTGTAGCATTCATTTTTGGGCTTACTCATATTTGGGCATTTGCAAAAACATTGATGTTAACAAATTCTGGAAATCTTGAACCTTACATGGCAATTCCTGTTCTTCTTTTGATTTTGGGACTTGCTCTTATTGCAGTCGGAATTTGGTGTATCCCTCAGTATTTTAGAGATAAAGCACACAACGAACATGTAAGAAAATCGCTTTAAGTTTTACTATTTTTATGAAAGGCTCGGACTAATGTTCCGAGCTTTTTTTTTCGATTTTTATATTGATGAAAAAATCTTTTTTATTAGCGATTTTTATTTTTCTTTGCACATACAGTTTTTCAAAGGATTACAAAATTGTCGAGGTTGAACTTCCTTACGGTTCTACGACTTTAAAGGCAACTTTTTATTGCTTTAACGATTTAAAAACTGCCCGCAAACTTTCTAAAAAACTCTATAATGTCGACGACCTTGATAAAATCTTAAAAGCTGGACGTTTTAAAAAATTGGTTCCAATTCCTATAGGCTCCGAAATTTCTGCCTATAATTTTTCTATAATGACTTATGACAGAGAATTTTGGTTTTTTGAAAATCGCGACGATGGCTGGCTTTGGGGAACTGGCCGTTATTGAATATCCAATCTTATATAACACTTTTATAATCTATTTCAAAGTAATATAATTTTTCGTATTAAAAATATTTATCTACGGGCAGAATTATGAATGACTTAATTCCAAAAGAAATAAATTATCGCCAATTTCATGACGAAAACCTTTTTTATCACAGTCAAACTATGGTTTATTTTAGCCAGTGCAATCCAAATCAAAACATAAGTTTGAATGAACTTTTAAAGCTTACGACTGATGTTGCCGTTGAAGATTTTAACAGGCGAAATATGAGCCGCGAGACTTTGGCAGCCAATGGGATTGCAATTCTGGTTTCTCGCGACAGTTTTAGATTTCACTCATATCCTAAGGAAAACCAGCACATTGTGATTCACACTTGGGAAGAAAAGAGCGAGCCTTTGCAATTTGTGCGTGCGTTTGAAATAAACAGCGAAGATGGGAAAAAACTTGTGAGCGGAATTACAAGTTGGCTCCTGGTTGACCTAAAGGCGAGAAAGATAATGCCGATTAAAAAATTTGACGCAATGGAACTTAGGAAGCCCACAACTTACCAAACTGAGCACGACTGCTTGCCGTACGGAAAGATAAACCTTCCAGAAGATTTAAAACTTTTAGATGAGAGAACGATAAAGTTTACAGATTTGGATGCTAACGGCCATACAAATAATTCCAGATATGCGGCTTTTGCGATGGATGCACTTCCTTTTGAATTTCAGGATAAGGAATTTAAAGATGTGAGGATAAATTTTGCAAAGGAAGCGATGTTCAATCAAAAGATAAGCATTTTTGGAAAAATTGATGAAGATGCGAAAGTTATAATTTTAGTTGGAAAGACTGAAGATGGAACTTCTTTTGAAGCAGAATTAACGTGGTAGCGAATGGAAGGGTGAGCGAAGCGAAAACACGCCAACGGCGTGGTCGTAGGCGAAAGCCGGATCCCTGAAACGAACGTCACGCAAAAGGTGGGTATGGTAACTTTCAAAGCCAAGTGCAATAAAAGGCTGCATGAGATGACTTCAAAACTAAACATTTTCTAGTACGGTTGTTTAAAAGAAAAACTTCTGTTTCTAAATAGCCGTCTTCCAAATTTCTAAAGTCTATACTCCGGGCAGAAAGGACTGTAAACAACCATTTATATTTTCGTTTGAGCCTCGCTGCCATGGGCTGTGAATGTCTGCAAAATAAATAGAAGTTTGGAGCGTTGTCTCCAGTTCTATAAATTTTGAAAATTCAGAGCCGTTGTCAAAAACTCTTCTTTTTGGATGGATTCCCTTTTCATTAAATGCTTCTTTTATAGCATCATGAACTTTCTGAGATGAAACTTTATCAATACTTTTGCCATCAGGAAATGGCTCTTTTTGTCAGAAAAAGTAACAATGCAACATTTCCCCGGAGTTGTTCCTTCATGAATCCGATTTTTGCTTACGCTTTTTTCCTGTTTTTGCAGATATTTTTTATAAGAAGCGTTTGGGGTAAATTTTTCTTCTCTGGCATTATTTGATAAGTCGACTTACAGAAGACCCATTTGATGGTTTTAGTCTTAAAACTTTCTATATAGTTTTTTTATTTATTTTTACTGTTGCACTTGCAATGTGCCAAAGCCCCTGAATTTAATTAAACTCTGCCATTTACACAGAATTTATGACAGTTCAATTTATAACCTAACCAATCAGTGCAAACTAATTCCACATCGTCAAAAGGAGAGAATTCGGATTGTAAAAATTCTATCGCTGTCATTTAATGTTCTGAAATATTGTAGATTATGCCCAGCAGGAATGTTGCTATGGATATTCCTACCGTTATTATTGCTGTAATTGACATTGCTTTTTTCCTCTACCTATATAGTCATTTGAGAAAAATAAAAGATTAGGGAAGTTAGGGGAAAATAGAGGGAAATTTTCCTTGTTTTTTTTAGGAAGGGATATTTTTAGGGGCGTCGAAGGGGGTTTTTAGTTGTTGCGTGTTGTTTTTAATCGTGCTAATTAGGGATATTCATTTTTGAAAATACTTATTTGCTCGACGGTCAGTTTTTCGGGATAGTCTGTCCAAAAATTAAATATGTTCTTTTTGTCAAACGAGAAAAGAAATTCGCCTATACTATCTCTTGTTTCTGGCGTTTCTACGCTCCATATTTTTTCATATACATTATCTTTGTAAAAATCAAAGCCGTTTTCATATTCGTAGATTCCCTCATCTTCGTTATCTGTCATTTTGCATAATCTCCGTTTCCTTTTTGTTGTGTACTGTCGCTTGTGTTTATGTACTTCATCAATCTGATAAACTCTTTATTTTTGCCTAATGATTCAATATCAATCAAGAAAGATGATACTTGATACCTTTTTTATATACTGTATGGCTTTTTTGACATTTTAAGCGATGCTTAAAAACATCATCATCCAAAATATGCCATGTATTATAATCGGCGTTTACTGATTGCATTTCGAGCCAGTACAAGTCGCCGTATTTTCTTTGAATTATTGCGGCGTGTCTGCCCACTACAAAATAATACTCCTTTCCTGCTTCTATTTCCATATAAAGTTTATGGGCGGCGGTGAAGTCGTTAAACTCGTTTAAAACTTTGCTTTTTACGCCGTTTAGTTTTGAGATTTCTTCAATGGTGCTTTTTTGTGAGAATATTTTGCAACTGTTGCCCCCTCTAAAATCTAAAACATCAAACCCCGCCTTATTTGCCGCGTATGAAAAGCCCAACGAAGAGCAACTACCTTTTGTTTTGTCTCCACCTGCGATGCGTTTTATAATGGCTTCTTGTGTTAGCGGTGTTTCAAATGCTTTTATCTCCCTTACTTCTACGCCTAATCTTTCCAGCGTTGCTCGCGTCGCACTCTTCGGGTTGTCCATCAATGCCGACATTGCTTTAGTTGTTGCCGTCGGTTTCGGTTGTGCCACTGGTTTTTGTATAATTCCTCTAAGCTGTTTTCCGCTTGTTCCTACATATTCCCTTGCACTGTCTCGTGTTATTCCTGTTTGCTTTGTAAAATCTCGTGCGGCTGCCTGCCATTCACCTATCTTTTGCCTTGCTCTTGTGTTGTCTACTCCTGCCGCTTCCTGCGTTAATGCTTGCCGTTTATATCGCCTTATGTTTCGTTCTATGCCTCTAAGTTTTTGCTCATCGTCATAGTATGATAGTTCCTCGCCGTTGCAGGTTACTGTCTTGCTTGCCATTTCGTCTAAGTCGTCTCCTGTGTGTAATGCTCTTTTGTTCCCTCAAAGTAGGGATAAAATGAATGGCGGCAGTTTATTCCGCACAATCCTGTCGTACTCCCCAGTCCGCAAATGCTGTACAATCCTTTCTTTGTGAAAATCTTCCCTTGCCATTCTTCGTATTCTGGTCTTGAGCCGATATGAGCGGAAACTTCAAACTTTTCAACTCCCAATTCTTCAGCATTATTTAATGTCTGGTTTGCTGCCGTTTGGTTTATCGATGTGAGGATAAAATATTTTAAGTTGACCAGAAAAATTAATCAGTTAGAATCCACTTGCGATTACTGTTGTATTAACAGTTGTTGCAGGTTGACCAGAAAAATTAATCAGTTAAAATCGAAACAATCGCAGGCAACCAACTTTTGAAGTTGCAGGTTGACCAGAAAAATTAATCAGTTAAAATACACCCAGAAAACAGTCCGACTTCCTGTTCGTTGCAGGTTGACCAGAAAAATTAATCAGTTAAAATTCTACCTTTTAATCGCCTTTACACGTTATGTTGCAGGTTGACCAGAAAAATTAATCAGTTAAAATAAATAAATAAGCGTTGTCGCAAACGACTTTGTTGCAGGTTGACCAGAAAAATTAATCAGTTAAAATCGATACGTTTTTCGTTAATGTCATTCTCAAGTTGCAGGTTGACCAGAAAAATTAATCAGTTAAAATTGAATTGTCCTGTATTCAAGGTTCTCACCTGTTGCAGGTTGACCAGAAAAATTAATCAGTTAAAATTGTTATACGCCTATTGTCAACAATCCTTTTGTTGCAGGTTGACCAGAAAAATTAATCAGTTAAAATAACATTGCGTAACGCAACATACGCAAGTCAGTTGCAGGTTGACCAGAAAAATTAATCAGTTAAAATCCTATTTTTATCAATGAAAACGACTTAACAGTTGCAGGTTGACCAGAAAAATTAATCAGTTAAAATCCGTCTGATGTATTTTCTTTTTTTGTATGGAAATACAACTCATCAGGCGGATTTTTTTTGTGCGATTATCAGAATAAAAGGAGTTGTTCGTTCTGCTTTTTTTGTTGTTTTTCTCTTGAATGATAACTGATAATATTTCCATATTGATGATCCGTTATCGTTAGAATATCCACTTTTCCCTGCGCAGGCAAGTTTTTTTGTATCATTTTATAGTATTTTTCACAGGCATCCTTTCCAGAAAATAGTTTTGTATAAATTGAATATTGAACCATGGAAAATCCGTTATCTAATAAAAAATTCCTATAAGCAGTCGCTGCCTTTTGATCAGATTTTTCAACAACAGGTAAATCAAAAAAAACTAAAATCCACATAAGCTCATACCTACTCAATAATGGTAATTCCATTTAAATTGTCCTCCCACTCTGGCAGTTCAATAACAGGTTTCCCTTCTTCCAATGCATGAACATAAGAAGCCACTAGATATTGCATACTCTGGCAAGCTTGCGAATCTCCTTCAGATGTATGAACTTTTATTTTAAGTGTATTGGCAAAAAGCTTTTTGATTTCTGGAGTAAGTTCTTTTTCGCCTTTTTCCATATATTTTTCTGTGACATTCGCTCAACTGTTCGAGATAAGTATTTATACATCTCACTTACCATAAACACATCAACTTGTTCTCAAATGCGACACAGGCTTCGTTTTCATTCGACGATTTTGATAGATCTAAAAGTTTTCTTATCTTGAGTTTTATTTTTTCTAAATTGTCCATCCCACTATGCTTCTTAATGGGGAATCATCATAGATAAAATAATTGTTATATAAATTAACAATACAATCGTTTCCATTGGTTATATTCTTTCATCCTCATAGAAAATCTGTTTTTTATTTTTCTTCACATATTCTAATTCTATTTTTGCGCTTTTTGAGTTTTTCCAGTCTTTTTGCATATAAACCACATCGCAAACATCTATCATCGAAAAACAGATAGAAAACGGCACAACTTTTAAACAGTTCAAGAAGGAGATTAAACCCACTCTTATGAAAAAAGGCTGACGGGGAAGAAGAGAAATGACTGCCCCCTCTTACATGCAAGATTGTGAACGCACAACTCGGAAGCGACAGGTAGTTAGACTCAATAATAGAAAATATGCGGAATCAACTTATTGAAATAAAATAAGGTAAGAAAAAGAGGTTTGTTTCAAAACAAACTGCAAATGCCTCAAACTGAGCCATCCCAGCGCTTTTATACCTGGTTTCTTCTTTCCCTTACCTTTATCTGCATAATACTTTTGCAAGTCTCAGAAGTCAAGCAATCTTTTAAGCACTGTTAAATTATGCCAGCGGTTTTTTTTTATACTATCTTTGCTTTCATCAAGCATTTTGGGCATGGTGGATGTATCCCATCCCTATTTTCTGCCGTGTCCATTTTTTTATTTTTTTATAAAAAGCAATCTGTAAAGATTCAGAAAGGAGTTGTGTATGACTATGTGGATAAAAACATTCATCAGTTTTTGAATTTGGATAAGCATATCGGTCTTGTCTTTTTTGATGATTGTGATTTCACTTGTTGAGGAAAATATTCCAGCAGTTGTTGTTATGATTTTTTCCACTGTTGTTTTTGGACTTGCAATGGCTGTTCCTATAAACTAGCACGGGATAATTTTCCGGCACTGGAGCACGAAATATCACTGGCACTCCATAGCTAAGTGTTAAGCAGGGTGAAAAAAAATATAAAATCAGAATAGAAACTGAAATGATAAACTCTATGTGTAAACCTGTTGCACATAGAGCGATTTTGAAAAGACAGATTATCGTTTCAAAAAAACGTTTTTATCATTGCTTGTTACATCAACTTCTGAAAATAAAAAATGATTTCATTGCAGAGAAT
The DNA here is from genome assembly GCF_900497595.1 of Treponema pectinovorum. Classification (NCBI taxonomy): domain Bacteria; kingdom Pseudomonadati; phylum Spirochaetota; class Spirochaetia; order Treponematales; family Treponemataceae; genus Treponema; species Treponema pectinovorum. Next base: position 54,609 of record NZ_UFQO01000007.1, read on the forward strand.
TACAGTTGCCACAACAGTTTGTCAAATAACTGCTTTTAATTGGAATTTTGGATATACTATTTTTTTAGTTCTGGATTCCATTTAGCACCGAGAGATTTTGCTTCGTCTTTTCTTTGCAGAGGAACCATTCAATAAAAACATTCGTAATTCTCCTCTAAGATTCAAGATTTAAGCCCAATATTCTGACATTTGCTCAACAGATAAAGAAGATAATAAGTTTTCCAAATCATCAATAAATTCCGGCGGCAATTTTGCATCAAGTATAGCTTTAGAAAAACGCTTATCGCCAGTATTCCATCCAAACTTTTTGCCATTAATTTTAAAATTCGCCTATTCTTTATAAAACGTAACTGTAATAGAATAATCTTCTTTTGAATAAGTATTTATAAATTTTTCGTAAGTGTAATCTTCCTCAATCTTTATTCCTGTAATTTTTTCAATCATATCCGAAGAGATTTTCTCATTTTTCATCTTTTCAGCTAGTTCCTCAAATGCAGACTTTCTTCCTTTCTCATAGGCTTCATCTTCCATTTGTTCAATTTTTTCTAAAATATTTACTAGTTCATTTTTTATTATCTCTGACATTTTAGATTCCTCATTCTTTATCTCTGGAATAAAATCTGTAATATTTTTTCTAGGTAAATGGTTTTGCATAAGCGCAACATTTTTATTAGATGACCATAAATTCCAATCTCCAACCACATATAATCTATACTTTGCTCTGGTAACTGCAACATTAATTATATTGGCATTTACCCAATTAATCGCGCCTTTTGAATTTTTGTCACAACCAAGAACTAAGAAAACTTCATCTGCTTCTTTTCCTTGAAAAGTATGTACTGTTCCAATTTGAATATCTTTTATATCTTTGAAGCCTGATTTTACACTTACAAAGGGTGTGATAATAAACATAGTCGTCTCGGAAGTTTTTTCCTTTTGTTCAAGTAAGCTTTTTACAGCACCATATTGTTCTAAAATAAAATGATTTTTATTTCCTGTTTCTTTTCCGCTAATATCAATCCAACAAGATTCTTGAAGCAAAAAATCTTTTTCTTTGGAAGCCGTAGAATTTATCATCATTCCGCCGTAAGACAATTCGTTAGAAATATCAAACATTGGATTTATGCAGCGTCTATGAACAATTAAAGGGCATCCAACCCAAACTGGCTGTATATCTGCCTGAGATTCTATGTAAGAACCGTAAGGATTTAATCTATCTGCATAAGTCTGAACAGATTCTGATTTAATATTTAAAGCATACTTTTCTATATTTAAAGAGAATTTATCTTTAAGAAAATCTTCATAGACTTCTGGGCTTGTCGTAACAACAGGTTCTACTTGCATCGGATCTCCCTACAATAACAAATTTTTGAGATCTATAAATTGCACCTAAAGCTTGTTGTGGAGTAGCTTGACCAGATTCATCTATGATTAATGTTCCAATTTTCTTTGGTTCGTTAATATATTTAAGCATTTTTTGAATTGAAGCAAATGTTGAAGAAATAACAGGAACTAAAAAAAACAATGATAAAAAACAATCTGTAAAAACTGTTTGTTTCTGAATTTCTGAAAGTCTTTCTTCCTTATTTTCAGGAGGTATGAAACATTTTCTTAAAATAGATAAATTTTGTGATAAACAAGTTGATGTAAGAACGAATGCTTTCTGCAAATTGATAGCTTTACAGAATAATTTTTCTCTTTCTATATCATATTTTTCGCTAAGATTTGGCGGACGCTCTGTCTGAACCTTTGCCTGCTCGTTTATATCTCCATATTTAATTCGACATAAATATTCTAATGTTACATTTGAATCAATTTTCTTTAATTCCTGTTTTACAATTTTTAATTGTTTTTCAAATTCGATTTTTCTTTTATAAAATACTCTTCAATAATAGATTTCTTTATAGAGTAGCAACAAAAATCATAATCTGAATTATTTCTATTTTCTCGCTTTAATTTTTCTAAATCATATGTATTTTTTAAAACTTTGCATTTTCTGCTTTTATTTTCTTTTTCATCTTTCTGCGGATTAAAATTTTTTGTTTGTAGAATTTCTAAAAATTTCCAAAATTCAATTACTTCTTTTTCATTATCATTCATAAAATTTCAGTCCAGCAATTGTTGTTTTTGCACTTCGGTGCAGATATCAAACTAACAATGAGTTAAACAGACCTTTTTGCGATAGCAAAAATCTCAGTTTTGATTCTCCAGTCGCAAAGCGATGTTTTAATAATTTCCCTACAGAAAACGACCGCAGGTCGTAAAACTGTGTTAGGCGATTTTTATCTTAATATGTGATATCTATTCAAGTGTATCAGTTTCCGTTTGTAGCAGGTGATACATGAGAAGAATTTTTTTTCTTTTTTATTCCTAAAACTGCCCACCTAAAAAATGGAAGTCTCGAAACTATTTCATTCAATAAATAAGAAAGAACAAAACTTGCAATAAGAGATAAGGGATACGCAGCAAATGCTGGAATTAGACCCGGTTTAGCAAGAAAAACCGCTACAAAAGAAATTCCAAGATAATGAAAAACATAAAGAGCAAAACTGCGCTTATTCATCCAGCAGGTAAAATTATTTTCAAAATCGAAATATTTTGAAAAACCGCCCAAAATTGCAAGACACGAAAAATATCCGTATGCGACAAACAATAAAGAGCAGTTGACTGGTTTATCTGCATAGTTCTTTCCAAAGTTAATTATACAGAATGCAATCCCTAAACCGACTGCAATCACTAAAAGAGGAGCAAAAGATTTCTTTAATTTTTCAATCACTTCATCGTGTGAAAAAACAAAATACCCGAGCAAAAATGCGGCACCATATAAACCGAATCTGTAAACAACAATCAGCGGAGTATTTAAAACCTGAGCGGCAATTAACATAATCAAAAACATTGCGATTATATTTAATGCTGTTTTCCCTGTGTTTATTATAGAAGTTTTTTGACTTGCTGGACTTTTGCATAAATTCCACAATCTGTCTTTTTCAATTTTTCGCACAAAAACTAATGCAACACAAAATATCCACAAAAGCTGAATATACCATAAAACGCCTATTCCGCTTAAAATGCAGATTAACACTTTTACAAAAAAAGGCATTTCCTGATTTATAAAAACACCACTAATAGAAGCATTCAAAAATCCTTGAATAAACTGAAACGCAAATAAACCAACAGTTGATGGCACAAGAAGTTTTGTAGTGCGACTTTTTATAAATTCACTATCGGAATTCTTTTCAAGATACAGGCGTGAAGAAATTCCTGAAACAATAAAAAGCATCATCATAATCCACGGATAAACCGCATACAGAAAAACATCGTAATACTGCACATCGAGATTTGTAATTTTTCCAACGACTCCAGGGATTTCTTCTGCGTTATACATATAAATAACATGATACAAAGCAACGACAACGACAGTTATCCAGCGAATATTGTCTAAATAATGCTTTCTCATTTTATCTTCCTTTTTTGGTGTAGCACATTTCGTTATTGCAGGTAATGCGGAAACTTGTACATCTGCGATGCGTACATATAACTAATGCTAAACCGAAGGTTTTCTGCCATCATATGCAAAGTTATTAGCTTTGAATTTTATTTTTGTTGCTACTTAAATCCGTATGCATACGATTGATTTATATATACCTTGAATAAAAACGGCTTCGAAGTTTTTTTAAGCAAACATTTTTCTCAGCGATTTCTACTGCTGTCATACCGCGTAAATCAATCTGACCAAGCAATCGCCCTATGGCAACTCTTTTTTGTTGATATGGCCGAATCGCTTTCTTTTCGCATCGAGCATCATTTTTCTTTTAGCATTTTGCAAGATATCGAGCCGTATTAACATTTCGTATTGTCATATCTTTATATAAGTTATGCGATATTATTTTATTTAAATGACTTTTATTATAATCTTTTCGTTGAACATTCCAGATTAACGCACCCTTAACATATATCAATTGTATATATTCCTTTTTTATTGGTAATTCATTTATTATATTTTCATTATCTATTGATTCAAATAAATACGCTACATCGGTCTTTTGCTCATCATTATTTTGCCAATTGCTGGGGATAGTATTTGCTATTTTTATCATTTCAGTTTTTGTCTTTACCAATACTTTTACTTCATTCCCGGTCGTTATATGTAATGATTTTTCAATATTCTGTGTGATAATATTTTTTTTGTCATTTGATTTAAAAATGACATTCCCGGAATTGATATATGTTGTAACGTTTGAAAAACCGCATTGCTCAAATAATATTTTCAATTCTTTCATGTTAATTTTTACAGAGTTTCCAACATTGATACCTCTGAGCAATGCTACATAATCCATTGTAGTCCTTATCAATTATTAACAAATACTATAGTTTTGTTTTTGGGGCAACATATTTTCATAAATCATTGTATTTACTTATAGCATTAGCCACTTTCAATATTCTTCTTCGTCTGTTAAAGGCGTGTTCCTAACATTGATTAATAAAATATGTTACCCAATCGGATTTTTCGCTTTTTTTCTTTTATCAAAAATTTAATATGCGAGGCGATAAATTTCTTTCATATCGGACTTGTCCAGTTTTTTTATGGCGCCGAGTGTGCGTGAATTTCCAAAGCTCGCTTTTTCTGCAAGTTTTTCGATGATTTGCTCATTCCATTCTGGCAGTTTTAATTCGCGGATAGAAACTGGCATATTTATATCGCGGAATAATTGCTCCATTGCATCGATTCCTGCGTTTGCAACATCGTCTTTGCCGCTTTGTGTTTTTGGAGCAGGAATTCCAAATACGTCTGTCGCAAAAGTTACAAACCGTTCTAAATCTTCCTTATAAACATAGCGTGCCCAGGTTGCCCAAAGCGCTGCAAGACCTGCTCCGTGTGTTACATCAAACATGCCGCTCAATTCGTGTTCAAGTTGATGTGTTGCCCAGTCGCCGTTCCCAAAAGGACCTGTTAGCGTGTTGTGGCTTAAACTGCCTGCCCACATTATTTCTGCGCGTGCAGTGTAATCGTTTGGGCGTTTTACAAGGATTTTTGAATAGTAAATTACCGTTTTTAGCAAGCCGATTGCGATTGAATCGACCATCATAGAATGGTCTTTGTCGCGTGCAAAATATCGTTCCATTGTGTGCATGAGGATGTCGGCACAGCCTGCAAAAGTCTGATATGCTGGAAGCGACATTGTAAGTTCTGGGTTTAGAATCGCAAATTTTGGTCTGTAATAGTCGTTGTTGAGTCCGCGTTTTATAAAACCATCTTCGTTAGTTATTACAGATGAACACGACATTTCGCTGCCTGCTGCAGAAATTGTTAAAATTGCACCGACAGGAAGGCATTTGCCAGGTTTTTCTTTTCCAAGGTAGAAGTCCCAAACAGGTTTTTCTGTCAAAGCACCCATTGCAATGCCTTTTGCAGAGTCGATTACAGAGCCACCGCCAACGGCAAGAATAAAATCGATCTTTTCTTTTTTTACGAGGTCGATTCCTTCTTGAACTTTTTTTAAGTGAGGATTTGGAACAACACCTCCAAGTTCAAAAAACGTAAGACCTGCTTCTTTGAGCGAGTTTATGACACGATTCAAAAGTCCAGATTTTTTAGCAGAGTTTCCACCAAAATGAACGAGAACTTTAGAACCACCAAAATCTTTTACGAGTTCGCCAGCTTTTTCTTCTGTGTTTTTACCAAAAACAACTTTCGTGGGAGCGTAATAATAAAAATTTAACATATAAAAATTATAAATTAGGAAATCGCATTTTTGTACAGTAAAAATTTATAAATAAATGAAATATTCTTAAAAAATAGCCACACTGAATTGGTTTTGAAATATTTTTGAAAGTTAAGGGCTGACGATAAGCGTTAGCGATGTGCAGGGCGCAAGGCCACCGCAGCGAACAAATGCGAGCGAGGAGGCTGGAGCGAATGCGGAACCCGAAACGTAGCGACGGCACGAGTGCAGCGAGTGGCGGAACGCCAATAAAAATAAAAATCTAAGTTTTTAAATTGAATGCTTACAAATATCATTTACTTTGCTATAATTAATTTTGATGGGAAATAACGTGCTACAACTGCAATTTGTTAATTTTAGAAAAGGCTCTTATATCGTTGTGGAGGGAAAGCCCCAAAACGACCTTTTTTATATAATTCAGTCGGGGAATGTGCAAGTTCATAGGGAAGCAAAGGTTTCCGCTCAAAATTCTGAAATTTTAGGACCCGGCGACTTTATAGGCGTTATTTCTTGCATGTCGAATCATTCGCAGATTGACACTGTAATTGCGCTTTCTGATGTTGTATGTATTTCTGTTCGTCGAGATCAATATCCAGAATTGATTGAACGCAATACTCCTGTTGCTATGAAGATTATACGCACTTTTGCAAACAGAATGCGTCAATTAAACGATACTCTGATGCAGGCAGCTTTGAAGAATTCGGCAAGGCAATCTACTGAGCAAATTTTTAGAATTGCTTCATACTATGATAATATAAAGCAGCCTAGCATCGCAATTTTTGCCTACTATCAATACATAAAGGAAAACCCTAAGGGCATTAATCTGCAAAAAGCAAAAGAAAGATTTACCGCATTGCGTCCAAAAAGCAAGGCTGTCTACTTTGAATCAAATCAGGACCTTTTGAGAGTTTATCCTAAAGACACTATGATTATGACAGAAAATCAGTCTGGTGCGGATATGTTTATAATTCAAGATGGAAGGGTTAAGATTTCGAGGATTGTTGATGGAACGGAAATTACACTTGCAATCTTAAAAAAAGGCGATATGTTTGGAGAGATGGCTCTTTTGGAAAATAAACCGCGTTCTGCCTGTGCTATTGCAGAAGATGAATGCAGACTTATGACTGTAAATAAATCTAACTTTAATCAAATGGTTGCAACTCAGCCACAGCTTATAGCACGCCTTACAACTATGCTTGCAGAAAGACTCTTCCAGACGCAGAGACAACTCGTGAACAGCCTTTTGCATAATCCTGTTGAAAGAATGCTTGATATGCTTGCTTTGCAGATTGAAAAATCTCGTGTGAATATCAATTCAAAATCAAAAGCACCATATCAAACGGATTTAACTCCGCAGGATATTGCAACTATGTGTGGTCTTACTCAAAGCGAGCAGAATTTAAATCTCTATAAATTTATGATGGACCCCCACATCAGGTTGACTTCGGAAAATAAAATTTTGGTTTTGGATTGCCTTGAACTTTTAAAGCAGAGTGCATTTTTCCGCAAGCAGAGTAAAAAATGATAAAATCATCTTTTTGTAAGTTTCTATTCTTTTTCGTACTTGTTTTTGGGTTTACGCATTTATGTTTTGCTCTACCTAACGGCTATAAAAATATAAAACTTGGGATGAGCGTAGAAGAAGTAAAAAAAGTGTTAAAAGCGGACTCTGATTTTGGATATCTTGGCGACAGGGATGTAAGCCTTGCTCCAGAAAGCAAGCAGGTTTTGATAGAAACAGATGCTTCAAAAAATCCTTATTCGTTTTTTACAAGATGTTGGTTTCAATTTGTTGATGAAAAACTTTTTTCTATAACTTTGAATTTGAATGAAGAAAAATTAGATCACGCTTCTGTTTTTTCTTCTTTGGTAAAAAAATACGGAAATCCTACTTCCATAAATCCAAAAAAAAGCGTTTGGGAAAACGATTCGGTTTGCTTGAGTTTAGAGCGGCCTTTAACTTTAAAATATTTGGATAATAAGTCTTTTAAGAAAATGCAAGACGCGTCGTCTGTTCAAAAAACTTATGAAGAAAAAGCGATAGATGATTTTCTTGAAAGCCTTTGATTTTGCGGGTTCTTAGATTCAACGGATTTTGCAGAAAGAGGGCGATGCATTTTTTGAAAAGACGACACTTTTGCATACGCCCACTCATTTTTTAAATTCGATGCATTCTTTAGACTTTGCGAAACCTACTGTTTTTACGGAAGTATTAAAAAATCGCCTTCTTTTATATTGTTTTTAGCAAACCACCCCTGCGGAACTTCTAATGCATAGCGCACGCTTACTGTGCTTGTTACGCTTGCAAGTGAATATGGTGTCATGTCGAAGATGTCGCGGATTTTTCCATTTTTGTCGATATAGGCGATAGAAAGCGGATGTGGAGTATTTTTCATCCAAAAGCTTAAAATCTGGTCGCGTTCAAATATAAAAAGCATTCCCGTTCCATCTGGAATTTTTATCCTTTCCATAAAACCGTGATTCCGCTCTTCTTGTGTTATAGCAAGCTCAACCTTTATTTTTAATTCTCGCTTGTCTTGAGTCTGTATTTTTAGTGTCGCAGTTTGCAACTTTTGTGCGCAGGCTGTAAAAATAGAAAAGAATAGGATGAGAAAAGGAATTAAGAGCGATTTTTTATACATCAAGTTTTGCCAATTCGCTAGCTGCAATGCGGTCTTCTGGATCAAATTCCAACACGGTCTGGAAATACGCCGCTGCAAGCGCTGTGTTTCCTTCTTTTAAAGCTAAATATCCAAGATTTGAAATTATTTTTGTATTTTCGTTTTCCAAAGCAAGCGCTTTTTCTAAGGAAGACTTTGCTTTTTTTAAGTCATCTTCTTCCATGTAGCAGATTGCAAGTTCGTTGTAGGTGTCGGCTTTTTGTCCGCCTTCTAAACTTAAGGCTTTTTCAAAAGCGAGAATTGCATCGGCATATCGTTTTTTTTGCCGTAATCCCCAGCCAAGCATAAACCAGGCGTTCCAGACTTCTGGATTTTTTTCTAAAAATTTGTGAATTTGTTCAAGTCCTTTTTCAACTTCGCCTTTGTTTATACAGTCGTAGGCAAGTTTATAACTTTCATCTTCTAAATTTTGATTGCTTATTTCGTCCAAAAGTTCCTGTGCACGATTTTTCTTATAAATTCCGTTTTCGCCCATGGCTTCATCATCTGTATCGCAGGTTAAGGCAAGATATGTTTCCAGGCAACTTTTTGCTTCTTTAAATAAACGCTTTTTTAGATAGTAAAACGCTGCGTTAAAAAAAGCATCTGGGATTGCAGGTTCGTTTTCCATTGCCTGCTTGTAATAAAAAATTGCATCGGCATCGTAGGCGTCGGCATCTTCTGTGAGTCCCGAATTTCTATATGAATCTGCTCTCTGGTCAAAAAAGACCGCGGTGTTTAAAACTGTTGCAATATCTTCTGGATCAAAACCGCGCAAAGAAGCAAAAATTTCTTCTGCAAGTTCATAATCCTGATTTTTAGTTTTTAGAATCGCCGCCTCTGTGAGTTCTTTTTTTAAATTCGGCCTTACCTTTGCTAAAATCGAACGATAGTAGAGTATGTTTTTGTTTTCGCTGTCGTATGCCATTACAGCAAGAAGCCCTGCAAGAATTTGCTCTTCTTTTAATTGAGAGATGTCAAAATTGCTCGAAGAATCACCGTCTTTTTTTTGCACAGGAAGCGGAATTGTTGGGTCAAGGTGTAAGGACTCTTTTGAAAAATTAAAATTCTCTGGCAGGGATAAAAAATAAACCGACTCTAACGGATTTACGGGTTTCATAAATTTTCCTTAATTTTTAAATCTGTGACGCAGCGATTCTTGCCTGTTCTGCTCTTTGCATAGCAATCTGGTCGCTTGCAGAAAGTTGCGTTTTTCTAACTGTTGTTAAAAAGTTATTTACGTGCAACTTGTATGAAAGCGGAACCTTTTTTTCAGAAAAACTCATGCTGCAGGCTACTATGTCTTTTCTTCCTGCAATAAGTTCTGCTGCAACTATAACGCCTTCTAAAGTTATAACTTCGGACGGTTCATCAAATTCAAGCCGTAATTGTGCAGGTTTATTTGTTAAAAACTGCGAAAGTCCAAGCAAAATTATCTTTGCGCCAGAAAATGATAAATCTCGCACTATGCAGTGGCGCGGCACATTTTGAACGACAACAATCGCTTCTTCTTTTGTTAACCCCAATTTTCTTTTTGAATCGTCATTTATCAGAATTCGCTCTTCTCTTCGGCGAATTGCATTTGAATTTGCTTCCAAAAGCCTGCCCACAGCTTCGATTAAATCATCTGGTGGACGCTGCAAAAAAGTCAAAGTGATTACAGCCAATTCGCTTGAATTCATATAGGGAACTATATTTGTTACAGAACCTGCTACAAAAAAACTCATCAACTGGTTATCTGTTTCAAAAAAACAAAAGCGAAGGTTTATTCCGGAAGTTTCTCTGTTGGAAAGTGCCTTATATGCTCCACCGTTTGTGCCTACTATGATTTTTGCATGGATAAAAGATGTAGAATTTATTATACAAGGCCATTGCCCTTGATTGCACTTTATGTAAATTTGACGAGGATCTAGGGACATTGAGCGGATTATGTCTTTTGTAAACGTTATCTCTGTATCGCGGTACTGATCGTAGTATCTTTGAATCTGCTGGCTTGTTGCAATACCCATAGTTAGAAATATACTTGATTAAGTTAGTAGGGTCAATTAAAACTGTGTTTTATACTCTGTTCTGTAAAGAAGTGAACGTATGCCGCATTTTTGCGTATTGAGCCATAAGACAGAATATTTTTACCATCTATGTAAAGCGAAGTTGAACCACCACCGTCAAATTCCAACGCATCTGTTGCGCCTAATTCCAAAAATATGTCTGCACATTCAGGATAGGAAAGCCCTAAACTCTTTTTGTGATTTTCGCCTTCGACTGCAAGAATATAAAGAATCTTTCCGTCTGCACTTAATCCGCCAGCGCTCCTCGAATCTCTGGTTTCGTAAAAATATCTTTTTTTGCCATCTTTTAAAATTGTAAAAAATCCCCCAAATGCGTAATCAAAATCTAAAAATTCATCTTCTTTTTGATTTTCGACTATTCTCCCAGAAAAACCGCCATCATCTTCTTTTTTAAATGCAAGTGCACTGTATTGAAAAGCCTCATCTGCAAATTTTTCGTCTTCAATTTTATGGATTCCAATTATTTTTTTTGGAGAAAAACCTACTGTGTAAGGATTTGTGTTTACAAAAATTCCTGTGGAAAAAAGTTTTGAAAGTTTTTTTGCAGAAATCGCTCGTTTTTTTGTAGTTTGATTTGGATACCCGGAAATTTTTAGTTCTTTTGAAGATAAATCTATTTTTACCAAATGATAAATCAATGGAATTTCTTTTCCGCGAAAGACAAAATGCTCTGCCCATCTGTCTATGGCTTGCCATTCAATATTTTGCGGAATGTACGATTCTTTTTGATATGGAGAAAATCTTCTATCTAAATGGAATAAGCTTGCACAACTCCAAAATAAAAATACAAAGGAAGCTATAAGAAATTTGAAAGCAATTTGCTTATTTTTTTTTGAAAAATGTTTTTTTATCATAACGCTTCTCCCATTAAAATGGATGAAAGAAGTTTGCAAAGCAAACTTTGTGAGTAAAGAAACGACAGCATTATTTGCATTTCTTTATGCTGACTAATGCACAAATCTCTGCGGTGGAGTTACAACCCAAATCGCTTTTAAAGGAATTGAGCCTGCGTTTATTAGCGTATGTGGCGAACTTGCAGAAAAAGATACGCTATCGCCTGCTTCTAACTCGTAAGTCAAATTCTCATATTGCAAAATGCATTTTCCTTCTAATATATAACCGATTTCTCTTCCTAAATGTCCGTATGAACCTCTATGAGTTTGCTCTTTTACAGGAATTGTTATTTCGTAAGATTCCAGCGAATAATTTTGGTTGTCTGTCTTTGGTGGCGAAACGATTTCTTCATATATTATTTCGCCTTCTTTTATTTTTCGCCTTTCATTTTTATGGGTAACTTCTACAGGTCGTTCTTTGTGATATTCTTCAAACAAAAATTCCAAATTTATGTCTAAAACATCTGCTAAAGTCAAAAGTGTGTCGATTGCTGGGCTTACTTTGTTGCGCTCAATTTGGCTTACAAGGCTTTCTGAAACTCCGGCATCTAAAGCTACAGCTTTTAAGGTGAGTCCTTTTCGCTCTCTAACTGCACGAATTTTTTCTCCAAAGTGATACGGAATTTTCTTTTTTGCAACAGTAGAATCGGATTTTTCCTTATTTTGCAAAGGTGTCATTATTTTGTTTCTCCCGGTTTTGCTCCATAACGAATCGGATAAAATGGTCTTCTAAAGTTCTGTGCGGACCTTCAAGATTAAGCCTTTTTCTTGCCCTTGCGTTGTCGCGCCTTATTGAATATTGGCTGTAAAAATCTTTGTAATCGCCACTCAAATCTGTTTTTACATCTTCTCCTAAAAATTTAGAAACTTCATTTCGACCGATGGAGCCGATTCCTTTTTCGCGCAGGAGAAGTTTTAATTTTTTTATCTGCTCGTATGAAATTCCAAATAAAAATTCCTCCATCGCTTGACTTACTTCTGTTATTTTTAGTTGAGTGCGAATAAATTGTGTCCAAACTTCATCCATCTGGAACGAAAACATTATAAGTTCACTCGTTCCCATCATAGTGCCAAAAGCTGGCGCAAGGGTTCGTCTCGCTTTCCATACGCAAGTTAAAACCGGTGCAATGTCTGCAATATTTTGATCTGCCCTGTGCTCCCAAAGCAAAAGGAGCGAAGTTCCTAATTGCCGTCTAAAATCAATATCCAAAGAATCGTCTTTTACGAGATTTAAATATACATCTTCGACCAAAAGCAAAAACATCATCGAAACAGTTTCGTCTTTAAATGCTTGAATCAGTTTTTCTGAAATTTTATTTTTTTCAGCAGACGAGTCATCTTTTTTCGCATTCAAGTCTTTTGTGTCGTTTATGTTTTGAGCCAATTTTGCAAGCGAAGAAAAAGTGTGAAGTTTCGCAGTTAAAAATCCTTTTCCTAAAGTTGCTTTGCTCGGCAGTTGAATAAAAGTGCGGCCGTAGTCGGACGAGCTGTCAACCAAAAGTTCTATTATGTCTTGTGGCGTTCTTGTTTCTGCCGTAAGTTTTGCTTTGGAAAGCAGAGAAGGAAATTCCATTATCGCAGTAACGAGCCTTTTTAAATCTCCCATTCGTTTTTGGAATACTTCTTTATGCTGAGGAGAATAAAGGGCAAGCTGAGAATTCAATTCGTCGCAAATAACTTTTTGACTCGGCGTTAAGATAACAATTCCGTTATCATTTTCGTCGTCAAAGTTATTGTTGTTTTCGAGGAAAAAATTCAAATCTATTTGATTAAAATTCTGCTCATTTAAGTTTGGCTGCATAAGTTTATCACGCTTTTAGTTTTTTCAAGCAAAGTATATCACAAATTAGTCTAAATTCAACAAGACTCCTTACCGATAGAAATGTATGAAGCGGTTTTTGTTTTCTTCTTTTATCGCAGTTTTCTCGATTTATTCATTTTTTGCACAGCCCTCAATTTTTGCAGAAAAAAAATCACTTTTGATAACTCCAGATGATATAAGGCTTGTCTACGATGAAGGAAAAACCTTTGAAAATTCTCAAGGATATAATCTTTATATAAGAAAAAAAAGCGGGATAGAGTCCGTTATGCTCACGGAAACAACAAAGGACTATTCTGGCAACTCTGCGAACTACGCATACCGCGCAAAAACTTACAATGCTATAAATGGCGACGAAAAACGATATTTAAACGGCAAGCCATTAGAATCATCTTATTCAAAATATTCGTTAATCGACTCTTCTGTGGAGGCGGATAGCGAATTTGGCGACTGTTTTCATATTTATATTCCTTCAGAATTAGAATATGGCTATCCTTGGTCGCGAAATGGAACTGTAAAAATCGGGCGTGGAACTTTTATAAATATTCGTGCGTTTGAAAAAAAATACGGCGACTACACAGGCGCTTTTTTGGATAATCCTTTTATGTTCGACTTTGGAAAAGTTCAAAAAACTGCTCCAAAAAAACAAGAAACACAAATAAAAACTGAACAGCCACAAAAAACTTTGCCACTACAAAAAACACCAGTTGTCGAAAAACTTCCCGAACCTACACCAGTTATAGAAGAAATCGCTGATTTTGAAGAGCCAATAGTCCTAACCGACGACTACAATCCGCTTGCAGCGTCTAGTTTTTCCGATATTGCAAATTTTAACGGTGGCGTCATGTGTTTTTCAAAAGGACCGCAATCGATAGTCGACGACATAATGAAAAGTCTAAATCGCATAACAAAAAAAGACAGCGTCGATATAGTTTTTGCAATAGACGCAACCGGAAGCATGAAAGACGATGTGCAAAAGTTGCGCGAAGAATGGATTCCGCGTCTTACACAAAATTTAAAAACTTATAAGAGCGTAAGAATTGCCCTGCTTTTGTATCGCGATTACAACGACACATTTAGATATATGGGACTTCCTGTAAAGCGATATGAGTTTTGCGATTCGGTTGAAGCATTCAACAAGAATTTAAACGATTTCATTATTTACGGAAACGAAGGTGGTGATATTCCAGAAGCGGTTTACGAAGCCTTGTATGCATCATTAAATTTTTACAAATGGCGAAAAAATGCTTATAAAAAAATAATCTTAATCGGCGATGCAGAGCCACATCCAATACCGCGAGGAACAGGAAAGTATACAAAACAACTTGTTGCAACTCTTGCACAAAAAAAGAATGTTGTTATCGATGCAATAATAGTTCCAGACGACAAAAGCCTGCGTGGTCGTTAAAAATATTCCAGCCAATTTTCGATTTTGAATTTGGGCGGCTTTTTGCTTCACTTGTGTTCCGCAAAAATCGGGCTTTGCGTGGTTCGCTAAGCGCTCATCGTCCTCGTCGCTACGCTCCTGCGGTCGACGCTGTGCACACGGATGTGCACTTACAATCAGTGCTGACAGTTTTTGTAAGAAAACTGTCCGTTTCAAGAAAACACGGAAGTTTTCTTGAAACTCCAATCCCTGCCGCTTTGTCGCAAACTGACATTTGTCGCACACGGATGTGCGACCTACAAGCAATGTAAAAAATTGCTTTTAATTTTTGTTTGGAATTTTTTCGAGTGAAATTTCGGAAAGTTTTTTATATGCTGCTGGAATGCTTCCTGGCGCAGAAGATTTGTATATCTCAAGAATTTCGTTAAAAATCGGTTCTGCATATTCATATTTTTTTTGCTTCATATAGAGATGACCTATTTCGTAACGCGCTTCTATATAAACGCTAGGCCAGTCCCTAAAACGCAATGTAGCCTCTTCGTAATAAGCCAAAGCTGCTTTGTAATTTCCAATCTCAAAATTTGACTGCCCATTTTGAATCAATTCTTGTGCAGTTAAATTTTCTGGAATTTCCTTTGGAACAGAATTGCAAGAATAAAAATAAATCGTAAAAACTACAAAAAATGATTTTAATAAAATTGAGTTTAGTTTCATAATTGCCCCACTATATCATTTGCTTGCCTATAAAACAACGGTAGCCTTTTAAAGTTAAAAATTTTTAGAAACCACAAGCCTGTTTTTTCCTGCTGTTTTTCCTCTATAAAGACACTCATCTGCATCTTGCAAAACATCTTCGGCATTTGCCCATTTGCGAGATGAACTCAATCCAAAGGTTGCTGTAACAAAGAGTTTTTTTTCATCGTAAATTATAGGCTTTTGGATTATTTCTTTTCGTGCTTTTTCCAAATCGCTTATCGTATTTTGGTCAATTTTTGGATAGATAATCAAAAATTCTTCGCCACCCCAGCGGCCAATACGAATTGGTTCTTTAAAATATTCCCAAAAAGATTTTGTAAAAGACTTTAAAATTGTGTCGCCTGCATCATGACCGTAAGTGTCGTTTAACTTTTTAAAATCGTCTATGTCAAAAATACAGATAGCGTAATCAATGTTTTTATTTTTCTTTTGTTTTTGAATGTCTGCAAAAACTTCTAGCGTTCGCCTTCGGTTCATAAGTCCTGTAAGAGAATCGTGCTTTGAAATATATTCAAGTTTTTTCTGGAGAATGCTGTTCTTCTTTTTATAGAGCCGTAAAGAAATATCTGTCATAAGGCACAGATAAAACAAAAAACTTAAATTCACTATCGTGTAAAATACTTCGCCCATTTTTAAAAAGGTACGCCTTTCTGGAAGGAATAGCTGTTGTGGCGGCAGTTTGTACAATTTTATGAATGTTATAAACGCTATTCCTAAAACGAGGATTGTATCCATAAAGATAAAATAAAATTTTGGAGGTTTTTCTTTTGTAAAAGCTAAACTTATTGCAGGGATGCACGCCAATAAAAAAAGTCCCATTCCGCAACCAAGTTGTGTAGTTACCGCCTGCAATATGCTGTATGCGGTTATGCACAGGATGTAAATCGTAAGAATCGTAACTTGCTTTAATTTCTTTCGTTTTAGTAAAATTATAGAAAGTATTATTACTATCAAAGTGTTTGCAACCGCAGATGGCAGAAATTCGCTTCCCATAAAAGAAAATAATATCGGAATCCAAATTACATGGCATACAAGAGAGCCAAAAATGGTTACAGTCAATTTATTTTTTATAAAAAAGAACAGAAGTCTATTCATTTTTTAGAAATCCTCAGAAACGCAAATTCTGTTTTTGCCTTCTTTTTTGCCTTTAAAAAGACAGTTGTCGGCATCAATCAAAATTTTGTCTGAACTTTTGCCTGTTTTTGAAGAGCTTATTCCAAAAGTCAAGGTGATTTTTATTTCTTTGCCGTTCCATTTTAGTTTTTCATTTACTACAGTTTTTCGGATTTGCTCTAATTTTCTGAGGGTTTCTTCGTTTGCTTCGGGAAAAATCAATAAAAATTCTTCTCCGCCCCATCTTGCAAATTGGGTGCCGGGATTTAACAGACTAGATATGAGTTTTGTAATGTGTATCAAAACAAAATCTCCAGCCTTATGACCAAAGGTGTCGTTCGTCTTTTTAAAATCGTCTATATCAAACACGCAAATTGCATAATCATTCCCATTTATTCGTTTATTTTCTTCAAGATTTGCGATTCCCCACTGTGAACTTCGCCTGTTTATAAGACCTGTAAGCTGGTCGTGGTTTGCCATAAAATCCAATTTTTCGACACGATTTTTTGCTTTTTTTTCAGAGCGTTCAAGATTGTATTGGGTTACAATCGAAAGATAAAACAGAACTACAACCGAAATTGTCGTAGAAAAAATTACGTGTATTCTGTAAAAACTTTTGTAAACGGTAACTGCACTCATAAAACCTTGAAAAATTGCCCTCGGTCTTATAAATTCATACCAAATGACAAAAATCATAAATACGACCGCTATTCCAGAAAGAATTGCATGGCTTTTTTGAGATGCTTTTGTGGAATTTACAAAGAAAAACAGCGAAGGAATTATGCAGATTCCGTATAGGCGAGTTCCAAAATCTGTTCCTGTTAAAATTGTTACCAAAAGGATGTAAATCATAACTTCAACATAAGAAAACAAGATAAAAAATCGCTTTCGGATTTTGTTAAAAAGAAAGATGAAAATTCCGTAAATTAGTGCCATCAAAATATTGTATAGAAAGAGAAATTCAAAACCATAGTATTTGTAGAATGGAGCAAAAAATAAATGAGAGAAAAAACACAATAGGTAAAAGGTTAATTCTTTGTTTTTTAATAAAAAATATTTTGTATTATTCATTATTTCTCCAATTTTACCACTTGAATTTTAAAATAGAGATATAAATATTGATTATATCTGTTTTATCTCTTTTATTAAATTTCTTATATGCGGATAAATTTTTCTTCAAAAGATTTTTAAGTTTTGCTTTGTATTTTATCAATGTAGATTGACGGTGTGTGATGAATGGGATTGTACTAATTGATGAAAAACTTGTTTTTTTATAGTATCGAGATGATTATTTTTATTTTCGTTGCGGATAAAAATCCAAAATCAAAATTTAATAAAATAATCGCAGGGTTTATTATATAGAAGCATTTTTTATAATTTATAATATTTGTGCTTTTATTTACCCGAGAAGTTTGCGTTGCAAACTTTCTTATTGAACTGCTGTTTTTCACTTCGTTGCAAAACAGCGTAAAAAATCGTCTCGAAAGTTGAAACTTTCTTCAACGATTTTTTTAGGAGAAGCGTAAAGAAACGCCAGAAATTGCGTCGTTTCTTTACTCACAAAGTTTGCGTTGCAAACTTTCTTATTGAACTGCTGTTTTTCACTTCGTTGCAAAACAGCGTAAAAAATCGTCTTGAAAGTTGAAACTTTCTTCAACGATTTTTTTGGGAGAAGCGTAAAGAAACGCCAGAAATTGCGTCGTTTCTTTACTCACAAAGTTTGCGTTGCAAACTTTCTTATTGAACTGCTGTTTTCCACTTCGTTGCAAAACAGCGTAAAAAATCGTCTCGAAAGTTGAAACTTTCTTCAACGATTTTTTTAGGAGAATTCGATGTCTACACCATTGGAAAACTATCTATCTTCTTGCAACGGGAAACCAAATGTTGCAATGACCGCTTATGTGGCAAATCTTCAGCAGGTTGCTTCTGTAAATCCTTCAATTGCCGCAGATGTTGTAAACGAAATTGAAAATCAGCGCAGCCATTTAAAACTCATCGCTTCAGAAAATTACAGTTCTTTGGCAGTTCAGGCAGCGATGGGTAACTTGCTTACAGATAAATACGCAGAAGGTTATCCAGAACATCGCTATTACGGCGGTTGTGTCAATGTTGATAAGGTCGAGATGACAGCAGCACGCGAAGCAGAATCGCTTTTTGGTGCGGATTATGCTTATGTTCAGCCACATTCTGGGGCAGATACAAACCTAGTAGCATATTGGGCAATTCTTTCTGCAAAGGTAGAAACACCAACCTTGCAGGAACTCGGCGTAAAATCTTTGAATGATTTAACTCCAGAACAGTTCAGCGAATTGCGCAAAAGATTTGGCAATCAAAAATTGATGGGACTCGATTATTCTTGTGGAGGACATTTAACCCATGGTTACAAGATGAATGTTTCTGCAAGGATGTTTGAATCTCATCCATACGGAGTTGACGAAAAAACAGGTCTGCTAGACTACGATGCAATCGAAAAGCAGGCGATGGAAGTAAAACCACTTATCCTTCTTGCCGGGTATTCAGCCTATCCTCGTGCAATCAATTTTAAGCGATTTCGCCAGATAGCAGATAAATGCGGAGCGGTTTTGATGGTTGATATGGCTCACTTTGCAGGACTTGTAGCGGGGAAGGTTTTTCAAGGTGATTTTGATCCAGTAAAATGGGCGGATATAGTTTCAACAACCACCCATAAAACTTTGCGCGGACCTCGTGGTGCAATGATTCTCTGCAAAAAAGAATTTGAAGAATTCGTAAACAAGGGCTGTCCAATGGTTTTGGGCGGACCTCTTCCACATGTTATGGCAGCAAAGGCTTTGGCTTTTAAGGAAGCAAATTCAAAAGAATATCAAGAGTACGCAAGTCAAGTTGTAAAAAACGCACAGGCACTCGCAAAAGAATTGGAAGCTTTGGGAGTTCGCCTGCAAACTGGCGGAACAGATAACCATTTAATGCTTGCAGATATAACATCGTACGGTCTTACAGGTAAGCAGGCAGAAGCAGCGTTGTTTGAAGCAGGCGTTACAACAAACGCAAATGCACTTCCATACGACAAAAACGGCGCTTGGTATACATCTGGCTTGCGCTTGGGAACTCCAGCATTAACTACACTTGGAATGAAAGAGGGCGAAATGAAAGAAGTTGCTTCCATAATAGACCTCGTTTTAAAAGGAACGAAGCCAGGTGTCACAAAAGACGGAAAACCTGCAAAACTTAAGATAGAGCTCGACCCAGCGGTAAAAGATGCCGCTTCAAAACGAGTTCAAACTTTGCTTAAAAAGTTTGTTCTTTACCCAGAACTTGATTTAGACTTCCTAAAAAAAGAGTTTTGCAAATAAAATAGAGCCCTTCAGTTTGTAATTCAGACTGGAGGATTTTTTTTCATAGAGGCGGTTCGGCACAGCCATTCGGCAGAGCCGTCGCTATGTGCGCCCTTCGCTAACGCTCATCCTCCTCGGCAGCACGAGGGTGCTGCCTGCGGTGGACTTACGGGGCTTCCAGCGCTACCGCAGAACAGCGATCAGCAGCCCCCGCAGGCACAATTCTTTAAAAAAACATCTCTAAAACAAATATCAACACCGCATATACAATTCTTGTCATAAAAAAACATCTCGTCATAAAAAACATCAAACACCGCTCACACAACATTTTCAAAAGAAAGAAGAAATAAAAAAAATATTTGAAAAAGAAGAAAAAAAAA
>NZ_UFQO01000008.1 GCF_900497595.1 Treponema pectinovorum
CTCCAATTGAATTTAATTTTTTTATATGACAGTATGTTTTCTATTATGAGTTCGTATACTGCAAAATTATTGAGGGGAACTTTTGCACTTAGCGTTTTGTTTTTGAGCGCGTGTTTTTTAGTGCATGTTATGCTTCCCACAGAAGAAAAAACAGTTTCAGATTTTGATTCTTATGCATCTTTGATTAACTTTGATTATTCTAACGAAATTGCTCTGGAAGCAGGACTAAAATCTGAATACCCTGAATTTGCTGGGGGCGTTGACCGTGCTCTTGAGCTTTATCGCCAGCCACATTCCAAAGCCGCTGTTGAATGGTTTTACACACAGGTTACTGGAAGTCGTGCTGTTGCGCTTACGATTTTGGAAAACGCTGACAAAAACAACGTGCCTTTGAGCCTTGCTTTTAGCCTTGCATTTGTCGAAAGCCGATTTAATCCAAAAGCGGTTAACAGAAATTCCAATGCAACTGTAGACAGAGGTTTGTTCCAGTTGAACAGCGCATCTTTCCCACGGCTTAGCGAAGAAGAATTTTTCGATCCGTCTGTAAGTGCACGTTACGGAATGATTCATTTGCGCTGGTGTATGGATTTGGCGGGAAAAGGCAATGATGTTACCGCTCTTGCTATGTACAATGCAGGAACTTCTAGAGTAAGAGCCAACAAAACTCCACAACACACGCTCAACTATGTTGCCAAGATAAGCGCCTATCGTGCAAGGATTGAAAGCCGTTTTAATTCGGACATAGTCGCTTTTTACGATGTGCCGTATAGAAACAGCGGTTTGGTTCGTAAGTAATTCTGTTTACGCTCTCCTAAATTGGAGAGTTTTTTTTATTTAAGGGCGCATCTGCCTTCCGGCAGACCGGGCTTTACGAGGCTACGGCTTTCGCCTACGACCAAGCACAAAGCGCTTGTTTTCGCTTGTGCACACGGAGGTGTACTTACAAAATAATATCGACAGTTTTGTTAAAAACTGTCGGTTAAAGAAAAACACGGAAGTTTTTCTTTAACGCCAATCCCTTGCACGATTTTTGCGACTTACAAATATTGCAGTTTTGCAGCGGAATGTCTTTTAAACAAAAATTTGGATTTTTTTTGATTTGTTATAATTCTAATGGAATGGTGTTTTCTTTTTTTGGACGTCGACCGCAACATTTGCTTTCTGTACACCAACCTGTAACATCGCACTTTGGAACAAAAAAATTATCGCAAATCCATTTCCATTCATTTGAATATTCGCTTAAAGAGGTTTTTATTTCGTTTGCCATTTTGCGAATTTCTATGTATGCGCGAGTGCAAAGCCTCTGGTTCATAAGTGCAATCATGTTGCGCAAATTTCTTTTGTCGACGATTTTTGTCATCATCCCAAGCGGAAGTATATTTGCCGCATCTTCTTTAGAAACTCCAGCTTCTATAAGTTTTGCGTAAGTTTTTTTTATTTCTTCCATGCATCCATCATATATCTTTTTTGCGTTTTCGTTTTTTGTTACGCTTTGTGGCAGGTAAAAATCAAATTTTTCGCAGTTTACATATCTGGTCGATTCCTGTAAACGAGTTGGAGCGCCACCGATATGCGTGTAGTATTCTCTAATCGCCCTTGCAGAATAGCCTTCTATGCAAAGTTCTATGTCTACGTATTCCAATACGCGCCCATGTCCGCTTATTATGCAGTCTTGAGCACGCTTTATGTTTTTTTCTTTAGAATCTATTGGCGAATTCCAGCAGACACCTGCCATTTTGCCGATTTTTTGCAGTGGGAATTTATCTGTAGAGTCAAAAATCGTTATCATTTTTACACATATTCCTTGTGTTCGTATTTTATCTTAAAAATTTATTCTTTCCAGCGGGTATATTTGTCGCATTCAAGAATTTGCTTTGCCTTTTCTATGCTTTCTTGCGTTGGGCTTGGGGTCGATTCCAACGGATATTTTATACCCATTTCGTGATACTTTGTAATAGCAAGTCCGTGATAAGGCAAAATTTCTACACGATAAACATTTGACAAAGTTCTAATAAAATCTCTTGTCTGCGTTAAGTATTGCTCGTTTTCTGTAATTCCAGGAACTAAGACGTGCCTTATCCAAATAGGCTTTTGAATTTTATCGAGATATAAAAACATTTCGTGAACGTTTTTTCCTGTATGACCGGTCAACTTTATGTGTTCTTCTTCGTTTATGTGTTTAATGTCCATTAGAATAAGGTCTGTAACATCCATAAGTTTTTTGAATTTTTCAAACCATTCGCCTTCTTCTGTGAAAGGTCCGCCTGCGGTATCTATACAGGTGTTTATTCCAAGTTTTTTTGCTTTTGTAAAAAGTTCCAATAAAAAGTCTATCTGCAAAAGAGGCTCTCCGCCGCTAACGGTAATTCCACCCTTTTTGCCCCAGTAGGCACGACAAGAAAGTGCTTCTTTTAGAACCTCGTCAGTTTCCATCAATTTGCCGTCTTTCATAATCCACGTGTCTGGATTGTGGCAATATTTACAGCGATAGTTGCACCCCGCAAAAAAAACGATAAAACGACTTCCCGGCCCGTCAACGCAACCAAAACTCTCAAATTGATGAATATAGCCTTTCATAATATACCTCTGCTATATAATTTAACAAATTTGAGGGTGTATGAACACAAAAAGAATAGAATAACTTGTTAAGAAAATATGTTGGGAAAGAGGCGTAATCGATATGGGGGATAGAAGTGGGTAAAGATAAGAATTGAGGATTTTGTAAAAATAAAGGAACACATCTGCAACTGGATTTTAAGGAACGGAGATGAAGTTAGAATAAGAAGAAGTCAGCGATGAAAAATGAATTGATGGAAGGGATTTTACTCTCGCACACAATAAAAAATCCCCTGCGAGTTTTGCTTCACTGGGGATTTTCCTTTTTTAGTGATTAGTTGTTTTTATTCAGCTTTTTCGATTTTTATTGACTGAATGTAAACTTCGTTTGAAGCACCTATGTAAATGTTTGTTCCATTTTGTGCATCTACTGTTACAACATAATCAGGCATCTTTGCAGCTTTGCTGGTTGTATCTACTGTTTGTGTTTCTTCAGTTGTGCCTGTGTCGCCAATAGTTACTTCAAGCTTACGGTCGCCAGCTGGTTTCTTTGAATTCATAAACCAACCAACAGTGAGTTTTACCTTGCCTTTTACGTCTGCAATTTTTAATGCATCGCGTTTTATTAAAAGACCTTTTTTTGAATCATAAAAGAAAGTTGTAAAATTAGGATCGCTCGCTTTTGTTGCTCCTATTCCTGTTCCGTTTTTAGATAGGGTTAGGTTAAGAACTGCACTTTCTCCTTTTGTTGTTATGTCTGATGTAAGAGTTCCCTTTGGGGTTAGGGCAGTTATTGCACTGTCTGTACTTGGAGTAAATGTCCAAGAGTCGAATGTTGAGACTGTTGAGGCTCCTCCGCTTCCACCACTGTTTCCTGGTTGTGATGTTGGTTTGTCGTCATCACTACCACTGCTACATGCAACTGTTCCAAATAAGAGGGCTGTTGCTGCAAGCAGGATAGCCACTTTTGTTAACTTTTTCATAAAAATTCTCCTTTTTTATCTGCATGAAAGATAAAGACTACCTTTTTATGCTGACATTTATGTTTTATGCATATATTTTTAATGATAAAAGTTTAATTTAATTTTTCAGTGGTCGGGAATAGACTAAGTTGTTGCCATTTTTTAAAATACCGTTAAATTTATAATTTATTATATAAACTAGAGTATATTTTATAGAAAAATAATTTATATTATGCTCTTTACAGTTAATGAGGAGAAAATTTGGATAATATCCAAAAACTCTTTTTTAAAGATATTGTCCATAAAAATAGTTTATTATCTATAATGCGATAACGGTGAAAAAAATGAATTATGTTGAATTTAAGATATAGAAGTGCTAGAGTCCTATGCATTTAGGGGGAGAGAGATGCCTCCGTGTGGTGTTTAAGAAAAACGTCCGTGTTTTTCTTAAACGACAGTTTTTGCAAAACTGTCCTAAATGTTTGTAAATCGCACCTCCGTGTGCGACAAATGTTATAAATGCGGCAGGGATTGGCGTTAAAGAAAAACGTCCGTGTTTTTCTTTAACAGACAGTTTCTTTACAAAAACTGTCGACATTTATTGTAAGTACACATCCGTGTGCGACAGCGACAGGGATTGTAGTGGCGGCGAAGCCGTTGGCGTAAGCCAATGGAGAGTTAGCGGAACCACGCAAAGCCCGGTTTTTATGCTTGCGTAAAAAGTCGCCCTTACTCGCTTTAAGAGTATTTTAAGTATATAATGTAGAAAAGTTAGTTCATATAAAAGAGGTACTTGATGGAACTTTCAAATGTTAATTTTACTCCAGCTGTGACACCTGTGCGCATTGGTATTGATGTTGGCTCTACAACGGTTAAGGTTGTCTGCTTGGATGAAAACGATAAAATGCTTTATGGAGACTATCAGCGTCACCGTGCTGATATAAGAAATACGATTATTTCTGTTGTTTCCAAAGCGCTTGATGTTATTGAAAAAGATTTGCCACTTGGCGAAAAGCATACCGTTTCTGTTAAGGTTACGGGGTCTGGTGGGCTTTCTGTTTCGCAATGGCTGAATATTCCATTTATTCAGGAAGTTGTTGCGGCTACTACTGCGGTAAAAAAGCTTATTCCACAAACAGATGTTGTTATTGAGCTTGGCGGCGAAGATGCGAAGATTACTTACTTTACTGGCGGTGTTGAGCAGAGAATGAACGGCACCTGTGCTGGTGGTACTGGTGCTTTTATTGACCAGATGGCCGCTCTTTTGGAAACCGACGCTCCAGGTCTTAACGCACTTGCGGCAGGATTTAACACTATATATCCGATTGCGGCACGCTGTGGCGTTTTTGCTAAGACAGATGTTCAACCGCTCATAAACGAAGGTGCTAGAAGAGAAGATATTGCGGCTTCTATATTTCAGGCGGTTGTAAATCAAACTATATCCGGTCTTGCCTGCGGTAAACCTATTCGCGGTAATGTGGCGTTTTTAGGTGGACCCTTGCACTTTCTTGACCAGTTGAGACAGCGTTTTATTGAAACTCTAAAACTCACTCCACAAGAAACTATTGTTCCAGAAGATTCTCAACTTTTTGTTGCTGCGGGTTCTGCTTTTTCTGCGGAAAAAAGATACACTTGCGTTGGTGGTGAAGCCCCTAAGTCGTTTTTAACGATTGCCCAGTTTAGAGATAGCCTTAAAAATCTTGAAGGTGCTGAATTAAACGAAGTTCAACGCCTTGAGCCCCTTTTTATAGATGAAGATGATTTAAAAGACTTTCGTGAACGCCATGCAAAAGACAAGGCTAGCCGTAGCAAATTGAGCGAGGCGAGCGGCCCTTTGTTTTTGGGATTGGATGCTGGTTCTACTACAACGAAGGCGGTTTTGGTTAATAAAAAAGGCGAGATTTTATGGGATTTTTACGATGTAAATGCTGGAAATCCTGTTGACCTTGCAGTGCGTGTTTTAAAAACTTTATATACGATACTTCCTAAAGACTGTTATATTGCACGCTCTGTTTCTACTGGTTATGGAGAGGCACTGTTTCAAGCGGCTTTGGGTGTTGATGCTGGCGAAGTTGAAACGATAACTCACTATCGTGCTGCTGAATTTTTTGTTCCTGGCGTTGAATTTTTGCTCGATATTGGTGGGCAAGACATGAAATGCCTAAGGATGAAAGATGGTGCAATCACTTCTATTCAATTAAACGAAGCGTGTTCTGCAGGTTGTGGCTCGTTCCTTGCAAACTTTGCTAATTCAATGAACTTGGATATTCAAGAATTTTCTAAAAGGGCTCTTCTTGCAAAAAAGCCTGTTGACTTGGGTTCACGCTGTACTGTTTTTATGAACAGTAGAGTTAAGCAGGCACAAAAGGAAGGCGCTACTATAGATGATATTTCTGCCGGACTTTCTTATTCCGTAATTAAAAATGCCTTGTTTAAAGTTATAAAACTTCGTCGTGCTTCTGAAATTGGAACAAAAGTTGTTGTACAGGGGGGAACTTTTTACAACGATGCGGTTCTTCGTGCATTTGAAAAAATTTCTGGTGTTGAAGTATTTAGACCCGATGTTGCAGGGCTTATGGGTGCGTACGGTTCTGCACTTATTGCATACGACCAGTGGTGCGATTTAACCGCTCCAAAGCCAGGTCAGGAAAAAGGCTGGATTCCGCCTAAGGTTGTTTCTAATATAGCAACTTTGGAGCAGTTGGAATCTTTTAAAGTTGATCTTGAACTTACTCGTTGTGGCGGCTGCCAGAACAACTGTCTCTTGACGATAAACACTTTTTCTGCGGGTGGCGAAAAAAGGCAGTTTATAACGGGCAACAGGTGCGAAAGAGGATTGGAACTCCATAAGTTAAAGGATACTAAAACTGTCGACGGTTCTAACAAACAGAATACAGGTATTGATGAAGCGCCTATTGAACTCCCTAATCTTTTTGACTGGAAATATAAGAGATTGTTTAATCACTATGTTCCGCTTAGACCAGAAGAAGCGCCAATGGGTAGCGTTGGAATTCCTAGAGTTCTTAACATGTACGAAAACTATCCAATGTGGTTCACTATTTTTACAAAATTGGGATTCCAGGTAAAATTGAGCCCTCGCTCTAACCGCATGATTTATGAGCGTGGTATAGATTCAATTCCTTCTGAATCTGTATGCTATCCTGCTAAGATAAGCCACGGCCACATGGAGTCGCTTTTAAAGATGGGCTGCAAGTTTGTGTTCTACCCTTGCATTCCTTACGAAAAGCAGGAAGATTTGGGGGCAGGAAATCACTACAACTGTCCTGTTGTAACTTCTTATCCAGAAGTTTTAAAGCACAACCTCGATAATGTAATAAATGCAAAAGATTTGTTGTTTATGAATCCGTTCTTACCTATTTACGATAAAATTCGCCTTAAGGAAAGATTTTATGAGGAGATTCACAAATATTATCCGACTTTGACAGAAAAACAGGTTTATGACGCTGTTGACGCAGGTTGGAAGGAGCAAGAGCAGTTTAAACTTGATACGGAAAATGCCGCAGAAGAAGCGCTCGAACAACTCGTTGTAAGCGGTGGTAACGGAATTGTGCTTGCGGGGCGCCCATATCACCTTGATCCAGAAATCAACCACGGAATTCCAGAGATGATTCACGGATTGGGGCTCGCTGTGTTTACAGAAGATTCTGTTGCTCACCTTGGTGCAATAGAGCGACCTTTGCGCATTGTTGACCAGTGGGTTTATCACAACAGGCTTTATCGTGCTGCAAATTTTGTTGCAGGAATGCCGAATCTGGAACTTGTTCAATTAACTTCTTTTGGCTGCGGGCTCGACGCTGTAACGGCAGATCAGGTTGACGACATAATGAAGGCAAAAAGCCGAATGTACACGCTCATTAAGATTGATGAAGGAAGTAATCTTGGAGCAGTGCGAATAAGAATTCGTTCTTTGATTGCCGCTGTAAAAGCGCGCCAGCGTTCAAAGAAAAAGGTGATTGTAAAATCTTCTGCATATCAGAGAGTTGTATTTACAGAAGAGATGAAAGGCGAATATACAGTCCTTTGTCCACAGATGTCGCCTATCCACATGAGATTAATCGAAGCCGCCTTTAGGTATTCGGGATATAAAATGGTTGTTCTGGATGCGGTCGATCCAAAAGCTGTTGATGCTGGTCTTAGATATGTAAATAACGACGCTTGCTATCCTTCCATACTTGTTGCGGGGCAGATGATGCACGCTTTGGAAAGCGGAAAGTACGATATAAACAAAACTGCACTCCTGATTACTCAAACTGGTGGCGGTTGTCGTGCTACAAACTACATTGGCTTTATCCGTCGTGCATTAAACGATGCAGGCTGGGGACAGGTTCCGGTAATTTCATTGAACACAGTTGGTTTGGAAAAAAATCCCGGATTTAAATTCACCTTGCCTTTAGTTCATCGTGCGATGATGGCTTCGTTTATAGGCGACCTTTTGATGAGGGTTCTATACAGAGTTAGACCTTACGAGGCCGTTCCTGGAAGTGCAAATGCGCTTTACGAAAAATGGAATGCAAAGGTTATAAAGCAGTTAAAATCGCTTTCGATTTTTGGCTATCACAGAATGATTAGAGGAATCGTTAAAGAGTTTGACAGGCTTCCAATTCTTCCTGTAAAAAAGCCACGCGTTGGAGTTGTTGGTGAAATTCTTGTAAAATTTCATCCTACTGCAAACAATGACCTTGTAAATGTAATAGAAAAAGAAGGTGCGGAATGCGTAATGCCTGACCTTATGGACTTTGTCTATTATACGATGGCAGACGGAAAATTCCGCCACAAAGAACTTGCCTTCCCTTCAAAAGAAGAGCGAAACGGCAAATTGATAATCAAAATGCTCGATTTTTATCGCTCATACAGCAACCATTGTTTACGAAGAAGCCGCCGCTTTACAACTCCTACAAGTATTTGGAAGATGATGGATTCCGTAGAAGGAATTTGCCAAGTTGGAAACATAAGTGGCGAGGGGTGGTTCTTAACCGCAGAAATGATAGAGCTCATTCACTCTGGCGCTCCTTCTGTTGCTTGCGTACAGCCATTTGGTTGTCTTCCTAACCACATAACAGGAAAAGGAATGATTAAGGAATTGAGAAGAAAATTCCCACAGTCAAACATAAGCGCAATCGATTATGATCCTGGTGCGTCGGAAGTAAACCAGTTGAACCGCGTAAAACTTTTGCTTTCTAATGCGCCTGTAGGCGAAAACCCAGATGAATTGAAGAACGGCAAAATTTGGACAAAAAAAGGTCCGGTTGACCCGATTATCCAGTATGCGTCTGGCGGAAGTCAGTTTGTAGATGACGATCCAGTTGACGCTAAAAATATGATTCCTGCAACGACAGCTGTAAGTTAATCGTGTATAGAAAATTTGCATAAAATTGATATTTACACCGCTTGAATTTGGATTTACATCTTTTTTTAAGCGGTGTTTTTTTATTGTGAAGCCAGTTATTGCAAGCAAGTATTTTGCAGTGCCACTTTGTTATGCGATGTTTTCGATTCTATTTTCTAGTTGAAAAGCCTCATTGTGCCGATAATGTCTATTATGAAGAGATTTTTCCTTATCGTTTTTGCTTTTTTATGCCTGCCAGTTTTTGCGGATTTTAATGAGATGAATCTTCCAGATTCAACAGAAATAAGAAAGGCGATTGCACAGTCTTGGTTTTATGGCGATTTAAAAAGTATTCGCCAAAAATATTCCGAAGTTCGCATGAATGCGATTGCAGAGCCTTTTCAAGTTAGAATGGAAGAAACAGAAGGCTCTTTTGCGATAATAGTTGCTCCTCAGGTAAAACTAAAGATGGATTTCTATACAGAAGACGGCGTTGAGCAGAAGATTGTCGATGAATATCCGGGCGACGCTTTTGGCTCTTGGATTTTAAGTCGTAATTCATTAACAGGCGAGGGCGAGTGGATTAGAATTTATTTTTCTGTGAACAGCGAAATGTACATTCAATTTGCTCCCAACGGAAATATAACCCTTGCAGATTTCGTTATTGCAGGTCTTTACGCTGCAAAAGGCGTTCCGATTGGTATTCCATTTGAACAACTTTATACGGCATCGTTCAGAGAAATTTTACAAGCAACGGAAAAAATCCTACCGTGGAAATATGCGGATTTGAAACTTGGACAGTTTGGCTCAAAATTGCAGATGATTGGCGTTATAAGAAAAAATTTGAATAGGATTCACTATTCGCCTGCTTCATGCTATGACGAAAACGGGGAGCTTGTTGATATTTTTTCTGGAGAAATACGAAAAGTTGAATCGAAAGATTTTTTGGAATTGGATTCGGCTGGCTTTTTAAAATGGATAGCCGACGGACTTGTAGAGCCCGTTGCAGGAAGTCATCTTTATGTAAAACCGCTCTTAGTGCAAACGGTTGAATACGAAAAAATAGGTTTGCAGGCAAAATTGAATCAAAGCTTGCCACTTTCTTTTACGCTTGACTGGTGTCGTAATCTTGCAGCCGCCTGTCTTTCTATAAGAAGTTCAAGGCATTACCTTTGGAATGATTCCCATGCAGATGTTAAAATTGAGCCTTTTAGCGCAGAAGTTACATCGCAGGGAATAACGCAAACTGTAGGTTATATAAAAGATTCAGGATATGAAGTTGAAAAATTAAAACCTCTGCTGTATGTTTTGGCTTCTACAGAACCCACTTATTGCTATCTCGCTGCCGTAAAACGTCCTGCAAAAACTTCTGGCAATTTGCCCCTGGAATATTTTGTGTTTGACGAATGTGCGGTGATTTTTCCGTATTATGATAAAAACGGTCATTTTGAATGTGTCATTTTTGAGAATGGCAAGGAACTTTCTTTGACTCAATTTGTTAATAAGTATAAGGGATGTTTTGTCAATCTTTCGAGGTTGCTCACAGAAAATTCTTTTTTCCCTGATTAAAATACTTTCTTGAATTGGAGTTTTAATGAAAAAAAAATTATACGTTTTTGCTCTCGCTTCCTTTTTTGTGGGAGCGGCGCTTTTTGCAGATGAAGCATCGTCGCTTTTTTTTAAGATGCAGGACTCATATTCGAGTGGATTTTATCCAGGCGTTATTCGTTTTGCAGATGAAATTTTGCAGGATGAGCGGAATTCGATTTATTTTTCTAAAGCAAAACTTTTAAAAGCACAGTCGCTTTTAAAAATGGAAAATGCAAACGATGCTCTAAAAATTCTAACTTCATTCAAAATTAAAGATGAAAATCAAAAGGAATTAAACGCAAATCGATTTTATTGGCTTGGTCGCTGCTATTTTGAGCTAAAAAATTATGATGCGGCAAGCACTTGTTTTTACGATGCAGAAAAAATTTTAAAAGATTTTGATTCTCGTGATGAAAAAAAACTTTTTGTAAATTGCGTATATTTTTCTGGAAAAACAGAATTCCAAAGAAAAAATTATTCGGCGGCGACATGCTGTTTTGAGTTTGCAATAAGAAATGCAAATCATCTTTCCTCTTTTGAATATGAAGATTCTGCTGTTCTCTTAGTTGAAAGTCTTTTTTTAGACGAAAATTTTAAAAAGGCAGAAATCTATGCAACCGAGTTTGTAAAAGAAAATTTCCAGAGCCAAAATCATTTTCGATTGATTTTAACGCTTGCAAATTCTTTGGAAAAACAGAAAAAAAATGATTTGGCTTACGAATATTACAGTCAGCTTTTTAACGAAGATTCCTCCTCGTCTGGCAAAAGCCAGTTTTGGACTCAACTTGCAATAGAAGCTTTTGAAGACAAAGATTTTTCAAAATCGCTTTCGTATTTTGATTACGCTAACAAAAATGCTTCGATACAGGAAAAACAGATTGCGCTTCTCTATCGTGCGGAAATTTTATTTTTGACTTCCAAAAAAGATGTTGTCTCCAAAGCAAAAGATTCTTTGGAAGAAATCAACAAAAATTGGAAAACGCTACATTTTGAAGAAGAAAAATTTTATTACGAGTATGCAATGCTTTTGCGTGCTAAGTTTGCGGGTTTGTGTGGACTTTGGAATGAATGTCTTGAATATGCAAGTTTAAAAAATGTTCCGCAAAATCTTGAAGATGAGTTTATTTATTGGCAGGCGAACGCATTTTATAACTTGGGTGAATATTCAAAAGCGCTTTCTCTTCTTGAAAAAAAGGAAAATTTTACAGAAGTGCAACTTTTGCTCTTAAAAGCAAATCTGCTTGCAAGAAGTGGAAAGTACACCGAAGCGAATAAAATTTTTTCTGCTTTGGACGAAAAAAATCTTTTGGATTTGAACGGTAATTTAGATTATGCAAAAAGTCTTTTGAGCGCAGGTTATTTGGAATCTTCTTTTGAGCAAAGCCAAAAATCTTACGAAAAACAAAAAAAAGAAAACGCTCTAAACAAAAAACAAGAATCGCAAGCCCAATATTTAAAAGCGATTTCTCTTTTTAACAGAAAGCAATGGACTGGTGCCGAGCAGGAATTTAAAAATTCAATTTCGAAGAATTCTTTAGATTCAAAAACTCAAACTTATGCAAGTTTTTATTTAGGTTACAGCCAATATCAATCTGCAAAATATGACGAAGCCTATTTAAATCTCAAAAAAGTTGCGGACGAAAATCCTAACTCTGCAATTTTCTGGCAGTCAATGATTCTTGCAAGCCGTGCTGCTTTGCAGTCAAAAAAATACGCGGATGCACTTTTGGTTGCAAAAAAAGCGATGGATTTTTCTGTAAATGAAGAACAAAAACAGGAAAGCACTTTTTTAACTGTTGGAATTTTGACCGATATAGAACGATATGATGAAGCGATTTCGATTTTGGAAAAACATTTTTCTGCAAAAACCGATTTTGCCTATCAATGCAAATTCTTGGCGGCCGATATAATGATTCAAAAAAAGTCTTATTCACAGGCACAAGATTTGTATTTATCGCTTTCAAAAGAAAAAAAAGCAGGAAGGATTGCGGAAGATTCAACTTTTAGGCTCGGAGAACTTTTGTATTCTCAAAAAGATTATTTAAAAGCCGCAGAAGTTTTTGAATCGTACATCAAGAATTATGAAAATGGGAATTTTTTTGTAGCTTCGCTTTATTTTGCAGCCTCTTGCCTTGAAAATTTGGGAAATAAACAAAAAGCAATTTTGTATTATGAGCAAGTTGCAAAAATTGGAGAAAATTCAACATACTTATATCCTGCAAAGCAAAAACTGGAAGAACTTTCCAAAAATCGAAAATCAATTTCGCTGCTTGAATCAAAACAAGCGGAATACGAAAAATCAGGCAAAAACACGACCATCCAGGGACGAAAAATCGGCACAGAACTTTGCGAACTTTATAAACAAAATGGCGACAGTTTTGCAAAAATTGAAAAGTTTGCGAGCGAATTGCTCGAAATTCAGTCCAAGTTTGAAGGGGAAAGTGGAGATTCTGCAAAAACTGCAATCATTCTGGCAGAAATTTATCGCAACCAAATAAAAAATGAAAAATCAGCAAATACTTATCTTATGGCAGCTCAATTTGCAAGAAAAGCGGGGCTTTCTTCCTTTGCAGAGCGAAGCCTTTACGGAGCGGTAGAAGCGTTTGATGCGGCAGGC
This sequence comes from Treponema pectinovorum, assembly GCF_900497595.1. Taxonomy (NCBI): domain Bacteria; kingdom Pseudomonadati; phylum Spirochaetota; class Spirochaetia; order Treponematales; family Treponemataceae; genus Treponema; species Treponema pectinovorum. The sequence goes on from NZ_UFQO01000008.1 coordinate 13,073, forward strand.
TTAAAAGGCGATGCTAGTTCAACAGCAAAAACTTTGAGCGAGTTATATCCTTCGAGCGATTATGCAAAGCAGGCGAATAAACTTTTAAAAAATTAACTTTGGAGAAAATATGAAAAAATCGATTTTAATTGGAGCAATTTTATTGCAGGCGTTTTTTATATCTGCGCAAAATCAAAGCTCACAAGGCGAAGAAATTGAACTTCCAGATGTTACAACTGTTGTCGCTGGAACGGTTTTGACGGCTGGCAAGGATTCTATCCCAGATTATTCAAAAATAATTCCGAATGAAAATGATTCTGAGTTTGCTCTTCCAAAATTTGAAAGCAAAAAACAAAATGAAGATATTTCTGGAACTTCATCTCAAGACGAAAACGAAAAATCCGTTTACGCGGAAGGCAAAATAGGCGGCGGTTTTCCATTTTATTTTACAGGCGATTTTTCTGTTTATAGAACAACAGGAAATTCTCCGTTTGCAATAAATTTTTTTCACGAAAATGCAGAAGGATTTGTTTCTAAAGATGTTGAAGATGGATTTTTTTACAGAAATACAAAAATCGACTTAAAAAAACAATTTTTCCGCGAAAAAAGCGAATACGATTTTTCTGCCTTTTACAAAAATGACGACCGAGGATTTCAATTAAAATCAACTTCGTTTACGGATTATCTTAAAAATAATTTTGGTGGCGAGGCGTTTGCATCTTGGAAATTGACAAACGACTGGAACCTTTCTGCAAAATTAAATTCTTCTTATTACAGCCGCTACGGAACAACATATCCAGGTGCGGTATCTTTGAACGACGATTTTCAAAAGAGTGCAAAGATATTCAGCATTTCGCCAGAAATCGATTTTGGTTTAAAAAAATCAAATTTCGCTCTCAATTTTTCTGCAAAATATCAAAGCCAGTTAAACATGAAAGATTCTGGAACTTTGCAAAAAGCCGCTTACGCTACAAGTGCAGAATCTACTCATCGTGCAAATTTGGGAATAGATTTTGCATGGACGGATGAAAATGTAAAACTTTTTGGTGCGGTATCGGCTGTTGTTGGAACTTCAATAGGCAATCATAATTTTTTAATTCCTTTTATTTTGGGAACTCAATTCAACTTAAAAACGCCGCTTTCTTCGAGAAGTGCGATATTTAAAATTCAAGGTGGAATCGATTCGTTTTTGACTTTGGCTTCAATTTTGGAAGAAAAAAATCCGTATTCTGTTTTGCCTTCTCTTCCGAGTGAACAAAGCGACTGGTATGCAAACTTTTATGCGAGTTTGCCTGTAAAGGATTTTTTTGATTTTGACTTGAATGCCGAATTCAGAAAAACTGCTTTTGACAATGGATTTTGGCAAGCAAATTATTCTGATTCAACAACGCTTCTGGCCTCTGGGTTTTATAGATTGCAGCAGACAAACCGCACAGATTTTAATAGCGAAGCGATTTTTAAATTTAGTTTAGAGCAACTGCGCTTTTCTGTGGGCTGGAAATCTTATTGGCTCGATGTGCCATATATCGAAGAAGGGCAGGCTTTAAAAGGTGAATTTTTTTATGGAGCAAAAGATTCTGCTTGGGAATTTGGGGCGAGTTTAAAACAATTTTTTGCAAGCGAAAGCGATAAAACTCCTGTTTTAGATATGAACGCTTCGCTTAAAGCGTCGCCATCCATTCGGCTTGCCCTCGAAGCAACCGATATTATAAAATTGATTCTAAACAGGAGCAGAGCTTTTGCGTCAAGCGAATATGTTCTCGATTCATCGCACATAAAAATGCTGGTGAAGTTTCAATTTTAGAAATTTGATAAAAACACTTACAAAAAATGAATATCATTTTGTAGATTTATAAGAATAGAGGAAAATTATGTTAAATTTATTAAAATCTGGCGGAATTTTGATGATTCCGATTGTTCTATGCGGAATTGCAGCGACTTATATAATAATTGAGCGCTGTGTTTATTTTTCGATGCTCAAAAAAAACGATTCTATCTTAAAGAATAATCTAAAAGATGCACTGATTAAAAAAGATTATTCTGCGGCAGACGCATTTTGCACCGCTTGTGGAACTCCGCTCGCTCAAGTTGTAAAAAAAGCAATTTCTATGAGGAATTTGGAAGAATCGTATTTAAAAGAAATAATAGAAACAGAAGTTGAAGCGGTCATTCCGCAATATGAGCATTCGCTTACGCTCTTGGGAACTATTGCAAATATTTCTACTTTGCTCGGACTTTTTGGAACTGTAACCGGCAACATAAAAGCGTTTGGAGTTTTGGGCGCTGGTGCTGCAATGGGAAATCCTGCTGTTCTTGCAGGGGCGATTGCAGAAGCGCTGGTAACTACAGCGGCAGGACTTTTTGTGGCGATTCCGTCGATGATTTTTTCAAACTATTTTACGCGAAGGGTGAATAAAGAGATAACTTTGCTCCAATCTTATTCTACAGAAATTTTATTAAGGCTTACAGGACATTTAAACTGATGAAAATTATACGAAAGCGGGGAATGAATGCAGTTTCTGATTTAACTGCGATGATAGATATTGTTTTTCAGCTGATACTTTTTTTTCTTGTTTCTACGACTTTTGCGGTCTTGCCAGGCATAAATGTAAATCTTCCACAAAGTTCTACAGCACAGGCAGAAAGCATTGGCGGAATTACGATTACGGCAGGCGAAAACGGAGAACTTTTTTTTAATGAAGAAAAGGTTTCGATGCAAACTTTGGACGATAAATTAAAAAAGTTTGATACAGAAGGAAAAAATCGCGAAGAGTATCCGATAACTCTGGAAGCCGACGAAAAAGTTACAAATGGAACTATCGTAAAAATTTTTGATGTTTTGCGAAAAAATGGTTTTGTCGCCGTAAATTTGAGGACAACCGAATAATGACAAAAATTGAACGCCGTCCCAATAAGATTGCATTTTTGGGAACTTTTGCAGTCTGGATTTTTCTTTTTGTCTTATTTTCTTTTGCGTCGCTTTTGCCACAGAAAAAAGTTTATAAGTCTGTAAAAATTTCTTTAAGTGAATCTACAACGCCTTTGCGTGCAGAAAAAAAAGAAGCTGCTCCTCCAGCACAAGAGCTAAAGCCTGATAAAGAAACTGCAACGCAGGAATCTGCACAAAAAATTGAGGAAAAGTCTGTTCAAAAAGCACAGCAAAAGCCTGCTGTAAAAAAGCAGGAAACTGCAACTGCTCCAGTGGGAAAAAAGACCGAGAATGTTCCAGAAAAAAAAGCCGTTCAAACACTGCAAAAAAGCGTTGAAGAACTTATGGCAGAACAGAGAAAATCTCGCCTAGTGCAAAAAAAAGAATTTGACTGGAGCAAATTTGAAAACTCTTCTTCTGAAACTTCAAATTCTTCTCCGTCGACGGCTAGTTCAAACTTACAGACAACGCCTGTAAATAAGATAAACGAATTTGAAGGAACTTCTGCACAGGCTGCTGCATCGGAAAATTCTTCTTCAAAAAGTTCAAATTCTTCTTCGCAAGCAAACAAAAATGTTTCATCTTCCACTTCTGCTGCATTAAAAAATATCGCTTCTTCCAGTTATAGTTCTACGGCAGGAAACGGTGTTACTTCGACTTCTAACATAAAAACGGCGAGTTCCCCAGACGGAAAAATTGCTTTGGTTATGAGCGATGGAACGAGCAGAACTTTGCTTGAACCGGAAAAACCTGTGATAAATTTGTCGCCAGCGGCAAGTGCAACTATTTCTGCAACGGTGGAATTGAATATAAGTTTTACCGTAAATCCAGATGGAAGAGTTTTAGTGAATTCTATAAAAATTCCTTCTGCACTGACTTCTGCTTTGGTTAGACGCGAAATAGAAGAGCAGATAAGCCGATGGAGATTTACTGCGGATTCTGATTCTGCAACTGCATTTTTTACACACAGAATTGTAAAACGATAAATGCGGAAAGGGGTGGAGTGGTGAGCGAAGCGAAAACAAACGCTTTTGCGTTTGGTCGTAGGCTTTAAGCCGGAGCCACGCAACACCTGGTTTTTGCGAACGCAAAAATCCGCCCTATAAAATTTCCTAAGCGAACAAAGTTAAAAAACATTATTGTTCATAATAAAAGTTTTCTTTATAATTTTAAGAATGTTGGACGGCATAAGTGTAATTGCGTTTGATATAGATGGAACTTTGTACTCGTCTTTTGGATTTTATGTAAAAATAATTCCGTATTTTCTGAAAAATTTAAAATTCTACATAAAGTATAACAAGGTTCGAAAAATCCTGCACAAAACCGCTCCTCTTCCTGATTTTTATGAATTTCAGGCACGGCTTCTGGCTGAACTTTTAAAATGTCCTGTTGAAGAGGCAAAAGAGAAAATTCAAAAAATTGTTTATGACGGAATGAAGCCGTATTTTAAAAAGACAAAACCTTTTGCGTATGTTGAAGAAACTTTTTCACGATTGAAAAATGCAGGATTTAAAATTGCAATCCTCTCGGATTTTCCGCCGGAACAAAAAGGCGAAATGTGGGGCTTGATTCCGTATTGCGATGCAATTTTGGGGTCAGAAGCTTGTGGCGCTTTAAAACCTTCGATTTATCCGTTTGGAATTCTTGCCCATACGCTTGGCGTAAAAACTGGGAATATTTTGTATGTTGGGAATTCTATAAAGTACGATGTAAAAGGGGCAAAAAATGCGGGATTAAAAACCGCTTACATAATGCCGTTTTGGAGAAAGTTGCTGAATCTCCCATACAAACTTGCTGACATCAATTTTTCAAACTATCGTCAACTGGCAGATATTGTGTTAAAATGTCCTCAATAACAACAGATTTACATACAATATAAAGTTCATTTTTGGGTGGGTAAAAAATTGGCTGTTCTCTCTATTCTTATATCGACGATTGCTGCTGTTGCTGTGGTCATGTTTTTTCGTTTAACCGACAAAGAAAATAATTCGATGAACAAGGTTAAGCACTATACGGATTCCAGAATAAATCAAATTGATGAATATTTTAGTTCTAGGTCTTCTAATCTGGATGCGCTTTCTGCGGATTTGGAAACTCATCAGACTTCCGCAGTAGCCGCCGTAAACAGGCTTGAAAAGCAGATTGAAGAATTTAAGTTGATGAGCCGCGGCTTTGAAGAACAGTTTGCAAAGGTCGATAATATTACAAAGAAAATTGATGAATACGGTAAAGCGCTCGGCGAACTTATGGAGATGACAGACCGAGTTGAAGAAAACCTTGTTGCAGTAAAAAAAGAAAGTGCTGTTGTAGACCGGCTCAATTCAAAATTAAACGAAGAAACAAAAGCGGTTGATGCTTTGGAAAAGAAAATTCCACTTATAATTCAAGAATTTAAAAATAAGAACAACGACAGTTTAAAAATCATAGGCACAGAATTGTTGAATCAATTTAACTCTCGTGCCGCACAGGTTGAATCTTCTGTAAAAAATTCTGCTGCTCATTCCGATGAAATTCTTTTAAAGGTTGAGCAGGGAATAAAAACTGCCTACGAAGAGGCGACCAAAAAAGCAAAAAATCTTGAGGATGAAGCATTCAAACGACTTGCAGAAGAAGCAAAAAATCGCACCGATTCGTATATAAAAAAATTGATGGAGCGAACGGCTCAACTTTCAAAAGAACAGGAAAGCAAATTGATGGAAATGCAAAAAAATCAGGAAATTTTCAACAATGCATTTTCGACTTCGATGGCAGAAAAATCTGCGGCTTTGGAAGATGAATTTAGAAACAAAACAGCCTCTCTTTCATCTTTGCTCGCTATGAAGCATGAAGGATTTTCTAAAGATTTGGATTCAAAAATCTATTCTCTGGAAGAGTCTCTTAACGAACAGGTCAGTTTTTTTGATACAAAAATAAAGGAACATGCCGAATCCACCCGAAAACTTAGCGAAGAACTTGTGGCAGAACTTAACGGCAGCGGAAAAAACATGGAAGCGCTAAAAGCAAAACTTGAAAAACAGACCGCAGAACTTGACCAAAAGTATTCGGGGCTTTTTGAAAAGGCGATTACGGATGCTACTCAAAAAGAAAGTGCCGCGTTTGAAAAATTCCAAGACATTGCAGATAAGCATCTTACAAATTACAAAACCACAGTCGAAAATAAAATCAACAAAATTGAAAGCGAAGTAAACAATCGTGTTAGCGTTTTAAATGATGAACTCAATAAATCTGTCGCAATCATTCAAAATTCTATGAATGACAGCAAAACTGGAGCAACTGCAACTGCCGAGACAATTAAAAAAGCGACAGAAACTGCAAATGCTCAACTTGCGGATTTTCAAGCTCAGGCGGATGCAAAAATTGAAGCAATCAATAAGATGCTTGCAGAGAATATGGCAAAAATATCTTCTGCGTACGATATTAAGCAGACCCAGTTGCTTGCTGAAGTTGACAGGCAGCTTGAAGAATATCGCAAAGATATGGAATATCGCTTTAATAAATTGCAGATGGCAACGAGTGATGTCGATGCATTGGAAAATACACTTCGCGTTGCATTGGAAAAAACACAACAGGACGTGCTTAAAGATTTTAAATCTTTTGCTGATTTGCAGACGAGCGAGCAAAAACAATTTGAAAACGGTGTAAAGGAAAATAATCAAGCGTTAATAGAGCAAATTTCTTCCCTTGAAAAAAATCTTGACGATATGAAAGCTGCTGCAAGTGGAAATGTGAGCGCAGCTCTCAGCGATTTTGAAGCGAAATTTGATGATGACCTTAAAAAACGCAGCGAAAGCATGGATGAGCGTCTTAACGGCTGGAAAAATGCGATGGAATCGAAACTTTCTATTGTACAAAGCGATTTTGAAGATAACAGGCGTGAACTTGAAAATAAATATTCAGAAAATCTTAAAAACGAACTTCTGGAATTGCAAAAGCGCAGTTCTGAGCAGGCGGAATCTGTAAAACAGGGAATTGAAAAAACAGAAACGGAATTGAGGTCAAATCTCGAAGAACTTGAAAAGTCTTTGAAAGAATTCGCTTTGAACAGTCGCACTCAAATTCAGGATGCAACTGCGGGTCAGGATTCCTTTGTAAAAACGTCGCTGGATTCTTATAATCAGAGAATTTTAGAATTGCTCGCAAAGGCAGAAAAAGATACTCAACTAAGGCTTGCTTCTCTGGACGAAAATATAAAAGCTCAGTCAGAAAACAACAGAACGAATATAGACGCTATGCTTGGTGAATACAACGTTTGGAGAAATCAATTAAAAACTCAATTTGACCAGACAAAAAATATGTTTGCAGAGCAGCTCAACGGAACAAAAGAGGCTTCTGTTCAAAAAATAGAAAGTTTAAAAGAAGAATTGGAACAGAGTTTTGATGATTTTAAAAATTCTACAAAAAAGGAAAGAGAAGAACTTTCTGCGACAATCGACAATTTGCAACGCAATGTTGACGAGTCGATTTCAAGTTATAAGGAGCGTTCACAATCCATTGTTTCACAGTTGAGCGAAATGTATGAACAGATGCTGAACGATACTCAAAAGCGAGTTAGGGAACAAAATATTGAATCCGAAAAGAATTTGCGCGACATTCGCTCTAAAATTCAAGAAATCAACGAAAGTAACGATACTCGCCAAGCAGAAATGGTAATGAAAATGCAAAATGACGCTTCTGATCTTCAAAGCCGCTTGAGCGAAATTGACAAAGAAGTTAAAGATTTTTCAAATCAGATGCAGGTTTATCAAAAAGCGGAACAATTAAAAACTCAACTTGAATCAGAACTTTCTGAGTTAAAAAACGAGATAAGCAGAGTGGAAACTTTCCAGTCAACTGTTGATGAATTAAACGGAAGTTTCCGTTCTATAAGGAATTTAAACGAAGATGTAAATTCAAAGTTGAGCAAATTTTCAAGTGAGAAAAATCGCATTGACGAAATGGAAAAAGATTTTAGTCGCCTTGTCCAGTTGAGCGAGCAGATGGATCAGAAAATAGTAGAATTGAACAGAACAAGCGACGATTTGACTTCGATGCAGTTGAATGTCAGAAAATTCCAAGAGACTTTGGGTGAAATTTCAACGAGATATGACAGGCTTGAAACCAAAGGCAAACAGATTGATGTTATATCCAACGAAGTCGATAAAACTTTTGATGTTCTAAAAAATCTCGAAGCGCGTTTAAACGATGCAAGTCGGCATGCGGATACCCTTCCTGCCCAAATTGAAGATGTTCAAAAAAATATTGATAACCTCGTTAGCAATCGCGCCAAGATAAATGAAGCGGTTGAACAGTTGTCATCGTTGGATAATATACTTTTGCAGGCAGAAGAAAAAGTTAAGCAGATTCAAACTAGCAGAGAGGGTATTGGACGTACTGAAACAAGGTTGCAGCAACTCGATGCAAAAATCGACCAAAAGATGAACTTGCTCGCTGCCATAACGAACGAAGATTTAAAGAAAAATCCTGAACCGCTGGGCAAGGGACTTTCGCCACAAGACCGCGAAAATATAATCAATTTGAGAAGACAAGGCTGGGAAGTTGAACAGATTGCCCGCACTATGAAGCGCAGCATTGGCGAAATCGAAATGGTTATAGAGATGGGAAATCTAAACTAAGCGAAGTTTTGAAAAGCGACAGATTAAGCTTGCTCTAAAAGACAGGTTGCAAACGCTTCGATGGCACGGCTTTGACCGACGTCTCCAAGTTTTTCGCCTGTTTTAGCTTTTACAAAGATTTGGTCGGAATTTACTTCTAAAGTTTCTGCGATTGAAGCGATAACCGCTTGTCTGTACGGCAGAAATTTTGGTTTTTCCAAGGCGATAACGCAGTCAAGGTTTACGAGAGACCAGCCTTCTTCTTTTATTTTTTCCCACACGGTTTTTAAAAGCGATTTTGAGTCGGCATCTTTCCACTTTGCTTCTTCTGGTGGAAAAAACGAGCCTATGTCTCCGAGTGCACTGGCACCGAGCAGAGCGTCTGTTATCGCGTGAAGAAGCACATCTCCGTCTGAATGCCCATCTTCGCCAAGTTCACTTTCTATTTGTATCCCGCCAAGCATGAGTTTTCGGTTTTTTACCAAAGCGTGCTTGTCGTAACCTAGCCCAATGCGAATCATCCCTTTTTCTCCCGATTTTTTGTCTAAATCCTGTTTAAATGTGATTTTTTTGTTGGAACTTTCTCCTGTCGAAACCTTTATTTTTTGTCCATTTGAAAATTCGTCCCAAATTTCAGTATCGTCTGTAAATTCTTTTGCTGAATTTTGTGCTTTTTTGTGAGCTTGCAAAAGTTCGTCCAAAGGAAAAACCTGTGGAGTTTGAATCGAAATCATCTTAGAACGCACAAGGTGCTTTGTTATAAAACCTTTCTCGTCTATTTCTTTTTGAGTGTCTACAGGCTCAATCCCTGCGGCAGCACAACCATTTTCGAGGGCAAGCGCATAAGTAGAAACTATAATTTTTTTTGAAACAAAGGGACGCGCTCCGTCGTGTATAAAAACCAGTGCAGGATTCTCGCCAAAAACGCTATGCAATTTTAGCAAAGCATTGTAAACAGAAGCCTGTCTGTTGTTTCCACCTGGTACAAAGAAAAATTTTATGCCATTTTCTGCTGCTTTTTTTACACGCTCATCGCTAAAAACTGCTTTGCGGGATTTTTCCTCTTCGATTTTTAAAAGATTGACATCTTCTTTGTGCGGAAAGGTTACGATCACTGCTGAAAATCCAAGGGTATCTAAAAAAACTGAGGCGGCAGAAGATAGAACTGTACCGCCATTTAATTCAAGATATTCTTTTTTTAGGCCGCCCATGCGGTTTGAAGAGCCAGCGGCGGTTAAGATTAAAGCAAGTTTTTTTTGACAGGAATCAGCTTTCATCTCCGTCATCATCGCTTTCTTCATCGTCAGAATCGTCTCTCTCATCGGAATCATCGTCTTCATTATTTGACGATGCAGTCAAATCATCTCCAAATTCGTCATCATCGTCATCGTCGCTATCAAGTTGAACAGCTTTCTTTTCGTGAATTGCATTGACTTCAAGTTTTGCATGGAGCATTGCTTCTATCTCTTTTGTAGAAATTCCCAGTGCAAGCGAAATTTCGTCTGTAAGGAGTTTTCTTGCGGTATCGTAGAGTTTTCTCTCTTGAATTGGAAGTTCCTTTACTTTTGAGCGATGATAGAGGGTTCGAACGATATTTGTTATGTCTTCTATGCTTCCTTTTTTTAAGAGGTCAAGGTTCATCTGGTAGCGCAATTTCCAGTCCGAAGTTACAGATTCAACTGGTTCTCCTAAAATTTCCAATGCTTTTTGCGCTTCATCTGCGGAAACAATCTTTCTTATTCCAAGTTTTTCTGAATTTGCTACAGGAACCATGACTATCATGTCTGAAACTTCAAGGTAGATTCTGTAATATTGAACGATTTGTTCGCCGTTTTTTCTGTCAAAAATTTCTTTGATTTCGCCTACACCTTGGCTCGGATAAACTACTTTTTCGTTAAGTAAAAATTGTGTACTCATATTCTTTATAATATATCATAAATAAGGCTTTAGTTCAATTCACAGAAAATTGCATTATTTTCAACAATATTCTTGCATTTTCTATTTATTTCATCTATATTGTGCGCACAGCACAGAGGGTGCTGACATTTTAACTGCGATTTTGTAGCCTTTTTGTACGGTGTATCTGATTTTTACGGTGTATTTTGAAGGCTGGATTTCGCCTTTGGGATACATGATGAAAGACTCAAAATTTAATGCCGAAGATATTTTGGCAAACCGCGATGGTGTTTTTGTCGAAACAACACCAATTCAAAATGCTGACGAATCTGAAGATTCAGAAGAAATTTCCTTTGCCGATTTAGGATTGAGCGAAAAAATCTTAGATGCAATCGAAAAAAAAGGTTTTAAAACTCCTTCTCCTATTCAAACTCTGGCAATTCCTCGCTTGCTCAACGGCGACACAAATCTAATCGCAAAGGCAAGAACTGGAACTGGAAAAACTGCTGCATTTGGACTTCCAATCGTTCAAAATATCTGCGAAGAAAGCGACCATGTTCGTGCACTTATTCTAGAACCAACCAGAGAACTTGCGATTCAAACCTGCAACGAAATGCAATCATTTTCGACGGGAAAATTTCCGCGTGTTGCCGTTTTGTACGGTGGCGCTTCGTATTCAACACAAATAAGAGATTTAAAACGAGGAACAGAAATCGTTGTTGGAACTCCAGGTCGCATAAAAGATCACTTGGAAAGGGGAACTTTAAAACTCGACAAGATTGATTATTTTATCCTTGACGAAGGCGACGAAATGCTCGACATGGGCTTTGTTGACGACATAAAGTCAATCTTTGCACAGGCAAATCCTTCCAGCAGAATCCTGCTTTTTAGCGCGACAATGCCAAAACCAATATTGCAGATTGCCGAAGAGTTTATGGGCGAATACGATGTTGTCGAAGAAGAGGGTTTTGTTGAAGAGCCTTTGCTGATAGACCAGAAATATTGGGTTGTGAGCGAGCGTGATAAGATTGAAGCCTTGGTTCGCCTTATCGACATTTCGCCGGATTTTTATGGGCTTGTCTTTACAATGACAAAAAACGATGCCGATACAGTTAGCAGGCTTTTGGACGAGCGCGGATACGAAGCGGCAGCCTTGCACGGCGATGTTCCGCAAGGTCAGCGGGAGAAAATCCTTGCCAGATTTAGAAATAAAAAAACTCGAATTCTCGTTGCAACGGATGTCGCGGCTCGTGGTATCGACATAACAGGGTTGAGCCATGTTGTAAATTATTCTCTTCCGTTTGACGCTGCAACTTATGTTCACAGGATTGGAAGAACAGGTCGTGCAGGAACTTCAGGAATTGCGGTTACTTTCGTGCGACCGGAAGAAAGGCGAAAACTAGAATTCTTAAAAAAACGAATTCGCATTGCTGCAAAAGGCGAAATGATTGAAGAAAATGTTCCGTCGGTTGTTCAAGTTTTAGAAGTAAAAAGACAGCGAATTTTTGATGAACTCAAAGAAAAACTTGGTTTAAAAGCAAAATTCGAGAGCGAAAACGATGATTTTGATTTGGACGATAAAAATCAAACCTATGATGATGAGACGATTCCAATTTTTGATGAAAGTGCAAATCAAAATGAAAATTCAATAGGAATGAAAGAATTTCAATCGGAAGATAAAAATTCACCTAAAAAAACTTTTGAGCCTAAATTGATTCAAGTAAAAGATTTGTATAAAAAAGCTGCCGATGAACTTTGCGGGGAATACGATGCAAAGGATATCCTTGCTGCTGTTTTAGAAATAAACTACGGAAACTCGCTCGACGAAAGCCACTACGGAAAAGTTATGGCTGCTCGCTCAGGGGGGGGCTCAACTCCTGACCAGAAACGAATTTATGTCCAGCTTGGAAGGCGAGATGGCTACAATGCAAAGTCAATCGCCGAATATTTTAGCGATTTACTCCATATTCCTGGCAGAATGGTTGACCGAATTGATGTGAGCCAGAATTTTTCATTGTTGAGTTTACCTTCTGTAAATGCAGTTCGTGCGTTGGAACTTTCTAAAAGTCGCACGAGCCTTCCGCACATGCACCTTGATTCAAAAGATGACGACAACTTTTTTGGCAGTGGTCGCAGCCGTTCAAGAAGACGAGATGGTGGAAGATTTGAAAAGTCCGAAGGAAGTTTTTTTCGCCGTGGCGAAAGGCAAAGTCGCTTTGGAGCAGATCGCTATTCAGTAGCAAGAGGAGAAAATTCCAGCAGGGAGCGCGGTAAGCGCAGCAAATTTCTTGGAAACTTGAAAAATGAACACGGAAGAGCGCGAGTACATACTTCAACAACAAGAAATGGAGCGAGTGCTTATAAAAAATCCAGCAGGAATTTTGAAGAATTTTAATTTTATTTAGAACGCGGATATCTTGCAAAAAGCGTTAATCGCCGATAAAAAAAGCCACAGTTTTGAAATACAATTCATTGTGTAGTTTCAACTCTGTGGCTTTATCATTAAAAAATCATTTTAAGTAGTAAAATATTTGAGCGAATTTTGAAATCTTCTTAAAGTCTTACAGGCACGCCTTCTCCTTTTAATTCTTCTTTTATTCCTTGAACCGTATAGCCCAAACTGTGAACCATGCTTGCAATAAGGGCTGCGTCTGCTTTTCCGTCTGTTAAAACATCTTTTAAATGTTGAACAGTTCCTCCTCCGCCAGAAGCGATTACAGGAACGCTCACATTTTCTGCGATCATTTTTGTAAGATTTAATTCGTAACCGGTTTTCATGCCGTCAGCATCTATAGAGTTTAAAACGATTTCGCCAGCCCCCAATTCGACAGCGTGCTTTGCCCATTCTAAAGCGTCGAGTTCCGTTTTTACCCGGCCACCGTTTATGTAAACGCTGTATCCGCTCGGTGCAGATTCATCTTTTTTTGCGTCCATTCCCAATACAATGCACTGGTTCCCAAAAATTTTTGCGCCTTCAGTTATGAGCTTCGGATTTTTTACAGCCTGACTATTTAAACTCACCTTTTCAGCTCCTGCAAGAATTGTAGAGCGTATATCTTCTACACAGCCGATTCCTCCGCCCACACAAAATGGAATAAAAATCTGTTCCGCAACTTTGCTTATCAAATTTAAGATTGGGCCTCGCGAATTTGCGCTTGCCATTATGTCGTAAAAGACCAGTTCATCGACTCCCTGCTCGTAATATTTTTTTGCCATTTCCACAGGGTCTCCAATATCCACATTATTCTGAAATTTTACGCCTTTTGTTGTTCTTCCGTCTTTTACATCCAGACAAACTATTATTCTTTTTTTTAGCATGATTTTTACCTTTGATTTTGATTTTTTTATGAGTTGATAAAATTCTGGAGAACTTTTAAGCCCCATTTTCCAGATTTTTCTGGATGGCACTGGAATGCGCAAAGATTGTCTTTTTCTATGCAGGCAGGAACTTGAGTACCGTAATTTGCAAACGCTTTTACAATGCTTTTATCCTCTGGCTGAATCAAATACGAATGCACAAAGTAAAAATCGCAATGCTCAGGAATCCCTTTTAAAAGTTTTGAAGACCCATTTGAATATGTCAAATCGTTCCAGCCAATTTGCGGAACTTTTAGATTTGGACTTTCACCGTTTTCTTGCCAAACCGTTTGAAAACTCTTTATCGAGCCCCTTAATAGTCCAAGACAAGCGATATCGCCTTCTTGAGAATGTTCAAAAATTATCTGCGAGCCAAGACAGATTCCTAAAATTTGTTTTTTTTGGGAATAAAAATCGCGCAAAAACGAATCAAAGCCTGTTTTTTTTAGTTGCTCCATCGCGTATTTCGCTTCGCCAACTCCAGGAAAAATTATCTTTTCGCAATTTTCTAAATCTAAAGGATTCTGCGAAATTTTGTATTCTGCTTTTATTGCAATAAGCGCTCTTTCGACACTCTTTATATTTCCAGCGTTATAATCTACAATTCCAATCATAGCCGAATTTTAGTAGCGTAAACTTTCTTGGTCAACTATTTTACATAATCGATTTTGCACAACTTTGTTTAAAATTTTATTTTCATGCCGATAATGAACTATGAGTGGAAATTTTTCGATAATCCTTGAGATTCTTAAAAACAAATATGTAATTTCTGTTGCCGTTGTCTGTTTTTTGTTGATGGATTTTGCTTCCTATGTTTGCTCCTATCGAAAAAAAACTCCGCGAAAGAGAATTAAAAAATTTATTCCAAAACCAGAGCCAACTCCTTCTGAAAATGACGCAGGCGAAGACGCGAGTGTTGAAGAAAGTGAATAGTCTTTGGATTTAAAAATCTCAAAAATCTGTTTTCGCCTTTTTCTATATCGATTCTGTCTTCCCAAAAACCGCTCAATTTTTTAATTTTTTTGCTACCTAATAAACCACTTAAAATTTCTTGCAAATCGCTTGCTTCCCAAACATTTTGCTTGTAAAAATCTATATCCCTCTTGTTAAAATCTGGAAGCAAAACATTTATCAATTCATCTTTTGTGTAAAATCTTCTGTGTCGTTTTATAAAATTAAATACGATTTTTTCATCCATCGCGGAATTTTCAATCGTCCGATTTTCTTTTCTTGCATTGCAGATGTCGCAGCCGCTGCAAACAGCACTTTCCCCAGAAAGATATTTTAAAAGAAAACCTCTTCTGCACTCGTTCGTATTTGCAAGATCTCCAATCGCTTTTTCTCGAGAGCCTTCTTTTTGCGACTTCCATTTTGAGTTATCTTTGCTTCCCCAAATCAAAATGGATTTTACATTTTCGCCATTTCGTCCTGCTCTGCCAGCCTCTTGAATAAAATTTTCCAGATGCTCAGGCGCATCCAGATGAATAACCGTATATATATTTTTTTTGTCCATGCCCATTCCATAAGCACAGGTTGCGGTAAGAATTCCGTCTGTTGTATCGAAAAACCATTTTTCCGTGCGATTTTTTTCTTCTTTCGTCATTCCTGCGTGATAAAATTTCACGTTTGAATTTCCAAAATACGAGTGTAAAATTCTCGCCATTTCTTCGGTTCTCCGCCTTGTTGAACAAAAAACGATAAGCGGCTTTTTTTCTTGAATACACGCTTTTAGAACGGCTTTTTTCTTTGCCGATGCATGCCGAACTTCATAGTGAATGTTTTGCCTGTCGCTTGAACTTTGCACAATATGTGCCTGCCCATCGAATAAAATCTCACTTATTCGCTTTAAAACAGGAGGACTTGCAGTTGCAGTGAATGCGGTTACAACTTTTACGTCCAGGTACTTTATTATTTTTCCCAGTGTAAGATACGCTGGTCTAAAACTTTCTCCCCATTCGCTAACGCAGTGGGCTTCATCTATTGCAATATGGCTTATTTTGCAGCCCTTTAACCTGTTGACTATTTTTTTATTCTGCAAAATTTCTGGATTTGCAAGTATCACCTTTGCTTTTTTCGTTTCAATAAGATTAAAATTTTCTTCCTGCTCTTCAATGCTTTGCCCACCTTTAAATACCGCACAGACAAGCCCACCTTCTTCCATTCGCCTTTTTTGGTCTGCCATCAATGCCAAAAGCGGATACAAAACCAAAGTTGCACCTTCTAAAAGCAGGGCAGGAGTTAAAAAACAAAGCGATTTTCCACTCCCCGTCGGCAAAAGAACAATCTGTTTTCCCCGGCAAACACCGTCTTCCTCTAAACTTTCTTGCGCTGCATTTTTCATTAGGTTTTCGTCATCTGCCGTCTGTGCACTGTCCAAAATGTTCGAAATTACAAGGTGCTGCCACGCAAAAAGATATTTTATTCCAAAAGCCCGCTCCGCAGCCTGAGTAACTTCGTCATCAAGAGAAAACTCCGAGTCAAATTTTTGCTCTGGAAAATCTTTTCCTTCAATAAAGTCGAAAGCCATAAAACCTCGACTTGAATGTGCAATGCCTGAGTACAAACAAAAACATTTCCATCGATTTATATATGGCTTTAAAAATTCATTTTTTACAAAAAAGTGCAGATAAAAATTATAAATTTATTTTTTATTTGGGCGGCTTTTTTGCTCCACTAGAGTTCCGCAAAAAATCGGGCTATACAGGGTTCCGCTTTCGCTCCATTGGCTACGCCAACGCTCCGCGCCCTTCCTATCCGCTGCCGCTGTAAGCTCGCAGGCGGGTAGCGGGGCTACAAGTAGACCCTGCCACATCGTCGCACAGGAGGTGCGACCTACAAGGAATGTTGACAGTTTTGTAAAAACTGTCGTTCAAGAAAAACAAGGAAGTTTTTCTTGAACAGCACACGGAGGTGCGACCTACAAGCAATGTCGACAGTTTTTTGCAAGAAAACTGTCAGTTAAAGAAAAACACGGATATTTTTCCTGAAACTTACTTATCAAGAATCGTTATTTCTACGCGCCTGTTTTTTGCTTTTCCTCTTTCTGTCAAATTTGATGCAATCGGGATTTTTGAACCAAAGCCTTGCGTAAACACGTGTGTTTTTTCCTTAACTTTTAAATCTACAAGAAAATTAGCAACGCTTGCCGCTCTTTCTTCACTTAAAATTTGGCAGGATTCTTCGCTTCCAACTCTTGCCGTATGCCCAGAAATCAAAAGGTCATTGTTTGGATATGCAGAAAGAATTTGGGATATTTTTTTGATTTTTTCTTTTTCGCTTTCCATTAAAATTGCGCTGTCCGCACGGAATTGAATATTTTCAAGGCTTATCGTCAGTCCTTGCTCAGTTTTTGTTACAGAAATATCTTTCAATCCTAAATCTTCAACTTTTTGCATGACATCTTTTAAATTTTCTTCTGTAGAAGTTCGCTCAAATTCCGTGTATTCGGCCTGTGTTCCGCCAGCAAATTGATATTGAGTTCCAAACAGCGTTTCTATCACTATTCTAAAATCTTCTTCGTATCTATCTATCTGCCCTTTTTCGTTATCCCACCAGATTGTTCTATTTGAATATCCCATAGTCGTAACAGGATAATCTGACCCACGCAAAGAATTTGAATTTTGTTGCGGTGTTTCATAATACACGGAATATTTTGCAGAAATAACTTGAAAAACACGCTCCGTTTTCGAACTGTCGGAAGTAACTCCTTTTTCGTTTCTAAGATATTTATATTTTGCTGTGAACGGAACTTTAAAAGGCTCCGTAACATTCAAATCTCTGCGTAAATCCTGAACTTCATAACCGTCTTCGCTCCATTCATCGCCAACTTTTATTGGCCTTTGTGGAAAAATTGGCAAGTCGCGAATTACAGGCATAAAATATTTGCTTTCAATTTCAAATTTTCCGCGGGAATCCCGCCAGAATTCGCTTTCAAAATTTTCGCCCCAACGATAAGTGTCGTTTTGCCCTAAAAATTGTGCACGAGTTGACTGTTCGCTTGTCATAAAATTGCCTTTTATGTAACCGCGTCCATTTTCATCAATCTTTTCTACGCTTTCTGTAACCCTCGTTACGATTTGCGCTTTGTGGCTCAATCTTCCGTTAATTTTTACTTCTTCGTTTACAGATGAAGTAAGCGAAAAATTATCTCCTTCTTTAAATTTAAATTGAAGCAAAATTTCATCTTCGGAATTTTGATTTTTTGAAATAGGTAAATTTGCTTCTTGAGCAAAAATTTTAAGGGAAAAATTTAAAGCAAAAGCGCAAAGGCAAAATAAAGTTAAACTATTTTTTTTCATAACATTCCTTTTTTATCAATTTATCAATTTTTGGTTCAAAGTTCTAATGACAACTTGTAAACAACGTCCAACCTGATATGTTATACTTCAAAAATGAAAAATTTTGTTTTATTGTTGCAATCAAATTCTGTGTACTTTTTGATTTTCGGAATAGTTTTAATATTTTTGATGATTTTAATCGCTTTTAAAACAGGATATTTCTTTGCAAAATTAAAAATCCAGCCG
This sequence comes from Treponema pectinovorum, assembly GCF_900497595.1. Classification (NCBI taxonomy): domain Bacteria; kingdom Pseudomonadati; phylum Spirochaetota; class Spirochaetia; order Treponematales; family Treponemataceae; genus Treponema; species Treponema pectinovorum. The sequence goes on from NZ_UFQO01000008.1 coordinate 31,348, forward strand.
CTTATAAAAGACGCTCGCGCGGATTCTGTAAAAAGATCAAAAGCGATAATTTCTGGATTTGCCTTTGAACAGGTTGCCCCTTTTTTGCCGAATTTTCCGTGCAAGAGTTACGACTGTCGTTTTATAGGTAAGCCGGTGGATTTTATCGCTTTTAGCGGAGTAACTTTAGAAGATGAAATAAGTGAAATCGTTTTTATAGAAGTTAAAACTGGAAATTCAAAACTTTCTAAACACGAAAAACAGATTAAATCTTGCATAGAGCAAGGCAAAGTTCGATACGTCGAATATAGAATTTAAGAGGCGACTTCGTTTTCTATGCTTAAAATTGCGGAATTGTCGCCAGAAAGCATCCTTGCACATCTATCTTTTTCCATCGGTTTGCCTTTTAAAAATCCTTGAATCGTTTTGCATCTTATTCGTTTTAAGATATTTAACTGTTCTAAATTTTCTACGCCTTCTGCAATCGTATCGAGTCCCATTTTAGAAACCATATTTATGATTGAATCGGTGATGTTGGCTTCTATCTCTGTTTTTGAAGTTAAATTTGCTATAAAGGATTTGTCGATTTTTAAAGTCGTTATAGGAAGAATTTGCAGATAATTAAGCGAGGAATATCCTGTTCCAAAATCATCCAGAGAAACTTTTACGCCCATCTGCCTTATCTGTTTTAAAAGTTTTACGGTTTCTTCTTTGTTGTCGATTAAAACGCCCTCTGTTATTTCTATTTCCAAATTTGCAGGATTGATTTTGTATTGCTTTATCTTCTGGTCAAGCCAAAACAAAAAATCTGTTTTTTTTAACTGAACTGGAGAAACATTAACGCTCAAAATTTCATTAAAACTGAATTTATGGCACCACTCGCTCAAAGTAGAGAGCGCGGTATCCATAACCCATTCGCCAAGTGGAATTATCAGTCTGCTTTCTTCTGCAATCGAAACAAACTGCTCTGGACTTATCCAACCCAATTTTTTATCGTACCATCTAAGGAGTGCTTCAAAACCGCGCAGCTTACCTGTTTCAACATCAAATTGAGGCTGATAGTAGAGTGAAAATTCATTGTTTTGAATCGCTGGCGAAATTTTATTTTGCAAGGTCAGTCGGCTCAAAAATTTTTCCTGCATCGAGCGTTGAAAAACGCCTATATTGTTTTTAGTTTTTTTCTTTACATCGTACATTGCCATGTCGGCAAATTTTAAAAGTTCTTCCAGATTATTTGTGTCGTCGGGATAAAGTGAAATTCCGCCAGAAAATTCAATTCCTTGTGCATTAAAAGTTTCTAGGATTGCATCGGCTATATTTAAAAGCGTATTGTGAGAATCTAATCCTTCTGCCAAAACGATAAATTCGTCTCCGCTAAATCTGTATGCGTGTATATTTTCGCGGACAAAATTTTTTAATATCAGAGCAGCATTGCAGATTACAGCGTCGCCTGCAAAATGTCCTTGAGCGTCGTTTATCAATTTCATGTTGTCTAAATCGATTAAGATTATTCCAAACTTTTTTCTCGATTTTTGAAATTCCCTTTGACAGCGCAATAGATCTTCATTCAATTTTTGTTTGTTGTATATTCCTGTTAAAGTGTCGTGGTAGGCGATGTAACACAATTCTTCGTTTAGTGCTTCTACTTCTTCAATTTTTGAGCGAAAATTTTCTTTGGAAAGCGACAACTCTTTTGTGAGCGAGGCGAGTTTTAAATTTTGATTTTTCAATCGTTCTTGATATTTTTTATCTTGAGTTATGTCTGTAAGGCTAAAAAAGATTAAATCGTTGCGCAGCGTATTTAAAATTACTTTGTACCAGCGCGAATATTTTGGCGAATAAAAACTGTGAACAACTTTTTTGTGGGTTGCTATAGTTTTGGAAGTTGCTTCTGCCCAAGGCATGTCGGAAGTCAATTTTGATTTTAGCGTTGAATACAAAGCTCCTTCATCTTCAAGACCTGGAAACTCTTCTTTAAATGCCTTGTTTATATATAAAACTTTAAAATCAACAGGAATAGAACCCTTTAAAATTGGCACTCCAATTATCACAGGAATTGAAGCATTGTCGACAGTGTTTTTGTATTCTGAAAGTTCAAGCATTTTTTTAATTGATATATTTAAAAATTATAAAATAAACTCTCTGTTATTTTTATATACTTTTTTTGTAACCTTTAACAGTGTATTTTTTTAAATTTTCAGACTTATACAGTGGTTTTTAGGTTGTGAATTTTTTCGTTTTACTGAATTTTGATAAAAATCATTCCTCAAAATTTTAAAGATAAAAACAAAATTTTGAGGATTTTTTAATCTAGTTGTTAAAGCGGATTTCTTGCCAGATGTTGTTATACTTGTCCAATCCTTCGCCAATGTCCATTTTTAACACGCAGTTGTTCATTTGGCTTGCGTCATACATTGGAACTTTTTTTGTAAACTGTGCAGCGTCTGGAATCACAAAACACGGAAAATGAAAAGCATCCAAAAATTTTGCGTATACTTCTGGACGGTGAATGTAGTTTATAAATTCGTTTGCAAGTTCAGGATTTTTTGAATCTTTTAATATGCACATGCTGTCGAGGTATGACGGTCCGCCTTGAACTGGAATAAAAAAGTCGATTGTTTCTGCCCATTTATCTTCGCTAACTTCACCAAATACGACTTCCGCATAGCCCTGGCACAGCCAAAAATCTCCAGAGGCAAAAGATTTTCCAAAACCTTCTGCATCAAATTTTACAAGGTTTGGTTTCCAGTTTTTAATTATCAAATTTTTTGCTTGTGCAAGTTCGTTGTCGTCTAGAGTGTTTAGATCGTATCCAAGAACGGTTAATGCATCGCCTATAACTTCTCTCATATCATCCATCATTGTTGCATGCCCTGCAAACTGCTTGTCTGCAAAGATATTCCACGTCTTTTCGTATGAGCCTTCTTTGATTTTTGTTTTGTTTACACAAACGCCAGCAGCGCCCAAATAATAAGGAGAAGCGTATTCAAACTTTGGATCGTAAACAGCCATTTTTGAAAGCAGCGGATTTATTTTGCTGTTGTTTGTCTGTTTTGCACTGTCCAATTTTTGAACCATTCCCTGAGCAATCATTATTGAAGCATAGTCTTGAGACGGAACTACAATATCGTATCCCTTTGCGCCAGCTTTTAATTTTGCATACATTTCTTCATTTGAAGCATAACTGTCAACTTTTACAGTGCAGTTGAATTCCTTTTCAAAATCGCGCAAAACTTCGTCTGGAGTGTAGTATGTCCAGTTGTAAAGATAAAGTTTTTTTCCGTCATCTCCACACGAAGTGAAAAGACCCACTGCGGCAATAAAACCGAATGCTGCCGTTGCAATTTTAGAGGCGATTTTCATAATTCAACTCCAAAACCTAGATAAAATAAATCTAGAAAAACAAATAAATAAAACACTCACACAGAGCGTTGTTTTAATGGTGAAAATTAGCGTGCCGCTGCAAAGCCTTTTAATCCGCGTCTAAGAGAAAAAGTTAAAATGCAGATTGTGATTATTAGAACAAAAGAAAGCGAATTGATTACAGGGCTTACTCCAAACCTAATCATCGAATAAACATATAGTGGTAAAGTTGTGCTTCCAGGCCCGCTCACCAAAAAAGTGATTACATAATCTTCTAGCGACATAGTTACGCTCATCATAAATCCAGAAACTATTCCTGGCATTATCGCAGGAATTATGACTTTAGTAAGAGTCTGCATTTCATTTGCCCCAAGGTCGTGGCTTGCTTCTATAATAGAAAGGTCAAAATCTTCAACACGAGCACTAACCATAAGATAAACGAACGGAAGACAAAAAGTTGTATGCGCAATAAAAATTGTAAGCAGTCCCAGGCTCATCTTTATAGCACTAAAAAATATCAGGAGAGAAAGTCCCATTATAACTTCTGGCAAAACCATAGGCAAAAAACTTATAGTTTGGATATAGTTTTTTCCAGTGAATTTGTACCAACTAACCCCTAACGCAGCAAGTGAACCCAAAATAGTTGCAACGACAGAAGACGAAATTGCAACTATAAAACTGTTAAACAGGGACTGCCAAAGCGGTTTAGAATCAAAAATCAACTTTTGGTACCAGACAAACGAAAATCCTGTAAAAGTTGTATCTTTTGACGCATTAAAAGAATAGAAGATTATGACAATCAAGGGCAAAAATAAAAATAAAAAGCACAAAAATAGGACTGTCTTAGAAAAACTGAATTTTGGTTCGCGACGTTTCCAGCCGCGTTTTGCATGTCGAAAATTTTCACTCGGTTTTACTTTTCTTGGTGCAAATAGATTGAAAGGGTTGTGTTTCATTATTTTACTCCGCAAGTTGATGTTACATCTTCTTTTGTAGAAAGTTTTTTAAGTGCTGCATCTTTTTTGCTGGAATATAGCATCCAAAGGATTCCTGCCATAGAAAGTAATGTTAAAATCATAGAAAAAGCAGAAGCCAATGGCCAGTTTCTTATCTTCTGCACTTGGTCCACAATTACGTTTCCAATCATATAGCTGTCTTTTCCGCCGACGATGTTTGGAACAGTGTAAGAGCCAAAAATAGGAATGAATGTAAAAATCAACGCAGAAATTATACCGCTGCGTATTCCTGGAAGCAAAACTTTTGTCATTGATTGTGGCTTTGTCGCTCCCAAATCGCGAGCTGCCTCCAAAAGTGAAAAATCAAATCTGTCTACAGCGGTAAAGATTGGCAGAATCGCATAAGGAAGATACATGTAAATGCTTAAGATTATGACCGCACCGTTTGTGTACATAAATTTTACAGGTTTAAAAACCGCTTCAGGATTTCCTGTAACCTCGTTCCAGAGCTTAAAGAAAAATCCCAAAATCATATTTAGCAAACCGTTATCGCCTAAAATCGTTATCCAAGCGAAAATTCTTATAAGCGAATTAGTGAGAAAAGGAATAATTACTAGAATCAAAAGAATTGTCTGGTGTTTGCTTCTTGCCATTGCGTATCCGCAAGGTAGAGAAATTAAAATCGTAACCAGAGTTGAGATTGCACTAATCCATAAAGTCCTTAACAAGATAATTCCGTAAGCAGGGCGAAACATCTGTCCAAAGGCTTTTAAACTGAATTGTGCAATTACAGAGCCGTAAACATCTCTTTTCATAAAAGCGTATGCCACGATTATTACTAGCGGAATTACAAAAAACAAACTGAACCACAAACCCATGGGCCAAGCATAAATTGGACCTGGATTTGATTTTTTGAATGCTTTATCTCTTGCTTTGCGTACAAATTTGAGCAAAAAACTTTCTTTATTGTTTTCCATCACAAACTTTTCCTATCAAGTTGAATTAAAACTTTTTAACAGTGGCTTTATTTTTCGATGTCTTCGACTATATATCCGTCTTCTGCCGACCAAGATATATAAACGGTGTCTTTCCACTGAATTTCAGGACCGTCATCCAAATAGTTTGTATGCTGTTTGTAGACGTTTATTATAGTTCCAGTTTTTTCCAGTTTTACAATGAACTTAGATTGAAATCCGGTGTAAACGGGTTCTTCAACTATGCCTTTAAAAACGTTTATGTCTTTTCTGCCTTTTACATCAGGTTCGTTTAAAGTTATGCGAATTTTTTCTGGACGGATTGTAAATGCCACCGCCTGCCCTTCATCGGTGTGTTCGTAATCTGTAACAAGGATATTTTTATCTTCTTCTTTAGTCGCTTGGGTGTCGCCAGAAAGTTGTGCCTGCATTCCCAAAGCTGGAACATTGAGCGTTACCATATATTCTTCGCCGGTTTTTGCCTTGTAGCTTTCACAGTTTACAACCTTTGATTCAAAAAGATTTGTCTCTCCAATAAATTGAGCTACGAACTGTGTTGCAGGACTTTCATAAATTTCATAAGGAGTTCCAATTTGTAGAACATTTCCCTTGTTCATAACGGCAATTCTATCAGAAACTGCAAGAGCTTCTGTTTGATCGTGTGTTACAAAGATAAAAGTAATTCCAATTTTATCGTGCAGTCTGTCTAATTCAACAAGCAGGTTTGAACGCAACTTTGCATCCAATGCAGAAAGTGGTTCGTCAAGCAATAAAACTTTTGGTTCGTTTATAAGCGCTCGTGCGATTGCGACTCTCTGTCTTTGTCCGCCAGAAAGTTGATTTGGTTTTTTATACATGTGTTCTTCGAGTTGTACCAAAGAAAGATATTCACGTACTTTTTTTTCTACAGTTGCATTGTCTGTTTTTTTTAGTCTTAGAGAAAAAGCCACATTTTCAAAAACGCTCATATGCGGAAAAAGTGCATAACTTTGAAAAACAGTATTTGAGTGTCGCTTGTTTGGAGGCACCCCTACAACATTTGTTTCATCAAAAAGAATAGCGCCTTCATCAGGATTCTCAAAACCCGCAATAATACGCAGCAACGTTGTTTTACCACAGCCGGAAGGTCCCAACAGCGTAAAAAATTCACCCTGCCTAATCGTAAAATTAATATTGTTTAGTGCAATAAAATCACCAAACTGCTTAGACACGTTGGTAATCGTAACCTGGCTACCGTTCAAAATGCGTACCTCTTAATTTATAAGCCAACTTCAGGAGGCTTTGATAAAAAACAGCATATCTGCATAAAGAGTAAAATAAGATTATTAGGACAAATTGTCTATAAGTTTTAAGAATTTTTCAGAAAATATTTTGGGCGGCTTTTGCTTCGCAAAACCGTGCTTTGCGGGGCTGCGCCTTTCGGCTCCGAACAAACGCAGTTCTTCGCCCTGCGTTTGTTTTCGCTTGCGCTTCCCCCTCCAATCACTGCCGCACTGTCGCACAGGAGGTGTGACCTACAATAAACTTCGACAGTTTTGCAAAAACTGTCTTTCATTTTTTCTATATAAGATATTCAAGAACCATATAGATGATGGTTCCGCCAAAAATGCTTATCATGCTGTTCCTTTTCCAAAGGTGCAAAAAAACCGTAAAAATTACACCTGCAATAGCAGGAATTCCCCATGGAGAAGCGGTAAAAGTCATATATTTTGGATCAATCAAACAATAGATTATCAAAACTCCAATCACCATTGCAGGAATGTACTGCTCTATAAAGCTCAAAAGTTTAGGCGGTTTTCGTTTGCTAAATAGCATAAAAGGAAAGGCTCTCAATAAAAACATTAAAACTGCACTCGCCAAAGTTGCAATAACAGCCTGTAATAAAGTAAGTCTCATTTTTATTGCCTCCTCTTATCAAAAATTCCTCGAACCAAAAGGAGAACCGCAATTCCAAGCGAAAGCGATACTATCAAAACCTGTTGTGCAGGCAGTATTCCAAGTCGAGAGAGAATTATTGCAAGTGTGGCAGTTCCTATTCCGCACAACGAAGGGAAAAAATCCTTGCTCTTTTTTATCTGCTCAATCATAAGAACAATAAACAGCGAATTAAGTGCAAAATCCACTCCTGCAAAACTGAACGGCAAAACTGTTCCCAATAAGGCGCCAATCAAGCCACCTAAAAGCCAGTACGACCAGTTCAACGCTGCAATCAAGCTGTAAAATTCTCCAGGGTGTTCTCCTTCTGGAACTTCACAGGTTGTCGTAAGAGCGTAGGTCTCATCTGTTAAAGAAAAAATCAAAAAGAATTTCCAATTTCCAACATTAGTTCTCTTATATTTTTTTAAGAGAGAAAGTCCGTAAACTATGTGCCGTATGCCAACAAAAAATTGGGTTATCAAAAAAGTTGGAAGGCTTGCACCTGCTGTCATAAGTCCAATTCCAATATATTGTCCAGTTCCCGAAAAAATGGTTAGCCCCATAAACAAAGACATCCACCACGGATACCCTGCGTTTACAACCATAAGTCCAAACGGAATTCCTATAGAAATGTAACCAAAAAAAATCGGCAATGTCAGTTTTACTGCCCTGCGTGCAGAATTCTTTTTTAACATGGTAGCGATTGTATCATTTTGTCCTATTTGATGAAACAGTTTTAGTATGATAAAGTTTTTTATGTAAGAGAGATTTGCATTAAAAATGTACGAAAAAGTGGGAGTAAAAAATGATAGCAATTTTGTTCGGTATGGCTTTAATAGCCTTTACTGTTTGTGCCTGCCTGCCAAATGTTTTAGGCTGGAGTGAATACATAATCTTTGTTCTAAAAGGACTCTCTCCAATCATTGCTGCCCTTGTTGGAATAATTGCAATTTTTATAGGTTTTGCAGATATTCAGGATAAAAAAGAAGCACGCAAAGAAGAAAAAGAAGCCGAAAAAGCGGCTCAAAACCAAGGTTAATAAAATTTTTCAATAATGCGTAATGCTCTTTCATTCTTAATTGCATGGAGTATGAGTTCCAGTTCAATTTTGCTGTGAAAATGCTAGAAAAAAAAGAAAGCGAGCAACCCTGTTTTCAATGTAATTGATAGACACTTTATTGACCAAATCAAATAAAAAATTTATATTATCTATCCCCGTATATGCGCAGATAATGCTTCAACATCTGCGGAGTGTGATTTTTGAAGATGCAAATCAAAATGAACACAAGAGACTTTTTAGTACAAGGTATATACAAATGAAAACTTTATTCGTTAAAGAGTATGAACAAAAACGTGACTGGTACGTTATAGACGCTGCCGGAAAACCGCTCGGACGTGTTGCCGCAAAAGCTGCATCAGTTGTTCGTGGAAAAAACAAATCTACTTTTACGCCTAATCAGGCTATGGGAGACTTTGTTGTTATCATCAATGCAGACAAAGTTGTCGTTACTGGAAACAAAGAAGAAGGCAAACTTTATCGCCATTACACAGGCTATGTAGGTGGTCTTCGCGAATATTCTTTCGCAAAACTTTTGGCAAAAAAGCCTACCGAGCCACTTACTAGAACAATTGCTGGTATGCTTCCTAATGGTCGTCTTGGACGCAAAATGATGGACAGCGTAAAAATCTATGCTGGTTCTGATTATCCACAGAAGGCTCAGAACCCAAAACCGCTTGAAGTTTAAGTTAGGAGTCCACTTATGGTAAAGAATATTGCAATTGGTACAGGTAGAAGAAAGACTGCTACAGCTCGTGTATTCTTGCGCGACGGCAGCGGAAAAATTGTTGTAAATGGAAAAGATTTAGCTGATTATTTTGATACTGAAGATCAAATTCGTATCGTGCATCAGCCACTTTTGGTTACAAGCAATGAGAATAAATTTGACATTCTCATAAATGTTACTGGTGGCGGACTTGTTGGACAGGCAGAAGCATGTCTTCACGGTCTTTCAAGGGCGTTGCTTCAAGTTGATCCTGATGCTCACACATCTCTAAAAGCTAACGGATTCCTTACTCGTGATAGCCGCATGGTTGAACGCAAAAAGTACGGTCAGCGTGGTGCACGTCGCAGATTCCAGTTCTCAAAGCGTTAAGAAATTCTTTTGGCATCCAGTTCAATTTTGTTCAGGGTGTCTTGTTTCTTAAGAATTCAAAATGCGCTTAGAATCAGTAAAACAGGTTGCGTCAGATGTTGTAGAAATTACCGCAGATGATAGGCCTGTTTTTTTTGTCAGAGAAGCTTTTTTGCAAAATTTAAAAATAGACGACTTTGCAAAAGGAAAAGAATTTTTTGGAGAAGAGGAAGAAGAAATTCTTCAAGCGGCACTCATTTTTTCTGCTGAATGCAAGGCAGAAGAATATCTTGCTCGCTGTGAGCAATGCAGATTTTCTCTTGAAAAAAAACTTATTCAAAAAAATCATTCAAAATCGTCTGTAAAAACTGCTCTTGACTGGCTCGAAGCAAAGGGGCTTTTGGACGATAGCCGATTTTGTCGTTCATGGTTACGCTCTCATGTTATTTCAAAACCGCAAGGACGGCCACGGCTCGTAAGTGAACTTTGTTCGCGAGGAATAAAAACTTTTGTTGCAAGGCAGGCCGTTGACGAGTTTTTGGAGATTGCAGAAGAAGAAAAATTATGCAAGCGCTGTTTTATAAAAGCAACAGCTATGGGGAAAAAAGACGAAAAATTGATAAAATATATGATAGATTCCGGTTTTTCGTATAAAATGGTATCGAGATTTATAGATATAAAAGAAAACTAAATACAAAAAAAGTCGGAGAGGCTTTTGAGGAATGTTGATGAAAAATAATAAACCGCAAGTTTTTTCGGCATTGGAAGTAGCAAATATCTGCGGCGTCGTAAATCAGACGGCAATAAACTGGATAAAAGGTGGTCATTTAAAGGCTTTTACAACTCCTGGCGGTCAATACAGAGTTTATCCAGACGATTTGGCAGACTTCATGAAAAAACGCAACATGCGTATTCCTAAAAAATTAGCGGAATCTTGTTCTTCTTTGATTTTTGAAAAACATTCAATTTTGGTGGTTGATGACGATTTGGGACTCAATACCGTCGTTACAAAATTCCTTAGCAATAAGTTTGAAGATGGAAATATAGAAGTTTTTCAGGCATTTGACGGTTTTGAAGCAGGTGTTTTGATGATGGAAAAACATCCCAAAATTTTAATTTTGGATCTTGATTTGCCAGGGGTCGACGGTTTTAGCCTGTGCAAGAGAATACATGGGGATGAAGCTTTTGCAAACACTGTGATTATAGTCATAACTGCCCTTGAAGATGGCGATATTGAAAATCGTGTAAAGGAGCAGGGCGTAAAATTTTTCTTTAAAAAACCGCTTAATCTGGCTCAGCTTGCACAGGTCATAGAACTTTAAAATCATAATTCTATAACCTGAGTTGCTTATAATCTGTTTTTATTATTTTGCGATATAGATGTAAGAAAGAGGCGCATTTTGCAAAAATACGGATTGTGGTGATTTTATAAACGAAAGACTTTCGAAAAGTAGAGAGCGAAGGTTCTCATTTTTTTCATATCGAAATCCTTTAAAATTCAACTCGTTGTTGTCAAAATCTTCTTTTATTTTATTTTTCGCTTGCTCAAAAGTACAAATTTCATCAATTAAATTGAGTTCTTTTGCCTGTTTTGCGGTGTAAATCCTTCCATCAGCAAGTTGTTGCACTTTTTTTATGTTCATTTTTCTCGACTCGCTTACAATTTGGGTGAACTGCTCGTATGCTTCGTCTGCAATAGACTGCATTATCTTAATTTGCTCATCAGTCGCTTTTTCGTTGTAGTTAAACATATTTTTGTTTTTTCCAGCATGTATCGTAAGCGATTTTATGCCAATTTTTTCAAGCAGTGCGGTTGCATCTATTGTGCTTGCACTTATTACACCGATTGAGCCTGTCAATGTGTTGCGATTTGCAAAAATCTTATCGCCTGCCAAGGCTATGTAATATCCGCCAGAAGCGGCAAGAGAGCCAAAATATGAATAGATTTTTTTTCCGGTATTTTTATAGTCTATAAGTTTAAGATATGCCTCATCAGATTGATAAACTGCACCACCTGGCGAATCTATAAAAAGCAGAATCCCTTTGTTTTTTTCGTCGTTTTTTAGCGATTCAATCTTATCTAAGAGCCACGCTTGATTGTATTGATTTCCTTTTTCTTGTATAACTCCATTGATGTAAATCACTGCTATGTAAGGCTTTAGTTTTTTATTAAAATTTACTATTTTTTTTGAAGTAAATCTTTCGCTTTGTAAAAGATTGTCGCTTTTTTTAGATACTAATTTGAATGTTCCCATTGTTATCGCGACAGCAACAATCAGTAGCAAAACTATGAGCCCTTTTTTCGTGTTTTTGTCTTTCATATATTTTCCTTTAGTTTCCTTACAAAGATGTGTTTATCTAAAATCTTCTGGAGAGAGAAGCCCTGCTCTTATTGCGTGAATTTTTAAATCCTTGTAGGCGTTTAAAAACGAAAGTTTTTTATATGGATGAACCCAAAGGACTAGAATTCCTCCAGTGCAAACCGAAAGAAAATCCCAAAGTATAAACGAAAGATACATTACAAATAAATCGCCTTTGAATCCTTTTGTCATAACTTTGCTTAAACGCATTGCCTTTGCAACACCGATTTTTGGATTTTCTGCGATTATAAAAAACATCTGCGAATACGAAAACGCTTTTACGAGTCCTGGAATAAAAAATAAAAGACTCCAAAGAAAAACCCACAAAGAATACCAAAGCATAGAAAGTGCACCTTTAAACCAGTACGAAAATCCTTGAAGCCATCGTGAAAGGGGAATTTTTCCTGCATCCTTAAAATATTCATTGTATAAGTGGCACAGCGCAAGGTTTAAAATTCCTAAAATACAAACCATTATGATAGAAAAAATTAAATCTGAACTATCGCTGTATGCTGAAAAATTCTTTTCCCAGAAAAAGTTCATTCCATTTGGAAAATCTTCTTCTATAAAGTCGACATTTTGCAAATAGGGATTTTTTCCTTCGGAAAAATTTTTAGAATAGGTTTCGGAACCGCTTATCAAGGCGAGAATTGCAATCGTTATTAAAGTTGCAATCGCAGGCACAAATCTTCTTCCTTTTAACTGACTTTTTGCCAGTTTTTTGTAAGCTCTTCTATTAAACATATTATTTTTTTAACTCCTCCAGCATTTGTGAATAATATCGTTTTTCAATTTTATCTTCTGGAATTTCGCATTTTGAAAGCAATTTTCTTAGCCTTGCCTGTGCTTGTTCCACTTGATGGGAATCGTTTGTTTCTGTTAGCACTTCTATTTCTATAAAATCTCCTAAACGTTCCACGTTACAAAGTTCTAACAAGATTCCGTCGAATTGCCAGCTCAAAACTGTTTTGTGTTTTGTAAGTGAAAGTGAAAATCCTGTGTCTTTTAAAAAAGATTCAAGCGGCTCTGCATCTGAAAGATAGGCTTCGTGTTCGTTGTTTACTTCGATTGCAACTCCAGTTTCGGAGTGCATTTCCTTTTGTTTGTAGGTAAAGATTACAGATTTTCCTGTGGAAACTTTTGGCGAATTTTCTAATTCTTTTGTGGAAAAAGGAATTTCTTTTCGTATACGAACTTTTATCGTTTTTCCGTTAATTAAATTTTCATAATAACTGTCATATTTTTCTACTGCTGCATAGAACGAAGCAAATTTTTCAAGATTTTTGATTGTCTTTTTTCTGTCTTGAACGTGTGCTTTTAATTCAATTTCATACATATTTAAAAAGATTTTAACATGACAAAAAGAAATTGTCAGTTAAGTGATTAGTTCACTTTTATCTTTTCAAAAACACCGCCTAAGCTTGTGTGCAAAACCAAGTCTGCATGGCTGTCGGCTGGAATTTGCGTTTTATTTATGATGACGAGATTTTTTCCTCTGAAAAAATTTATAAAACTTGCAGCAGGATATACGGCAAGAGAAGTACCTCCAATTATCAGTAAATCTGCCGCTCCTATTGCTTCTATCGCTTTTTCGACAACTTGATTATCGAGACCTTCTTCGTAGAGAACGACATCTGGTTTTACAAGTCCACCACATTTTGTGCATATAGGAAGAGAATTTTCATTCGTTGCGCTTTCTAAAATAAAATTTTCATCGTAAAAGGTTTTGCAGTTCATGCAAAAATTTCGCAAAGTGCTGCCGTGTAATTCGTAAACGGTTTTGCTTCCTGCTTTTTGATGAAGACCGTCAATGTTTTGCGTTACAATCGCTTTTAATTTTCCACGATTTTCGAGCATTGCAAGCTTTTTGTGCGTTATGTTTGGTTTTACTCCTTTTATAATCAGTTTTTCTCTGTAGAATCTGTAAAACTCTTTAGGGTTTTCATCAAAAAAAGTGCGGCTCAAAATTGTTTCTGGCGGATATTTCCATTTTTGGTTGTAAAGTCCATCGGTGCTTCTAAAGTCTGGAATTCCGCTTTCTGTGCTTACGCCGGCTCCTCCAAAAAATACGATATTTTGACTTTTATCTATAATTCCCTGTAAAACTGCAATTTTTTCTTCTAAGCAAGTGGTATTTGATTTTTTATTTTCTTCCATAAATGCAACCTCATATTTATTATAGCATTTAAAATTTTTAGCAACGTTAGATTTTTTTCACAGTTTTTTCATGGTATAGGTGAATAATTGCGTTATACTTTCCGATAATAAATTCGAGAATTTGGATATTTTTGTTTATTTGCATCTTTTAATAAGCCATTATATTCTGCATTGCAAATAAATTAAAAAGTTTAAAACAAGGAGCAAAAATGTTTAAAAAGGGATTAGTCATTTTAACTTCAATCATTTTGGGGACAACTGTTTTTGCGTTAGGGAAGCGAGATATAGACGAAAGAGAAGTTTCGCAGATAGACAGTTGGCAGGAAGAATTTGATATAAGTTCCAAAAAAGAAGGTAAGTACAATGTAATAACAGTTGTAGAGGACAAAGGTGGAAACACTACTATTGGAGGTCCTTTCAATATCTTTATAGACCCAGATTCCGATTATACAATTTCTGGAATAACAAACCCAATACAAAATATGCGAGTTCCTGGTAACTTGAATATCGTAGGAACTTGTATAGACGACGACGGCGTTCAAGAAGTTTGGTTGATTTTTGACGGTGGAGAACCTGTAAAAGCAAATGGCAAAGAATTTTGGTCTTATTATTTAGATACAACTCAACTTGCAGAAGGCTCTCATACAATAGAAGTTTACGGAGTTGACATAAACGGTCTTTCCTCTATTTCTAAGCCAAAAAAGAAAGCCTATGTTACTTGGAATTTGGACAGAAGACTTCCAGAAACAAAGGTCACGAATTTAGAACTTGGCACTTTGGTTTCTGGTAAAATTGAATTAAAAGGTGAAGTTTCTGACGGTAACGGAATAAAATCGCTCTACTATTCTTTAGACGGAAGAAAAACTTTTTCACAATTAAAACTTAAGGAAGATAAAAAAACAGGAATCTGCACTTTTGAACTTCCTCTTGATACAAGAAAAACTCAAGACGGTGCTGCTGTATGCTGGTTCAAATCGACCGATAAGATGGGTTCTGTCGGATATAATTCATTTTTATACTTTATAGATAACACAAAGCCAGATGTAAAAATTGTCTCGCCGGCAGAAAATGAAGTTGCAAACGGTCGGTTTGGAGTTACAGGTTTTGCAAAAGATAAAATCGGAATAAAAAAATTGACTTGGGCGTGTGCAGGGCAAACTGGAGAATTTGAACTTACACCAGGAAATCCATATTGGTATAAAGAAATAGATTCAACAGGATTTACAAAAAATATTGAATTTTCCGTTACAGCGTTAGATACCGCAGGAAACGAAGTTACTGTAAAAAAGGTTATTCCTTTAAATCAAGACGCAGACAAACCAACTGTTTCAATAGAATATCCTGCTGAAGGAGGAACTGTAGAAAGCGAAGCTGGAAACGTGTTTTTGCGAGGTATAGCATTTGATGATGATGCAGTCGCTTCTGTTGAATACAGTTTAGACGGAGGCGAAACTTCTGTTTTAGAAACAAATGGAGTTTTTTACGCTCTTCTTTCTGGGGATAAAGAGCTTTCCGCTGGTAAGCACACTGTAACTGTTACTGCAACGGATTTATATGGCGTAAAAGGCAAGCCTGCAACAGCGACTTTTATTTCAAGAGGGAACTCGCTTCAGTTTTCTGAACCAAAGATAGTATCATCTCAAGGTGAATTTTCTGTTTTTGCAGATGTGGAAATTCATCCAGAAGCAAACCCTAAATACGAAACAACAGTTTCTTGTGAGGCAGGAATTTCTTCTGTAGGGTATCAGATAAATTGGGGCTCAAATGGTTCAAAAACTGGAGAAGTAAATTTCAAAGCAGGGGAAAAATCTGTTCCTTTGAGCATCGCTCTTAGCGGTGACGATATCGCCTGGGGAACTGTAACTCTTACAATAAGTGCGACAGATATCTATAACAGAACTTCAATTCAAAAATCTGCTATAAAAATAAAAGATTTAACGGACATAACCGTTGAAAAACCAGAATTAGTATTCAGCGACAGCCGCATATCAGAAAATGGCGACATTTTAAACGACCTTGAATGCCCTGTAAGTGGATATTTTGTAGGCGGAAAGATAAAAAGCGCAACGTTAAATCCTTCAACACCATTTGCAACAATATCTTACGATGAGCACTCTGTAACTTTGCACGCAGTAGAATCTGCTGGAAGCTCTGCTCCTGTTAAAGTAAGGGTTGTTGCAGATAATGGAATCGTTTACGAAAGCAGACCTTTGGTTTTTCATTCTGACTTTCCATCCCCTGAAATTTCTGTAGAAAACGAAGAAGAAAATTTAGAGTTCACGATGAAGCCAGACGGCACTTATCTTCAGCCGCTTTTAAAAGTCCACGTTCGAGGAAAGGTTTCATCATTAACGCCTTTAACTTCTTTAACTTATAGGATTGGCTCTATCGCCGCAGAATGCGATTCAAAAAATCCAGAGACCTTTGTTACTTCGGATATTGTTTGGAGCGAAGTTGAAAATCTTCCTGCAAAGAATGGAGATTTTTCTTTTGAACTTGAACCTTCAACTCTTGTAAACGGAATCTCGTTGGTAGAAATTGTTGCAAACAACGGCAAGCAAGCGGCAGCGTCCGTCATGATAAGAAAAATCGAGCCACGAGATATTGACCCCAAAAAAGCAGTTGCTGTTCACAAATGGGTAGATTCTGTTGACGTTTATTGCGCGATAATCTGCCATACCCAAACACAAGATTTTAAACGCGTATTTTTGCGTTCACAAATGCCAGGTGGAAATCCTGTTTTAACCGTAAAAGATTCTTCTGGAAAAGAAACAAAATACACGACAAAAAAAGATGGCAATGCGAAAGTATTTATATCTTCTGTTGCAGGAAGGGATTATGCTTCTGGAATGCAGGTTGCTGTTCCTAGAGGTGTAGTAAAAGATTCTCCTGTAACGGCAACTGCAACCATAGTTTCTGATTATCCAATAACCAGTTTAAACTGGACTATCGACGGGGAAGATGTTCCTGGTGGCGACAAAACTCAAGCTGGAAAAATCGATGCAAAATCATTAAGACAGAAAGATTCAACGCATTATGAAGCCGACATTCCTCTTTCTAACTTGCCAAGCCGTCTGACTTCTATAAAACTTGTTGCAGAAAGTGCACAGGGCAGTGCTTCTTTTAGCGGCACCGTTGCAATCGTAAGAGAAAGAGATTCTTCGCTTTTGGACAACGAGAAAAAAATATACTGGATTCCATCGGAAAATGCTCCTTATGATGAGGCGAATAGTCGTTATGTTTTAAAAACCGCTACAAAATTTACAGCCTTTGCAAACGTGTATTCGCCAGTTACAGTAAGTTTTGCTCAAGCGCAAACTGGACTTTCGTTTTCTGTGGAAGGAAAATACATATACATAACTGCGGAAAAAGAAGGTCTTTACAAAAATGTTGTTCTAAAAATTACAGATGCGTTAGGAATTGTTTATAATTCGACACCAGTAACTTTGCTCGTGGACGATTTTGCTCCAACGGCAGAACTGGTCGCTCCAGAAACAAAAAAATGGGTTCAAACAGGAACAAACCTTTCTGTAAAGGCGACAGATACAAATGGAATTGCAAGCGTTGAGTATTCTTTAGACGCAGGAGAATCTTGGAATTCTGCAAAACCGGAGAATTCTACAACCTATTCTGCAACTCTTAATTTGCAAGAAAAAGAAGATGGACTTATTCCTCTCGGTGTTCGCGTAAAAGACAATGCAGGAAAAATCACTTACACTCAAACTGTAATCCAAAAAGATACTACAGTTCCAGAAGTTGAAGTTATTCTTCCTGTTGCACAAGATATTGTAAACGGCGAAAACCTTATCGCGTTTAGGGTAAAAGATAATGGTCATCTTAATAGAGCGGAATATCTTGCTCCAAAAGCGAATAGCAAAGAAAAGGTTAATCCTATAGAAATTCCTCTTGGGCCTATGGTTGTAACTCACATTGGAACAGTTGAAAAGCCAATAAACGATCTTATGATATTCAATTTTTACGATGATGCAGGCAATGTTGCTACGATACGAAAATGGGATTTCATAATAGATCAAAAATCGGATTTGCCTATAGCAGAAGTTCATTTGCCAGAAGAAGAGGCTGTAATTACGACGGATTTTGTTATCTCTGGAGTTGTTTTAGATGATGACGGCCCTGCAAAAATCTACTATAAGATTGACAACGGCGACTACAGGCTTTCTTCAGAAGAATACGGAACAACTTTTTCTATAAGCGTACCGCTTTCTTCTATGAAAGATAATGAACACAAAGTAACCGTTTATGCAGAAGATTTAAATGGCGTAAAAGGTCCTGAATTCGTTCGAAACTTTAAAATTTCTCTAGAAGAGCCAAAAGGTGCTGTAGAAACGCCACCTATAGATCAGACTGTACGCGATTGGGTAAAGCTTTCTGGAATCGCGACTGACAAAAATGGAATAAGCAAAGTTTTAATTTCTGTGGATGGCGGTAATACTTATAACGAAGCCAAAGGAAATTTCGCGCACGAAACAGAAAAATCTAATTGGACTTACGAATTTGATACTCGCGTTGTTGAAGATGGAACTCATGTTGTGTTCTTAAAAGTTGTCGATTGGTTTGGAATCGAAGGACTTTACTCATCTTTGATTAACATCGACAATACGGCACCAAAAATCGACCTAGAACTTCCACTAGACGATTCTAAAACGACAAAGATGCTCTTCTTTTCTGGTCAAACAACAGACAATATTGGGCTCGATAAACTTTACATAACGATTCGCTCGCTGGAAGGAAAAACTGTAAGTTCAAAACTTGCACGCTTGGATCTTGTTCCTGGCGAGATAATTTCGCAGTCAATCGATATGTCATCGCTTCCAGACGGATTTTACAACATTGAATTGACAGGGCTCGACGTTGCAAACAACATCACAAGAGTTTCCAGAAATGTTCAGCTCGATAAAACTGCTGCAGTCGCAAAAGTTGATTTGTTGTATCCGCTTAATGGAGAATTTGTACAAGGTGTATTCAATATATATGGAACTGCTGTGAGCGAGATAAATATCGAAAACCTTGAACTGCTCATAGACGGTCAAAAAGCCGCAGAAACGCAGTTGAGTTCAAGCGGATATTATAAATTCAATCTTACTCCAGAATTGATAGCCGAAGGTCAGCATAAAATTCAGGTTAAGGCAAATCTTTCAAACGCTTCTTCTATTATGTCGAACGAACAGTATATAAATTACAATTCTGTTGGTCCTTGGGTTACAATCGACAACTTTACTTATGGCGATTTTGCGATGGACAGACCTTATATCGTTGGAAACGCAGGTTATTCAATAGCAGAAGATGAATTGATTGCTGCAAAAACAAAAGGCGCATCAAACGAAATTAAATCCGCTGTCGCTGCAAAATCTGTCGAAAAAGTTGAAATCTCTCTCAACAATGGCAAATCATTTAAAGAAGTTTCAACTTCTGGCAAATGGCGATACAGAGTTGAAAATGAAGATATTGCAGAAGGCTATCATTTCTTGTTAGTTCGTGCCACAATGCGTAACGGCGAAAAAGCGGTTTCAAGAACTATTGTTCAAGTCGATAAGACAAGTCCAAATGTTAGATTGATAAGCCCTGGAGAAGGCGGAAGATTCAACCAAACTCTCGAAGTAAGCGGCTTGGCTCATGACAATGTAGCGCTCAGAAGTGTAACGCTTGCACTTCGCAAAGGCGATAAAGCTACTTATGAAGTTCCAACGTTCATTCAAGGTCTCTATTTGGATTGGCACTTTTGGGGCGCAACCCTGTTTGACATTGGCGTAGGACTTTCGTTCTTTAACGACAACGTTCGCTTACAGGCGCAGTGGGGACAGTTTACGCAGACGCAAAGAAATATGTTCAGCAAAACAGATTTCCGTTACGGAGGCGATAGCATCTTTGGTGGAAAAATCCTTGCAAACGTAGTCTATCTTCCATTTATGTACTTCTTAGGTCGCGACTATGAATGGCTTTCTGCCAATATTACGGTTGGTGCAAACTTTACAAGATTTAACGAATCTGCATCTGGAAAGCCGCAAATACTTTCTGCAGTTCTTGCACAGTTGGAATTCCCTCGTATAACTTTTGCAAAGCAGAAGATGTTCCGAACGATTGCATTCTATACCGAAGGCCAGCTGTGGTTTGTTCCAACCGATGTAAACTCGCAGGTCGATGTCGAAAATCTTATTCCACAGATTTCCGTTGGGCTTAGGGTAAACGTGTTCTAGTTTTTGCTATAATTAGCAAAACGGTTTGATTTTTTTTCATAGAGGCGGTTCGGCACAGCCTTTCGGCGGAGCCGTCGCTATGTGCGCCCTTCGCTAACGCTCATCCTCCTCGGCAGCACGAGGGTGCTGCCTGCGGTGGACTTACGGGGCTTCCAGCGCTACCGCAGAACAGCGATCAGCAGCCCCCGCAGGCAC
>NZ_UFQO01000009.1 GCF_900497595.1 Treponema pectinovorum
CTAAAACATTGCTCAATCTATAAATTCCGTTTTTATGAAAAACTCTTATCGAAGTATAATAAAGAATTTATAATTCTAGTAAGTATCTTTTATAGGTCTCAAAAATTTGCTATATTCATAATATATGAAGATAGATTTCTATCAAGAAAGGATTTTTGATAAAAATAAAACAATCAAAATCTCTTTCAATGAAACCGTACTTTCTAAATTAAAAACATACTCAATTGAAGACTATATAAACGATGTTACAATAAATGGGTTAGAATATACTTGGAAGTATATTTGCGAATATGTTTTGACCTATGGAGAAAATGAAAATCTTTTGAACATAAAAAATTTTGGGGAGCTATATGAGATAGGGCTTGCTGTCCAAGATAAAATCAAAAAGAAAAACAATGGACAGTATTACACTCCCGAAGACGTCGCCATGGTAATGAGCGAATATTTTAACTCTGTAACAGGTGAAAACATATGTGATGTCGCATGTGGAACTGGGAAACTCATTTTAACGTTTTTGGACTTTATTGGTGAAGAAAAATCAAAATCCTTAATAAAAGACGGAAGACTTTATTTATACGATATTGATGGAGTTGCCTTAAACATCTGTAAGACATCAATTTTATTAAAATATGGGAAGGACTTAAACGATAAAGTTAATTGCGTTGTAGGCGATTTTCTTTCTACAAAAATAAATCTTCCAGGAAATTGTAAGGTCATTTCAAATCCTCCATATGCGGCTATCCAGCAAATCGGATTATACTGGGAAGATACTAAAGTTTTAAAAGATTCGAAAGAATTATATTCATGCTTTATGGAAAAAATAATTAGAAATTGCGATTCTGCCGTCATAATAACCCCATACAGTTTTATTTCTGGTGCAAAATTCTTTTCTCTGAGAACCCTCATGAATCAATGTTCTGGAGAAATTTACTCTTTTGACAATGTTCCTGGAAACATTTTTTGTGGTAGAAAGCACGGAATTTTTAATACAAATACGAGCAATTCCGTTCGCGCTGCAATTACAGTTCTTCGAAAAAATAATTGCAATGGATTTAGGTTAACTCCTCTCATTCGTTTTAAGTCGATAGAAAGAAAAGCATTACTGAAACATAATACTATGGAGACTTTTTTATCAGAAAAACGACAAAAAATTTCTGCTGATTTTCCAGCATATTACAAGTGCTTCAAAGAACTACAACCTCTATATGATAGAATTATGGAGAAATCTGATAATCACACACTTTCGGAAATTATTTCAAACGATGGAAAATATACTCTTTCTATGGCAAATACCTGTAGATATTTCACAAGTGCATTTTCTGGACTAATAAAAAGAAATGGATTAATAATTTTGCATTTTGAAGATGAAAAAAAATTCAATTATGCGTATTGTTTGATAAACTCATCATTTGCATATTGGCATTGGAGGCTTTTTGACGGAGGAATAACTTATCCATTGGGGCTTCTTCTCAAAATACCTGTTATCTATAACTGTCTAACAGATGAAGACCATGTTTTTTTTAAACAGACATTCAATGAAATGTCAAAAGAAGCGGATAAATTCATTATCAGAAAAAATAATGTTGGAGTGCAGGAAAACATCAAATATCCTCGAGAATATCGCTATAAAATCAACCAAAGATTCTTTAAAATTTTAAACATCAAAGTCGATGATTCCACAATGAATTTAATCCATTCAAATATGGCATTAAAGGTGAATGTATGATAAATCAAGATAAAATTATTCCTCTATCTCAATTACAAAATAATATAATGCAAGAATTTTATGACATTGAGCCTGCGAAAGTAATTTTTGATAAAATAGAACGAAATCATCTTTGGAAATTGGCTACAAAACGAAGCCCTAATTTAGATTTTAAAGATTTAAAAATGAAATGTCCTGCTCTAGAGAGTCAAATTCAAAGAAGTTACAAGCAAGGAAATAATATTCAATCCGCAGTATTTAGTGAATGTACTTACGCGCAAACTTTTGCAAATATGCTCAAGCTGGATTTATTTGTTGATTGTTCTAAAGACAAAGACTTTATTCCACCTCAGATTTTTAGATATATAGAATCTTATAATTTAGTCCCACGATATGTTTACTCTACAAAAAACAAGGAGCGGATGTTAATCCAAGCTGGTGGTTGTCGTGGCATTGACAGTGCTTTGGTTACGGTCATTGGTTTAATAATTTATTCCATTGAATTCAAGGAACCAGCTGCAAAAACAAGCGAACCTGATTTACCAAAGTATGGAGAAAATGGAAAAATAAAAATCACAAAAGATTTTTTAGAACGATATCCGCAATTTGAAGCAATGTTAAATGAACAAAAAGAGTTAAATTTTTTCCAGAAAATGGGACATAATATTAACAATTTTTCGAAAGAAAGTATAAACATTGCAGTTTCAAACAATTATGCAAAAAAGTATGCTGACGTAATTTGTACAGAAGATGTTAATGGATATTTTGTAATGCTACCAGCAAATCAAGTTTCCATTTGGGCAAACCTTGAAGGAGAAATTAGACCTTCTGGTAGAAATCACTATAAAGTTTGGACTCCTACTGCATTAGCTAGACTTATATTGAGATATAATCCAACTATGATGGGGAAAATCGTAAAAATTGAAAAACAAAAACTCGAAGTAAGGGCGGAACGAGGAGGAAATGGAAAAATTTCTGGTTATAAAATTACTCCGTTATTTTTTGTTTATGCAAAAGACTGCAATGATGACGGCAAATACATAATTTTTGATATAATGAAAGTACAACAGTTAAATCCCACAATTGCAGGTAAGATGTTTTTTAAAAATTTAAAATATGAAAAAGTAAAATCTTACTATCAAAAGGTGTTTTAACTTAAAAATGAAAGTTGATATTTATAAAACAGAAAATAAATATGATATTATTTACGCAGATCCACCTTGGGCTTACCTATGGGGAAAAGGTAAAACTGGTGGAAATTTCTGTCCTGAAAAACACTATCACACAATGGAAATTTCGGAAATCTGTGCTTTAGGAAAAACTATAAAAAAGATTCGAGCAAAGAACTGTGCCTTATTTATTTGGACTACAATGCCGTGTCTCAAAGATGTTTTTTCCGTTATGGAAGCTTGGGGATTTAAGTATAAAACCTGTGCTTTTACGTGGATAAAAACAAAAAAAGACGGAAGCCCTCTATCTGGAATGGGAAGTTACACAAAAGCAAATGCAGAATTATGCCTACTTGCTATGAGAGGACACATAAAAAGTGTAGACAAAACAGTTCCACAAATTTTAATGCATCCTCGTTTGGGGCATTCCGTAAAACCTGATGAAATTATGAGACGAATCGAAAAACTTTTCGGTCCTAATACAAAGAAAATCGAACTTTTTGCCCGCAAAGAAGCAGTCGATTGGGACAGATGGGGAGACGAATCATAGAATATTTTACAATCTCTTCTAATAAAACTAATTTTCTTTGATATAATTACAAGGATACGTTATATTGTTTCCATGTAATAAGGATGCTTTATGAACAAAAAATTGTTATTTCCATTTTTTATAATTTTAAGTAGTTTTATATCGTGTTCAACTGATATTGAAAATACGACCACTATCCAAAAATCTTCAACTGAAAAAGATTACGGTGAGCCAATTCTTATAAACGGTAAGTTAAAATATAAAAACTGGAATATTCCAAGTATAGCAAACACCACTCAGTATTATTACTTTGCAGATTCAAGAATTCTTTATAACTTAAGAAAAACTAATATTTTGGGAGAGAATCTGCCAGGTACTACAAACAGTGGTAATATTAAATTTCTAAATTCAGAATTATCAGAATTTGAATATAGGTGGGATGGTGATATCCCTCTTATGGAAGCTAGAAGAAAAATACTATTACTTGACGAAGATGTGTTGGTAATCGAAAAAGGATTATCCTGTCAAAATGCAATAGGAAGAACTCATATATTATATAAGGATATAACAGCTTATACAGATAATGTTCCTTTTATGGGACTTTGTAATACTGTTGCTAATAATTATCAAGAATGGTTTGTTTTTACACCAAGTGGGAATTGCTATAAAAGGTATCTAAATATTCAAAAAAATGAATTATTGATTGTAAGTGGCACTTGGGAAAAATATGACAAAGAAATGTACAAAATTTTTTGGGAGAAAAACAACAAAAATAGATATGACATATTAAAAGGAAATAAATTGTATCAAAATGCAGATGAAAATATTAGTTCAGTTCCCATAAATTTATATGTAACTAATTATTAAGTAATTCGTAAAATCTGATTTTTGATTTTTTATGCCCAAGATACAAGAAAAACAGGGCGGCTTTTTGCATTCGCAAAAACCAGGCTTTGCGGGGTTCCGCTATCGCTACATTGGCGCCAAGTCGCCAACGGCTCCGCCACCCCTCCAATCCTTGCCGCTGCGGGCTCGCAGGCGGGTAGCGGGGCTACACCGCACGGTCGCACACGGATGTGCGACTTAAAATCAAATGTCGACAGTTTTTGCAAAAAAACTGTCCGTTTAAGAAAAACATTGGAGTTTTTTGTAAACCATAATCCCTTGCCACTGTCGCATACGGAAGTGCAACCCACAACCAATGTTAGACAGTTTTGTAAAAACTATCCGTTTAAGAAAAACAAGGAGGTTTTTCTTAAACAACAATCCCCACTTGAGAATTCTGCAAGTTCATATATCATAAAAATATGGCAAGTTACTTTTCGCTAAAAATAAAAGATTACGATGTCATTTATGAGAAAAATTATTTTAATCCTGAAATAGGAATTCTATTTTCTGAATACGAAAGGGTCGTCGAAGTAAGCAAAGGCAATAAATATCAATATGTTTCGACGGTCAAAAAACTCCTTGAACGGCTTTCCATAATTGGAATTACTCCAGAAAAGACAAAAAAAGAATTTTCTATTTTCAAAAAAGATTACATCGAAAAATTTACTGCCGACAGTGAATATTATGGCGACAAATCCTTAAAATCACTCTCGCTAAAAAAATGGTGCGAATCCATAAAGCAAATCATCGAAAGCGAAATCCGCTACACCCGAAAAAATGTGCGCGAACAATCAAATCCTGTCTTCCGTTACATCTTAGAAAACGACGATTTTCTCTACGGATTTCCTACAGACGACATTCGAAAAACTCTTTCTTTAATACTTTCGATGTTCCCAAAAGACGAAAAAGTCATCCTGGATTTGTCGCCCCTCATTTACAGCGGCTATTACGAAAAATATACGCGATTTGTCGATTTATCAAAAAATCAAATCATCGACAACAAATATTACAACGAAAATATCATCATCCTTGCAGAAGGAACTTACGATATTTTTGTACTAAAAGAAACGCTCCAATTACTGTATCCCGACAAATTTCATTTCTTCAGTTTTCTCGATTTCGACAATTCAAAAACGCCAGGCGGTGCAGGCCATCTTGTAAACTACATTCGAGCTTTGAGCGGAGCTTCCGTTACAGATAAGATGATTGCAATCTTCGATAACGATTCTGCAGCGCAGGACGCAATTCGAGTTCTAAAGTCAGAAAATATCCCCAAAAACATACGCTACACAAAATATCCAGACATTCCGTACCTCAACAAATATCCGACGATTGGTCCCATGGGAAAACAGCAGATGAACATAAATGGCAGAGCAGCTTCAATCGAAATGTACATGGGAGACGATATTCTAAAAAAAACTGAGGAGGCTTTTCCAGTTCAATGGACGGGTTATTTAAAATCGATAAACTCGTATCAGGGCGGAATTATCGACAAGGGCAAAGCACAGGAAGCGTTCCGGCGCAAAATTAAAACTTGCAAACGAAGTGAAGACGAAAAAACAAAAGCGAACTGGGACGGAATAAAAGCGATTTGGAATCACATCTATGATTTATGCAGCGATTTCTATATTTAATTTCAAATATTTTTTTTAAGATTTGGGCGGCTTTTTACTTCACTTGCGTTGCGCAAAAATCGGGCTTTGCGTGGTTCCGCTTACGCTCCATCGTCCTCGTCGCTATGCTCCTGCGGTCGACGGCAGTACACACGGATGTGTACCTACAATAAATGTCGACAGTTTTCGAAAGAAAACTGTCCGTTTCAAGAAAACAAGGATGTTTTCTTGAAACTACAATCCCTGCCACATATATCGCACAGTTGATAAGACTTCCAATCCTAGTCAATAATTTTTGCAAAACTATCCATCCAAGAAAAACATATCAGTTATAATTCTTACGACATCCCTTTTTTTACTTCCAAGGAAACAAAAACGATGATAGTTTTCTTTGACCTAAACTTTCCTTATCATCTTTTAGCAATTCTTCCCAAGGAACTTCTGGCCGTTTTATTTTGTCTTCTAAATATTCCGGATGCTCTTCAAACCAATCGTATTTATAGAGGCGGAGGCGGCAGGCATTCATATTGCACAAAGTTATTCCGTTCAATCCTGGAATCAGCGAAAAAGTAAAAATTGTAAGCAGTAAAAGTATTATGTTATTCAACAATACAAAAAAAGAAAAACTTGCATTGTCAAAATACACTATAAAAGATTTTTTCAGGCATTTTACAAAGTTGTTTTCTTCCTGCAAAAAATATAAAGGAACAAACCATTGCATCGCCATCAGCACAATAAACGAAAACCAACCGATTAACGCCGCAAACAAGAGTGCAAAAGCCTTTCCGTCTTTTAAATACATTCCAAGATAAAAACTAAAAGCAATTCGAACGACTAATATCAAAATCGCGCTTAAAACTCCAAAAATAAAGCCTGTAAAAAATGTGTTTTTTAATGATGAAAAAAAGAGCGACCAAGTTGGAGAGTTAAAATCTGCTATTTTTCTTGCATTTGCTCCCCAGGCAAATAAAACAGAAGACAAAATTCCTGCCGCAATTATAAAAACCCCATTTGGAAGATAATGGTTTATTGCATCTGCACTCGTTATAGAAAAATACGAAAGGACTATCACACCAGCAGGAATTAAATTTGAAAGTATTATGAACAAAAGATTGTCCCAAGTATCACAAAAATTTTTCTTCAAAAAAAACGCTATCATATATTCTCCAATTCATCTCAATCAAAACGAAACAACGGTGGTTTTAAAAAAGACCGGAGATTTTTCCGTCATCGTCCACATCTATCGTCAGTGCCGCAGGAATTTTTGGAAGCCCTGGCATAGTCATTATATCGCCTGCAAGAATTACGACAAAACCTGCTCCGCTGTAAAGAGCGCAGTCTCTAATCGGGAAAACATAATCTTTTGGACACCCTAATAGTTTTGGATCGTGGCTTATAGAATTCTGAGTTTTTGCAATGCAGACTGGAAACTCCTTATAGCCCAACTCTTCGTATTCACGCAATTTTTTAAGAACTGTAGGCGGGAATTCCACACTCGACGCTCTGTATATCTGTTTTGCTAAAACTCGCACTTTGTCTGCAAGCGAAAGATGCGATTCATAAAGGTAATGAAAATTTGCACTCTGGCTGTCTGCAATAGAAGAAACCACGGTTGCAAGTTCTCTCATTCCTTCGCCACCTTTTTCCCAACCTTCGCAAACTACCGCTTTAGAGCCTTTAGTTTCGCATAGTTTTTTTAGAAGTTCCAATTCTTCATCCGTATCTGTAGCAAATTTATTTATCGCAACCACAGACGGA
Source organism: Treponema pectinovorum (assembly GCF_900497595.1). Lineage (NCBI taxonomy): Bacteria > Pseudomonadati > Spirochaetota > Spirochaetia > Treponematales > Treponemataceae > Treponema > Treponema pectinovorum. The sequence goes on from NZ_UFQO01000009.1 coordinate 7,663, forward strand.
ACTCCAAACTTTGCGATATTTTCTATATGAACTGCCAGATTTTCAAAACCAGCCTGCAACGCACATATACTTGGTGTCGATAAATCCGCCTTTGCCATTCCGCCGTGCATTTTCAGAGCTCTAACGGTTGCAACTATTACGACAACATCTGGACTTATTCCTGCTGTGCGACATTTTATGTCCATAAATTTTTCCGCACCTAAATCTGCCGCAAAACCAGCCTCCGTAACCACATAATCGCCAGTTGCAAGCGCACTGTAGGTTGCATTTATTGAATTAGTTCCCTGCGCGATGTTTGCAAACGGACCTCCGTGAACAAAGACTGGATTTTTTTCCAAAGTTTGAACAAGATTTGGTCTTATTGCATCTTTTAATAAAGCAGCGATTGCACCTGTGCATTTTAATTCAGAAAATTTTACGGGTCTTTTATCGTAAGTTCTACATATTGTTATGTTTCCTATGCGTTTTTTTAAATCCGAAATAGAAGTCGAAAGACAGATTATAGCCATCAATTCTGAAGCAACAGCTATCGTAAAATGGTCTTCACGTGGAATTCCGTCTTGAGTTCCGCCAAGACCTATGTTTATATTTCTTAATGCTCTGTCATTTAAATCGACACAACGCTTCCAGGTTATAGTGCGAGGGTCCAAATTAAGTTGATTTCCCTGCTGAATGTGATTATCAATTAAGGCTGCCATAAGGTTGTTCGCTATGGAGATTGCGTGAATATCGCCTGTAAAATGCAGATTTATATCTTCCATTGGAACAATCTGAGCGTATCCACCACCACAGGCACCGCCTTTTACGCCAAAACAAGGTCCAAGCGAAGGCTCGCGCAAAGCGATTACCGTTTTTTTGCCTATCTTATTTAAGCCGTCGCCTAACCCGATTGAAACTGTAGACTTTCCTTCTCCTGCTGGAGTTGGTGTAACCGCTGTCGTCAAAATCAATTTGGCACGATTTTTAGGCTCTTGAACTTTCTTTTGAAATTTTCTGAGTTCTGCCATCGTGATTTTTGCTTTGTAATTTCCATACAAATCCAAGGAAGATTCTTCTATGCCGATTTTTTTTGCAACTTGTGTGATGCAAGCCATCTCGTTTTTTTGTGCAATTTCAATATCAGAAAGCATAAGTGTACCCCGATTTTCTAAAAGATTATAAGATTTTAATGAAAAGACGGCTTGTTTACAATCAAACCTTAAAGAACCCATTTTTCAAGGAAGGCTGCAATTCCGTCGTTGTTGTTGTCAAATTCAGTTACGAATTTTGCGATAGACTGAATTTCTCTTGCACCGTTCTTCATTGCAACGCCATAACCTGTAAGGCGAATCATGCTTTCATCGTTAAAACTGTCTCCAAAGCCCATAGTGTTTTCTTTCGGAATATTTAGGATTTTTGCAAGTTCGAGTATCGACTGACCTTTTCCACAACCGAGTGGCATAACTTCAAGAAAATACGGCTTACTCGTAAAAACTTCTGCACGTCCCTTTAACTTTTCTTTTAGAAATGGCATAAACTCTGCAATTTTTTCTTCTGGAGCAGGAATGAGCATTTTTGGATGACCTTTTTCCATAAATGAATCAAAATCTTCAACCTTTAAAAATTTTAATCCGCACATCTGAGAATCTTTTCGAGTCCAACTAGTATCGCGGTCTGCATAAACAGTGTCGCTGTCGCAAACATGGCAGCCAAGGTCAAAGGAAGAGCAGTAGGAATGAACTTCTTTTAAAATTTTTCCATCGAGTTTTTTTTCAAAAATAGGAAGTCTCGTGTGCAAATCAAAAATCTCTGCTCCATTGATTGCAATTATGTATCTGCCAAATTCTGAACCTGCAATGTCTAATTTTCTGACATAAGGCAAAATTGCGTTTTCTACACGTCCAGAGCAGAGAACTATGTATATTCCTTTTTTTGAACAAGATTGCACGGCCTTTAAAGTTTTTGGACTTATGTCTGTTTTATCGTTTAAGAGAGTGTCGTCCAAGTCAAAAGCTATTAGTTTTACGGGGAGTTTTGAAGTTTGAGTGTTTTCCATAGGAGCAATTATAGTTTATAAAAAGAGTTTTCTCCATAAAAATAGATGTTACAAAAAATGATAAATCCCTATAGCTCGAATAAAAAGATTTTATGTTGATATAGTTTTTCGTAGCGAACCATAAATAAAAATGAAAGACTATAGCCCCGATTGTCGCGGAAATACCGCAGCAGGCAATTTTGCCTGCGAGGAATTGCAGCAAAAGCGGGAAATTTTAAGGGACACACTTTCGCAAGAAAAAAATGTTCCTGTTCACAAAAAAATGCGCTCCTCATTTTCATTAACAAAGTTTACCTTTATAATCTGGGCATGACTTATTCGGAAAACTCTGTTTTAAATTTAATTTCTCGAATCCACTCGCAAAGTCAAGATTTTTTGCAGGGAAAACTTTTTAACGTTGGGCTTAAAGAACTTGCGACAAGCCACGGAAACATTCTTTTTTCTTTGAGCCAGAATAAAACGATGAATCTTGGCGAGCTTGCAAAACGGATAAACCGCGACAAATCGACGACGACCATTCTCGTAAAAAAACTCCAAAATGAAGGTTTTATAGAAATTAAAAAAGACGAAACCGATGCAAGAAAAAAAATCATTCAACTCACGACAAAAGGCAAAAGTTACAACGAGCAGACGGCAAAAGTTTCAAACGATTTGATTTCAACTTGCTATAAAGGATTTTCTCAGGACGAAAAAAAACAACTTGTCGAATTGCTCAACAAGTTGTGTCTAAATTTAGTTTAAATTTTAAAATTTCACCTTGCAAAACTCGTGTGCTCTATTTGGCACGATGTTGCAAAATTCTAAAATTTGCATTTATAGCAGAGTTGCAGACAGCAAAACTCGTGTGCTAATAAACAGAAAGAATCTTTGCAAGTTTTTCTTTACCGATTATCTTCATAAAATTTGCAAGGCGTGGGCCCTGGTCTTTGTTTATGAGTGCATGGTAAAGCGCAGTAAACAAGGCTTTTGCGTCCAAACCGAGTTCTGTGGCGATGTTGTACATATCCTGCTGGCAATCCTTGTCCTGTGCGTAAGTGCCAATCTTTGGAACAACTTCGTCGCGAACTCTTTTTATCGCTGTAAGCATATCGCCTGTAATGCCTTCTGCTTTTGAATTATCATCGCGGATTTTAAAACAAAAATCTGGAGCGCAATCTGGTGCACTTTCGTTTATCCAATACCAAGCGCAAACACAACGGCGTCGCAAGCATTCTTCTTGTTCAGTTTTTACATCGCCAAGGCTTTTTATAACGGCGTCTATATCGCCAGAATAAGTTTGCAACAGCGTTGTAAGCAAGCGGAACGAAACTTGATATGGTTGAACTTTTGGGAAACCGTTTACTATCTGGCTCAATTCGTAAATTCGTTTTTCTTGCTTTATTATCTTCGCCTTTTTTTCTGCATCTTTTTCTTTTGGCTCTTCCAAGCCCCAAGCGATTCGCTCTGTGCGGTCGTACGCTTCGTAAACAGTAACAACATCTAAATCGAAACTGATTGAAAATTCGTGGTCAACCTTATTCTGTGCAAAAATGTACCGCAAAACTTCTGGCTGGTAAACTTCAAGAGCGTCAACCAAAGAGATAACTTTTCCTTTGGAAGACGACATTTTGCCAGGAACGCCCTTTAGCTTTACAAAATCATACTTCATCGTAACAGGGGCATCCCAGTTGTAAAGCCTTTTTGAAACGAGTTTTGCTGTATCGTAACTTCCGCCTGGAGAAATGTGATCCTTTCCTCCTGGTTCAAAAACAACTTTTTCTTCGTTCCAGCGCATAGGCCAGTCAACTCGCCAGCCAAGTTTAAACTCTTTAGAAGTTTTAAGGTCACCCTTTTCTTTATGACCGCAAGACAAACATTCATAAGAAACAGAATACTCTCCGTCGTAATCTGTTATGCGAGTTTCATCTTTATTGCAGTTGCAACAAAACGCTGCTACAGGCCAGTATTCTTCGCTTTCCGGCATTTTATGTTCATCGTCTCTATATTCATTTAAACACTGTTTTATAACATCGCGTTTCTGCATTGCGATTTTCATTCCCTCTGCATAGCGATTTGCTCGATAACGACTTGCCTGATACAAAAACTCTGGTGCAATTCCAACACGCGGAAGTTGCTTTTCTATGTCAACTTCGTGATGACGGGCGTAATTTTCATCCCGCCCAAAAGTATCTGGAACCAGCGTTATAGGATAACGCAGATATTTTTCAAGGATTTCTGGTTTTGGCATATTTGCAGGCACTTTTCGGAAAACGTCATAATCGTCCCACGAATAAATAAAGCGAACATTCTTGCCTCTGTCACGAAGCGCACGCACAATCAAATCAACAGTTATGATTTCCCTAAAATTCCCAATATGAACAGTTCCCGAAGGTGTAATTCCCGAAGCACAGGTGTAAAGTTCAAGTTCACCCTTTTGCTTGATAATCCTCTCTGCCTGCTGGTCTGCCCAGTGGCATAATTCTGAAATATCTCTAGCCATCGTTTTTCCTAAAAAAATAATTTGAATATAGATTTGTATTTTATTAAAAAACTGGATTTTATACAACAAACACGGGTTTTTAGAGATTTTATGGGCCTGCCGGCTCGGCAAATCCATAAAACTCGCCGTCGCTATGTACGCCCTTCGCTAACGCTCATCCGTCGCAAAAACTAAAGTTTTTGCTCGTGGACGGCAAAGCCGGGGCTCCCAGCGCTCAGGCAATCACACAACTTCAACCAGAAGAACATTTCCGTGCTTTACATAAACAAAAGGCTTTTCATCTGACAAAACTTCGTTGCTCAATGCGTACATATATTCAGGAGTTAATTTTTCATTTTCTAAAGGATATTTAGAGCCTTTTATAAATACGCCTTTTGCAACGCCAAATATATTCAAAACCGAAAAATAAGAACATCTCGTGTCTATAAAAGTTTTTTCTTTGCCAACGATTTTCATCACAGAATAGTCGTCAACAATACAGGCACGAGCCTTATTTTTGAATAGATAAAATAATGCAGAAGCATTTACAATAGAATGATCAAATCGCTCGCCAATAACGCCCAAAAGTAAAAAATCTTTAAAACCACGCCTAAGAGCCTCTTTTATCGCAAAAAAAGTATCTGTATCGTTTTTTTCTTTTGGCAGCGTTATAGTTTTTACATTATTTATCTCAGGTTTTTCAAAAGAGTCAAAATCGCCAATAATCAAATCTGGTTTAACACAAAGATTTTTGCAGTGGGCAAGACCTCCATCGCAAAAGATAAAAAAATCATCTTCCATAAAAAATGAAATTGCTCTTTTATAATCAACAATTTTTGCAGCACCCACAATAACGCATCGTTGCATTTTAACCTGCTTTTACTCAAAAACGGGATAGCATTCAAAACCTGCGGTTCTAAGTTCCTGAGCTATCGTCCCTTCTGGATTTTCATCTACAAGAACAAGATAATACTTGGTTCCGCTCGGACGAGTTTCGCTCGTAATTTTTGCATCAAAGCCCTTCTCGTTAAGTTTTTTTACAAGGGAATTTGCATTTCCTTCTTCTCTAAAAAGTCCGAGTTGCTGGCGCACAATCTTTTCTGTTTTTTCTGTGGATGCGGAATTCTCTTTTTCTTCAGTTTTCTCAACTTTCTCTTTCAATTTTTTATCTTTTTCATCAACGGATTTTTCATCCTTTGCAAAAAAATCTGTAAAAGAATTTTCAATATCTGTGGAAGCGTTAGAATTTCGAGGAACAAAATACCAAAATGGCGAAGGTAAAGTTTGAATTTCACCTTTTATAACTGCGCACTCAGGCGACTTTGGATAATTTTTTTTCAAAGAAGCAGAATATTCCTTTTCGCCAGTTATATGCCAAAGTGTAAATAAAATTTGAGGGCGCACTTCTTTCATCGAATCTAAATTCGCATAGGTTTTTAAAATCGCAACAGTTTCTTGCGTATCCTTTAATTCTTTTGCCTTACACAAAATTCCCCATTGCTCGTAAAGTTTTACATAAGCAATAACTTTTGGATCCGTTGAATTCCTGACTGCTGAATTCAGATAGTTTTGAGCAGTAGCCCAATCTCCTGCACTCAAAGCGCAACGCACAGCGTCCAATACCAACTGTTCGCTGGATTTTTTTGGCATATTTTCGCCATCACCTGCACCAATCGAAGCCGCCTTTGCATAAGAATTAAGAGCTTTTACATATTCGCCAGAATTTTCATAAAGTCCACCCAAAAAAGCATAAGAGGAACGCTTTTCAGACGGCAAGGTTAAAAGCGGAATTGATTTTTCCAGAAATGCCACAGACTGCTCAAGATTGTCTTTTTTTGCAGCCTCACCAATAAGCGAATAAGCAGTTTGACCGAAGCAAGAAAGCGAAAGACAAAAGCTAAACACTATATAAATAAGTTTTTTCATTCAAAAAACTCCGAAGCTACACTTCTTTTTCATCTTTAAAAGCCTTTGGTACAGAATTTTTATTTTCGCTCTTATCTACAGGACGGCGAATTTTTAAATCGAAAATTGTTTTTTCTTCATCCTTAAGATTTTTTGCAGCAACGTCAGCAATCGGAGAATTCTTATTTTTAGCAGATTTTTTTTCTGCAAGGGTCTTTTCTTTTTCTAACTTTTTTAAGTTTTTAGCAGCGGATTTTTCATCTTCCAAGCGATTTTTTTCAGCAAGGCGAGAAATTTCTTCTTTAGATATCTTCTTTTTAAAAACAACAAAAGGTAGCATAAAAACCATACCAGCAAAAAACGAAACCAAAATCGTCATAAACACAGGAACATTCGGCAAAGTTTTAAAAATTAGGTTTATATCACACCTGTTTGCTGCATCAAGGTTAAATCCGCAAAAAAGCGTTACCAGAACAAGAAGAACGATAGTTCCAAGCAATTTAAAAGGCATTTAAGATTCCCCCTTTATAAAAATTATTAAAAATTTTAACTTTCAAAACAAAATTTTGATATTCATCCGCAATTTTTTGAAAGCCAACGCAACTCCAAAGTATTACGACAACGCAACTAAAAAAATCAAACGATTCAATTCTATGTTTTTCGCTTGTTTTCCAAAATCGACACCAAAGTTCCTCTAAAAGTGTTTCCGCTCAATTCATCAAGATGAACTTTTACAAAAGTTCCAATCAATTTTTTATCCGCCTTAAAAGCAACTCTTTCATTTTGTTCGGTCTTACCTAAAAGTTCAAAATCGCTATCTCGACTAACAATATCGACCAGAACTTCGACAGTTTTTCCAAGCCTCGCCTTCATAACCTCCGCCGTATGCGAAAGTTGCAAATCGATAACTTGCTGCAACCTTTGCTTTTTTACAGAAAGTTCAATTTGCTCTGAGAACTTTGCCGCAGGAGTTCCTTCTCTAGGATTATAATAGTACATAAACGCACTTTCAAATTTTACTTCATTCATCAACGAAAGCATATCTTCAAACTGCTCTTGAGTTTCTCCAGGAAAACCAACCATTAAATCTGTTACGATTTCTACATCGGGAACAGCCACTCGAAGTTTTTTTACCAGTTCTAAAAAATCTTCCCTTGTGTTTTTTCTGTTCATGCGACGCAAAACTTCGTTATTTCCATGCTGTGCCGCAATATGAAAACCATGGCAGATATGACTGTCATTTTTTATAACTTCGATAAGTTCATCATCAAAATCCTTAGGATTAGAAGATTCAAAACGAATCCACTTTATAGAAGATGAAATTTCATCGACGTGCTGACTTATCTTTTTGAGAAGTTTCGGAAAATTCAATTCACCACCTTCAACAGTTTCATCCTTGCAGCGATAGGCATTTACATTCTGTCCCAAAAGAGTAATTTCCTTTACTCCACGCTTAGAAAGATAGTCAATTTCTGCAATAATCTGCTCTGCACTGCGGCTAACTTCCCTGCCACGCACAAAAGGCACGATGCAATATGTACAAAAATTGTCGCAACCGTGCATTATCGGCACAAAAGTGCTGAAAGCTTCCTGTTCATAACTCACATTTGCAAACGAATAAACGCTTTCTTCTTCAATTTCAAAGCCTTTTTGCTGCTCTTCCGCCGCAGTTATGATGTCGCCAAATTTATATTTGCCAAAAGTTCCAACGACAAAATCAATAACAGGATAATCTTTTTTTACGCTGTCCAAAAGCCGTTCTGCCATACATCCCATCAAAACCACATAAAATGGAACAACGCCTTTTTCTTGAACAAATTTTACTGCAGGCTGCATATCTTCAAGATGAGTTTTAGCACCATTTTCTTTATGGCGAATTTTTTTTACACCAGAGTAATATCCTAGACGGCCAAAAATTCTGTTTTCCGCAGAACCACGCACAGAGCAGGTATTTATAATCACCATGTCGGCAATTTCTGGACAAGAGGATTTTTTCCAGCCACGGCTTAGCAAAAGTTGTTCAACGGAGGCGGATTCTGCAATGTTCATCTCGCAGCCGTAGGTTTCAAAAAAATAAGTCATCATTACTCCAAAGTTAAAACTTAGCCCTCGCACTCACAATCATACTCCGCACAAGCATAGGCATCGTGAAAATGAATGCTCTCAAAATTCGTGCATTCAACTCTAAACCATCTAAAATTCATTTTTTTTAGGGCAAGATAAACTTCGCGAACAAGGTCTTCAACAAAACGCGGATTTTCATAAGCATGTTCGGTAACAAATTTTTCGTCTTGCCTTTTTAAAAGCGAATAAAGAGGGGACGAAGCGCAATTTTCAATAACACAAATCAAATCTTCAATCCAAAAAAAGTCAGAATACAAAACTTTTACCTTAACAATTCCACGCTGATTGTGTGCACCGTAATCGCTTATCGCTTTGCTGCAAGGGCACAAAGTCGCAACAGGAACTTCAACACCAACAAAAAATTTACCGATATGATTTTGCTCGATATCGCAAAAAGTTTCACCCTCGTAGGTGCAGTTGTATTCCATCATCCCCTTAGAAAGCGAAACGGGAGCACTTTTTTCAATAAAATACGGAAAACTTATGCGCCCAAAAGCCCGCTGAGCGTCGAGTTTAAAGCGAATATCTTCAAGCATTTCAAGAAAATTGTGCATAGAAATATCTTTGTGATATTTATGAAAAATCTCAATAAAACGACTCATGTGAGTGCCTTTAAAATCGTGCGGAAGATTCACAAAAAGGTTCACAGAAGCGGTTGTGGTTTGAGTTTTTTTATTTTTATCGAGCACCTGCACAGGATAGCGAACATTTTTTACCCCAACTTTTTGGAGCGGAATTTCTCTAGTATCAGGCGTGCTTTGAATATCAATCATACAAAATAGCTCACTAGCCATATAATATAAAGGATTTTTGAAATATTGGAAATACAACAGAAAAAAGCGTGCTGTAAAAATATTGGCACATCTTGAGCCAATTCGCGTTGCTCACAGGCACAAGAGCGCGCTTTGCAGGGTTACGCTTGCGCTCCAGCCTCCTCGCACGCAAGCCGTGCTGCGGTGGCCGCTACGCGCCCTTCCAATCGCT
>NZ_UFQO01000010.1 GCF_900497595.1 Treponema pectinovorum
AAAAAGCTGGCAGCTACCTACTTTCCCGCGAAGAGCAGTATCATCGGCGTAAGAGAGCTTGACTTCCGTGTTCGGAATGGGAACGGGTATTACCTCTCCACTATGGCCACCAGCAAATTAAACAGTGTAAGAAAAACTAAACACACAAGAAAGAAAGATTTTCAGGTCTGTAAAGTTTTGTGTTTATATAAAAGAGAAAGAAAGAAAACACAGTAAAGTTTTAAGAAAAATATATGGAAACGATAATATGGTCAAGCCTCACGACTTATTAGTAATGCTCGGCTGAATACCTCGCGGTACTTACACCTGCATCCTATCAACCTAGTAGTGTCCCAGGAGTCTTCAGGAGACTTAAAAGTCTCAGGGATGTCTAATCTTGAGGTGGGCTTCCCGCTTAGATGCTTTCAGCGGTTATCCCTTCCCAACTTAGATACTCTGCACTTGCCCTTGGCAGGACAACAGATAAACCAGAGGTTAGTCCACTTCGGTCCTCTCGTACTAAAAGCAGATCCTCTCAAACATCCAACGCCCATAACAGATAGGGACCGAACTGTCTCGCGACGTTCTGAACCCAGCTCACGTACCGCTTTAATTGGCGAACAGCCAAACCCTTGGGACCTGCTCCAGCCCCAGGATGCGATGAGCCGACATCGAGGTGCCAAACTTTCCCGTCGATGTGAACTCTTGGGGAAAATCAGCCTGTTATCCCCGGAGTACCTTTTGTCCGTTAAGTGATGGCCTTTCCACTCAGCACCATCAGATCATTAAGACCTACTTTCGTACCTGCTCGAAATGTCTTTCTCGCAGTCAAGCCTCCTTGTGCCTTTACACTCGCGCCCTGATTCCCAACCAGGGTGAGGAGACCTTCGCGCACCTCCGTTACAATTTAGGAGGCGACCGCCCCAGTCAAACCGCTCGCCTAACATTGTCCCCGACCCTGCTTCAAGGATCAGGTTAGAAATCTCATTCATCAAGATTGGTATTTCACTTTTTAGCTCCACGCAACCTGACGACCACGCTTCTTAGCTTCCCAACTATCCTACACATGATAAATAAGATCCCAATGTTAAGTTACGGTGAAGGTTCACGGGGTCTTTCCGTCTAATTATGGGTAGTCGGCTTCTTTACCGACATATAAATTTCACCGAGTCTCGCGTTGAGACAGTGCTCAGAATCGTTACTCCATTCGTGCGGGGCGGAACTTACCCGCCAAGGAATTTCGCTACCTTAGGACCGTTATAGTTACGGCCGCCGTTTACTGGGGCTTCGATTCACAGCTTCGGCTTGCGCCTAACCGCTCCTCTTAACCTTCCAGCACCGGGCAGGAGTCACCACCTATACGTCCCATTGCTGGTTCGCAGATGGCTGTGTTTTTGATAAACAGTCGCCTGAGCCTGCTTTCTGCCGCTCTTAATCTTATACAATCAGAGCCACACTTCTTCCGAAGTTACGTGTGCATTTTGCCGAGTTCCTTAACGCGAGGTCGCTCGTGCGCCTTAGATTACTCATCCCACATACGTGTGTCCGTTTACGGTACGGTCTTTTTCAGCCTAGCCTTAGACAGTATTTTTTAGCACCTTGATTACGTCCGCTTCGATTCAACTTTCTTTCCTCTCGCTATTACACCTCTCCTCTGGCTGCGGATTTGCCTACAGCCTTCACCAGATTGATGCTTTGACAGGGACTACCGTCGCCCTGCCGGATTTCACCTCATGCGTCTTGCCCTCGAAACTGAAAAAGGTATCGGATTATAAACCGATTTCCCATCGGCTACGCGTTTCCGCCTGACCTTAGGGGCCGACTTACCCGGGGCAGATTTCCTTTACCCCGGAATCCTTATGTTTTCGGCGGACGGGAATCTCACCCGTCTTTTCGTTACTTATACCTGCATTCTCTCTTCCATCTCCTCCAAAGCCCCTCACAGGTACTTCTTCTTCAGTTAATGGAATGCTCCCCTACCAATCATAACTTTCGTTATGAGTCCAAAGCTTCGGTATTATGCTTAGCCCCGTTACATTGTCTGCGCATAAATGCTCGACCAGTGAGCTGTTACGCACTCTTTTAAGGAATGGCTGCTTCTAAGCCAACCTCCTGGCTGTCTGTGCATCCACACTTCATTTAACACTTAGCATAATTTCGGGACCTTAGCTGTTGGTTTGGGCTGTTTCCCTCTTGACTATGAACCTTAGCGCCCACAGTCTCACTCCCATACGCTACCTTACGGCATTCAGAGTTTGATTGGGTCAGGTAGGATTTGACTCCCCCATCCCCGTCCAGTGCTTTACCTCCGTAAGCTTTATATGAGGCTGTCCCTAAAGGCATTTCGGGGAGAGCCAGCTATTTCCAGGTTTGTTTAGTCTTTCGCTCCTTATCACAAGTCATCACTACCTTTTTTAACAGATTACTGTTCGGTCCTCCAGCAGGTTTCACCCTGCCTTCAACCTGCTCATGATAAGATCACCTTGGCTTCGGGTCTACGACATGCAACTTTATTTCGCCCTTTTCAGACTCGCTTTCGCTTCGGCTCCAGAACTCCTATTCCTTAACCTCGCTGCATACCGTAACTCGCAGGTTCATTCTACAAAAGGCACGCCACTACCCTCTCAGGCTGTGACATCTTGTTAGTTCATGGTTTCAGGTTCTATTTCACTCCCCTCACCGGGGTTCTTTTCACCTTTCCCTCACGGTACTCGTTCACTATCGGTAGCTGTTTAGTATTTAGCCTTGGATCGTGGTCGACCCAGCTTCCAACAGGGTTTCTCGTGCCCCGCCGTACTCAGGTTCTGCATCAGAAAGTCTCTCCAATTTCGCATACGCGGCTTTCACGCTCTTTGACGCTCCTTCCCAGAAGCTTCTGCTATCTTCAAGTTTTTTCCTAACTTTCCGGGTCATCCCCATGCAGCCCTTCAACCCCACTTTCCGTGGTTTGGGCTCTTCCCTCTTCGCTCGCCGCTACTGGGGGAATCTCTTTTGATTTCTTTTCCCGTGTTACTTAGATGGTTCACTTCACACAGTTTAGCTCCTGTATCCTATTTTATTCAGATATTTCAGGTGACGGTATCTCTACCGCCGGATTACTCCATTCGGTTATCTAGGGGTCAATGAATATGTGCTTCTCGCCCTAGCTTTTCGCAGCTTATCACGACCTTCTTCGCCTCTCAGCTCCATAGGCATCCGCCATGAACTTTTCTTCGCTTGACCATATTATCTTTTCCATTTTTTACTTATCTACTCAAAGCTCCTTTCGCTACTTTTAAAAGCCTCTTCCTTCAAGCCCGGCTCCTCTTTTCACTCGCTTCTTTCTATAACCTTTTTCTTCTTACCTTCACTCGTCACCTTTATTCTTATAATAAAGATAACTCTTGTTTCTTTCCTTCACTTCTACTTTCAAAGAACTTGTTTTGCCTAGAACTTTCCATTCTTTAACTAGGCGATGGAACAGGATAGAGTTGAACTATCGACCCCCGCCTTATCAGAGCGGTGCTCTAACCAACTGAGCTACTGTTCCGGCTTTTATGGTTTATATAAAAAAAACTAGTTAAGAAAAAAGACAGGACTTAAAAAAGCCTTTTCAAAATCAATCTACTCTACTTTTGGCTGTACACAATAGCCTTTGAAAACTTCTTTTTAGTTTCCTTTTCCTCTTGTCTTACAAAAGGAGGTGATCCAGCCGCACCTTCCGGTACGGCTACCTTGTTACGACTTCACCCCCCTCACCAAGCATACCTTCGACAGCGACCTCCTTGCGGTTAGTCTACCGGCTTCGGGTATCCTCGACTCGGATGGTGTGACGGGCGGTGTGTACAAGGCCCGGGAACGTATTCACCGCACCGTGCTGATATGCGATTACTAGCGATTCCAACTTCATGGAGTCGAGTTTCAGACTCCAATCCGAACTACGATTGGTTTTTTGCGTTTTGCTCCACGTCACCGCTTCGCTTCACTCTGTTCCAACCATTGTAGCACGTGTGTAGCCCTGGACATAAGGGCCATGATGACTTGACGTCATCCCCGCCTTCCTCCTGCTTGTCGCAGGCAGTTCCGCCTGAGTCCTCAGCTTTACCTGTTAGTAACCGGCAGTAGGGGTTGCGCTCGTTGCGGGACTTAACCCAACACCTCACGGCACGAGCTGACGACAGCCATGCAGCACCTGTTCACACTCGTATTGCTACGCTTACCAATCTCTTGATAATCAGTGTGTATGTCAAACCCAGGTAAGGTTCCTCGCGTACCATCGAATTAAACCACATGCTCCACCGCTTGTGCGGGCCCCCGTCAATTCCTTTGAGTTTCACCCTTGCGGGCATACTCCCCAGGCGGTACACTTATCGCGTTTGCTTTGGCACCCAGTCTTATGACCGGACACCTAGTGTACATAGTTTACTGTGCGGACTACCAGGGTATCTAATCCTGTTTGATCCCCGCACCTTCGCACCTGAGCGTCAGTCATGCGCTGGAAATCTGCCTTCGCCATTGGTGTTCTTCCAGATATCTACAGATTTCACCCCTACACCTGGAATTCCGATTTCCCCTCACTGACTCTAGTCTTGCAGTTCTCAATGCAGTTCTGGGGTTAAGCCCCAGTATTTCACACCAAGCTTGCATAACCGCCTGCGTGCCCTTTACGCCCAATAATTCCGAATAACGCTCGCACCTTACGTGTTACCGCGGCTGCTGGCACGTAATTAGCCGGTGCTTATTCATTACCTACTGTCACCTCTATACCATTCCCTGTACAGTTTATTCTTCAATAATAAAAGGATTTTACAATCTTCCGACCTTCATCATCCACGCGGCGTTGCTCCGTCAGACTTTCGTCCATTGCGGAATATTCTTAGCTGCTGCCTCCCGTAGGAGTCTGGGCCGTATCTCAGTCCCAATGTGTCCGTTCACCCTCTCAGGCCGGATACCTGTCATCGCCTTGGTGGGCCTTTTCCTCACCAACTAGCTGATAGGCCGCAGGCCGTTCCTTCGGCGTGGCCATAGCCACTTTCCTCATATATCTCCAACTTATATGACCTTATCCGGTATTACCCGGTATTTCTACCGACTATCCCCGTCCAAAGGGTACGTCACCCACGTGTTACTCACCAGTCCGCCACTCTAGGAAAGTGCAAGCACTTTCTTGCCGTTCGACTTGCATGCTTAAGACACGCCGCCAGCGTTTATTCTGAGCCAGGATCAAACTCTCCATGATTATTTCTCAAACCCTTGCGGGTCAAGATTTTCTCTCATAAATCATCCATCCCAACCAATCTCTTGATAGGATTCTTTTGTGTTGCAACTGTATTTTTCAACAGTCGCTGGCATTTCGTTTGTACTTGATAAAACTTTTTCTTGCTACATTAAAAGAAAAACTCATTTCTTTGCCTTTCTTTTAGTGCTTTGTCTTGTCTTTTTTCCTTCACTAATTTTCTTTTCAAAGAACTGGCCGCTAGTGTTTGTAGCGGGTGAGAATGACTATATCACCCTCCTT